>DASYDZ010000204.1:0-2868 GCA_036499305.1 Candidatus Didemnitutus sp.
CCAGCGCGACCGCCAGGACGATGACCCAATGGCGCGCCCGACTGGGCGAGTCCGCCGCCGGACGCGCAGACGGGGTGTCGGGGCGGGGCATGATGAACTTTGCTTGCCCGCGCCTGCCGCCGTCAACAGCCTTGTGAGTTCCATCCCCGTCGATCCCGGTCCATGAAACTCTGCCGCTTCGCCCACTCCGATCGTGATGTGCACGTGGGCGCGATCGGCGTTGATGGCTCGCTGCGGGATCTGACCCCCGCAGGCGTAACCCGGCTCGACGCGATTCTCGAGCAGGCGGATCCGATCGGCACGCTGAGTGCCCTGCTGCACCAAAATCTGCCGCGCCTCGATCCCGCCTCGGTCCGATACTGCGCACCGGTCGAGCAGCAGGAAGTCTGGGCCGCCGGCGTCACCTATCTGCGCAGCAAGGCCGCGCGGATGGAGGAGTCGGATTTCAGCGCGACGGCCTACGATCGGGTCTACTCCGCGCCGCGCCCCGAGATATTTTTCAAATCGGTCGCGTCGAAGGTTGTGACCACCGGCGACGCCGTCGGCATCCGCCGCGATGCGCGCTGGAGCGTGCCCGAGCCGGAACTCGCCCTCGTGCTCAATTCGAGCGGCCGGCTCGTCGGTTGCACCGCCGCGAATGACATGAGTTCGCGCGACATCGAAGGGGAGAACCTGCTCTATCTGCCGCAGGCGAAAATTTATGAGCGGTCGTGCGCGCTCGGCCCGTGGATCACGCTGGGGATTTCCGAGGAAACCGTCCGACAGTGGCGCATCCGCGTGCGGATCCAGCGTGGACACGAAACCGTGTTTTCCGGGGATACCGCCGTCAGCCAGATCAAGCGGACGTTCGCCGAACTGGCGGGGTATCTTTTCCGCTCCCAGAAATTTCCGCATGGCGCGGTACTGCTGACCGGAACCGGTGTTGTCCCGCCCGACGATTTCACGCTGCTGGAAGGCGATGTCGTGGAAATTGAAATCGACGGGATCGGCATCCTCCGGAACCCGGTCGTGGTGGTTTGAGTCGAAGCGACCAGGTGGTCGGCCGATGCCCCATCGGTGATCGTTGCGTCGGGGTGGAAACCGACGCCCAACTCCCCGGGGTCTCGCGCCCCCGGCTACATCAACAACGCGCACCGCATCCGGATTCCGTGTAGCCGAGGTTCCGTGTCGCCCGTCCGATGTCGCCGGATCCGATGTAGCCGGATCCGATGTAGCCGGGTCCGAAGGGCCCGGTTTATCCGCCGATATCGAGTCACTTAACTGGCCTCCTTCCGCCGCGATCGCGACCAGGTGGTCGCCGATGCACCATCGGTGATCGTTGCGTCGGGGTGGAAACCGACGCCCACCGCCCGGGGTCTTGCGCCCCCGGCTACACTCGTTGCAAAAAAAGTGGCCAGGCAATCCACGGCACTGGCAGGACGTCGTCACCGTTGCTACCTTCCGGTCCTGGCGGGGTTCACGCGCCTGCGCATGCATGGCGCCTGGCCAGCGCGAGAAAGTAGGTTTGCCCCCGGGTCGCGCAACCAAAAAGGCCGCGGACCCTCTGGCCGCCTCATGCCATCATCCGCTTGAGACCCCAGAGACCGAACAACGCGAGCACCAGCAGGGCGATGTCCAATGCGTTGTCCTCCATCGTCCTTCCAATGCTCGCGGGATCAGGGAATCCAGGCCCCTTGGCCAGCAGTGAATCGCCCACCCGCGGATGAGCGGCCTTGGCGGGCGCGACCGCCGCGAGAACGCTGGTAAAGCCTGCGGGCTCCCCGGACATCGCTGAGGACACCGCCATGACGCGACCCGAGCCGACAAATGCGATCAGCACAAATCCCAAAAATAGATATAGGAGGCGGGCGAACATGACCAACTTCAAGGACAGGCCCCGGGAGGCGCCGTTGCCGATGGTCGGCAAAGACCCCATGGGGTTCCACCAAAGCCATGAGGCGCCCGATTTCGAGCTAGGTCTTGTCCGGAGGCGGTCCGGGCGGCGGCTCGTCCCCACCATGGTCACGCGGTCCCCGCATCTGGCCGCGATCACGCATGAACCGCTTCATGCGTTCCTGCTGCTCCCGGTTCATCTCGTCAAAGCGAACCTTCTGTTCCGGGGTGAGCACCGCGGCCACCGCGTGTTCGAGCTGCTCAAGAATGGGACGGGTCTCGTTGATCCAGTTCGTCCGCACCTTGGCCATCTGGTCCACGAAGGGTTTCACCACGGGCTTGAGCTTTTCCACCTCATCATTCGAAAGGCCCAGACGGTCGGCCAGGACCTTGAGATCCGAGTCCCGCCAGGATTCCATCCGCGGCCGGGGCGGAAGGCGACGGCCGAACCGCATGTTCACGACGAATCCACCGGTGACCACGCCGGCGGCGAAGATGCCGACCAGCAGGAAGATCAGTTTCCAGGGCTTTTCCATCCTCACGAAAGATCAAAAACTTCCGTCACCCCGTCGTCCGCGCCGGTGTCGTTTTCGTGGTCGCTGTTCCACGAAGAATAGCCGAACGCCGCGGCCGCCGCGCCGCAGGCACACGCCGCGATGAGCCCGCGGATGGCAAATTTCTCGAACAACGCCCAGGGGGCCGACCGCGGCGTGCTCATGGCGAGGCCGGCCATCCGCGTGGCGAAGCCGAACGGGGCCGCCACGTCCGTGCGCGGCGGCACCGAGCGCGCGACGGTCAAAAGTTTCTGCCAATTCCGGTCTTCGGTGCTCATATTCTCTCCTTTTGTTGTAGGTCCTGAAAAAGTTTTTGCAATTTCCGACGCGCACGGAATGCACGCACCTTGATCATCGACTGTCCCCATCCGGTCAACGCGCTGATTTCCGCGATGCTCTTCTGCTCGAGGTCGAGCATCTGGATGACGGTGCGGTCCTCGGG
>DASYDZ010000205.1:0-10742 GCA_036499305.1 Candidatus Didemnitutus sp.
AACCTCCAGATCAGCGACCTTGGCCGCGCCAAGCGCATCACGGTTGACAAGGAAAACACCACCATCGTTGAAGGTGGCGGCAAGTCCTCCGACATCCAGGGCCGCGTGAAACAGATCCGCCGTCAGATCGAGGAGACCACCTCGGACTACGACAAGGAGAAGCTCCAGGAGCGCCTGGCCAAGCTGGCGGGCGGTGTCGCCGTCATCAATGTCGGCGCCTCCACCGAGGTCGAGATGAAGGAGAAGAAGGCCCGCGTCGAGGATGCCCTCCACGCCACGCGCGCCGCGGTCGAGGAAGGCATTGTTGCCGGCGGCGGCGTCGCCCTCCTGCGCACCATCCGCGTCATCGACGCGCTCAAGCTCGAGGGTGACGAAGCCTTCGGCGCCCAGATCGTGCGTCGTGCGGTCGAGCACCCGATCCGGATGCTCTGCACCAATGCCGGCGTGGACGGTGGCGTCGTCGCCAAGGAAGTCCTCGCGGCCAAGGGCAACGTGGGCTACAACGTCGCGACCGACACCTACGAGGACCTCCTCAAGGCCGGCGTGGTTGACCCGACGAAGGTCACCCGCACCGCGCTGCAGAATGCGGCCTCGATCGCCGGACTGCTCCTGACCACCGAGTGCATGATCACCGAGATCCCGGAGAAGAAGGAAGCTCCGGCCCCGGGCGGTCACGGCGGCGGCATGGGCGGGATGGATTACTGAGCCTCCTTCGCTCCGAAGGGAGATTCGGAAGACACGGCTCGTCCAATCCAACGAATTCAAGGCGCGTCCGAAAGGGCGCGCCTTTTTCTTTGATGCCGGGCGGGGTTGCCAAACCCGCTTACACCGGACCGGATCCGACGGTAGGGATCGATGTCCTCATCGATCCGCGGGATTCCGGTCGGTGGCCGGGACCAACTGTCCAGATTCGATGGTCGACGGCATGGGGCCATTGGTCGGCCTGCGCGACCAGACCGGCCCGCACGGGATTCTGCCGGACGTATGCAGCCTTTTGGTCGATCGATTCGCCTCGGCGAATGCGATGATCGAAAAAATTGGGCTGCCAATTTACGCCGCTCAGGCGGGTCGTGAGACGTTTCCAGTTGCCCAGCGTCACCCCCGGATTGGAGGTGGCGGGAAATCCGAGGATCGCATGCAAGTGATCGGGCATCAGGAGGAATTGATAGAGCACCCATTGCTGCCAATGGTGGTAGGAGACGGCGGATTGAAGCAGGGCGGCGCTGCGTTCAGTCAGGCAAAGTTGATCCGTCCCGCGAGGGTTCGCGCGAATCGTGATGAAAAACCACGCACCGGGGGGAACGAACGAAGGTGTTCGATGATTGAGGAGAACCCGGTTTTGCATGTGACGAGTTCACAAGGAGCGGGTCTTGGCACAATCGCGCGAAATACGTCAATCGACGTACGACGATTTTACGGATCGATGGGGACATCGATCCCTGCCGCCAACCGCCGACACCGATGTGCCGCCCCGGCCTTTTCCCTTCACTTCCCCCCGAACCGTCGTTTCCGTGATCACCGGCATGGAGATCATTTTTCTCGGCACCGGCACATCCCAGGGCGTCCCGATGATCGCCTGCCCGTGTCCCGTGTGCACGTCGTCCGATCCGCGCAACCGCCGCACGCGTTCGAGCATCCACGTGGTCATGGATGGCTTTCATATCCAGGTCGACGCCTCGCCGGAATTCCGGCTCCAATGCCTGCGCGAGAACATCGCCCGGCTCGACCTGTTTGTGCTCACGCACGGCCACGCGGATCACATCAGCGGCATGGATGACCTTCGCCGATTCTGCGACCTGCGCGGCGGGACGGCGCTGCCGGTTTACACGACGGAGGAGGGGGCGGGCCGGGTGCGATCGATCTATCCCTACGCGATTTCCGACCGGCCGATCTCCGCCGGCTATGCCGCGTTCCGGCCGATCCTGATGCCGCCCGCGATCGAGGTGCCGGAGGGCATCATTCGCTCGGCGCTGCTGCCGCACGGAAAAATCAATACGCTTGGGCTGATTTTCGAGGAGCGCTCATCGGGCCGGAAGTTCGCCTATTTCAACGACTGCAAGACCGTGACGCCCGAGGCGATGGCGCTCGCGAAGGGGGCCGATGTCGTCGTGCTCGACGGCCTGCGTCCCGAGCCGCACCCAACGCACATGAACATGGCTGAAGCGTGCGCTGCGGCCGCCGCGATCGGCGCGCCGAAATCGTTGCTGACCCATTTGACGCATCTCATCGACCACGCGGAGTGGGAGGCCAAGCTGCCCCCCGGCATTGGCCTGGCGTACGACGGATTGCGGATCATGATGTAGGGCGGCATCTCCGAATGCCGCCAAGGTGGAACCGGACCTCCGGGCCGGTTCGCCGAAAGCGCACCCGGCCTTCGCCAGCGAAGGCCCTGCAGGAAATAACGAAGCCGGAGGTCGCGCTCCACCTCATCGCCGTCGGCGGAATTGGGAAATTCCTCCCTCCACCAAAACCACGCTTTCATTCCTGTTGACAAACAACAGGGGCTCCTGTTGACCTTCAACATGAGCGATGACCGCGCCGACGTGCTGCAGGGGACCCTCGACCTGCTGATTCTCAAGACCCTCGATGTGCTCGGAGCGCAGCACGGCTTCGGCATCGCGCGGCGGATCGAGCAGGTCTCGGCCGACGTCCTCGCCCTCAACCAGGGGACGCTGTACCCGGCGCTGTTGCGCCTGGAACAGCAGGGACTCATCGAGTCCGAGTGGGGCACGAGCACCAACAATCGGCGCGCCCGCTTCTACTCACTCACGCGCCGGGGCCGCTCCCGGCTGGTCGAGGAGATCGACCGCTGGCACCGGATCAGCGGGGCCGTGAACAATATCGTGACGGACGGAGGACCGGCGAACGCCCGGGCTTGATCGATGTCACGCCTGCTGGCCCGCTTTCGCGATCTGTGGCGCCGTCGTTCAATCGCCCGGTCGTTCGACGCGGAATTGGGATTTCATCTCGCCGAGCTCGAGGCCCGGCATCGGGCGGCGGGTGCGTCGCCCGCGGACGCCCGGTCGGCGGCCCTGCGGGAGTTCGGCAACGTGGCCCGGGCACGGGAAGACCTGCGCGAAACCGCGGGATTCCCGAGCTGGGATGAAATGGTGAATGACGTTCGCTTCGCGTTCCGCGGCATTGTCCGGCGGAAATGGCTGGCGGCCTCGGTGATCCTGATCCTCACGCTCGGACTCGGTGCCGCGGCGACCATTTATGGGTTGGTGGACGCGGTTTTTCTCCGACCGCTCCCGGTGCGGCATCCCGGGGAACTTTACGCCGTGGTCAATTCGGACCCCGGTCGTCCCGAACGCCTGAGCCGGGGCACCGTGCGCCGACTCGAGGAATCGCTGCCCGCCTGCTCGGTTGCCGCCTACAGCGGCGGGTCGCGGGGAGCAGTTCAGGTGGGAGAGGCGGCCGCCGCCTGGGCAAATCTGCGGCTCGTGAGCGGGAATTTTTTCCCGACGCTCGAATTGGAACCGCGCGCGGGTCGTCTGTTGGGGGCGTCCGATGACGCGCCGGCCGCGCCGTTCGTCGCCGTGGCTTCCGACGGATGGGCACGCAAGACATTCGGCACACCGGAAATGGCGGTCGGACGGGAAATCGTGGTCAACCGGACCCCGGTGACCGTGGCGGGAGTCCTGCCGGCTGCCTTTCGTGACGTTTCGGTGGGACAGCTCACGGAGCTGTGGTTTCCGGCCGCGGTTCAATCGCGTCTGCACATATACGGAAATTCGAGCGAATCGCTGGGCGACGATCGCCCCAACGACCCGGATTGGAATCGGGAGGAACGGATTTCATGGCTGCAAATCCTGGTCCGGATCCGTCCCGGCGGGACCTCTGCGGCGGCGGCCGTCGACCGCGCCTGGGCCGTGGAACGCGACGATTTGATCAAGGCCAACGACGACACCGAGGAACGGGCGCGAATGAAGCACCGCACCTGGACGCTGATGCCGGCCCCGGGAGGGCGATCGCGGCTGCGCGGTAGTTTTCGCTCCACTGGCTGGCTCCTGGGGACCGTGGCGGGAGTGATGCTCCTGCTGGTCTGCACCAATGTTTCGGGCTTGCTGCTGGTCCGGTCAATGGCCCGGCACCGCGAGATCGGGGTTCGCCTGGCCCTCGGCGCCGGCTCGGTGCGCGTCATGCGCCTCGGTTTCCTCGAAGCGCTGATTCTCAGCGTCCTGGGTGGCGCCGGCGGATGGCTGCTGGCCACATGGCTGCTGCCGGCCGCGGCGCACCTGCTGCTTCCGGGCGACACCGTCGAGGTCGCCCTTGGTTTCCGTTCGGTTGCGCTCATGCTGGCCGTGGCATTCGGCTGTGCGGTCTTGAGCGCCCTGGCGCCGGCGCTCTGGATTTCCCGGGTCGAACCGCTGCGGGCCCTGTCGGGCAGCCGGGGGCTCGGTCGCGCTCCGGTTCGTCTCGGGCGCCTCCTGGTGGTCGGGCAGTTTGCCATCGCGGTTGCGCTGGTGGCGCTGGCGACGGCGCTGGGCGCGGAGTTGCAAAAGGTGCTCGCCGCGGATCCGGGGTTCGATCGCGAGAATGTCATCACTGCCGTATTCGATCCGGAGAGTGCGGGCTATGAGATGAAGACGGTGCCGGCCCTGCTCGACCGACTCGAACAAACCCTTGGCACCGTGCCGCAGGTCCGGGGCGTCAGTTTCTCTCTCACGGGAATTCTGGCCGGCAGCCAATGGGCCTCCGGAATTTACGTGCGCGATCCGCATGCGCTCGGGCACCAGCGCAGCATCCAGCACGATGCGGTTCTCCCCGGATATTTCGGCGTGGTGGGAATTCCGATCCTGGTGGGGCGCGATTTTTCCAAGGATGACCGGGCGGAGTCGATGCCCGTGGCGATCGTCAATGCGACCTTTGCGCGGGAATTTTTCGGCGACCGCAATCCGATCGGACAATCCTTTGGGATGGATGCCAAGGCCTCCAAGGACGATCGCATGATCGTCGGGGTGGTGGCGGACTCGCATCCCAACGGCGTGCGCGCGCCGGTGCCCGCGCTGTTTTTTGCCCCGGTGGCGCAGGCCGGCGACGCGATCCCGCAGTTTATCGCGGTGCGATTCCAAGGATCGATCGAGGCGATGATGGGGAATCTCCGGAGTGTGCTGGCGCGGGCCGAGCCCGGCCTCGTGTTCACCAACTGGAAGACATTGCAGGAGCGGATGGCCGACGACCTGCGCGGCGACCTCGCGACTTCCCGCCTGGCTGCGATTTTCGGAGCCTGCGCAATCCTTCTGGCCGGCACGGGTGTTGCCGGATCGCTGGGGTACCTCGTGGTGCTCCGCCAAAGAGAACTCGCCCTGCGGATCGCCATCGGTGCCGCGCCGGGTGGTCTTTTCCGCAGCGTGGTGACGGACTCGGTTCGGCTCGGAGTCATCGGCTCCGTGATCGGCCTGGCGGTGGTGGCGATTGCACCCAGGCTTCCCGCGGTGCAGGCGGCGCTGGCCGTGCAACCGGGTCTTTTTTCGGGCTTCGTCGCGGCCGGCGTCGCGCTGATTGTGGCTGCCGTCGCGGGCGCAATTCCGGGTCGGCGCGCATCGAGAATTGATCCGATCCAGATCCTGAAATCGGATTAAGGGTGACTGCGAAGGAACGCAAGGAGACCGAATCACGCCATGGAGTCGCCATTCGCGGCGCCCTTGGATAATGACGGATGCGTCGAGATTTATGACAATGCGGGCATAGTCCATATAGGGAGTTTATGAGGAGTCGGGTTTTGGAAAACGTTAGCCGAAAGTGAGATAATAGTCTTCCAGCGAGTGGCCCGCATTTTTTGAAAGGAGGAAAATTTCTTCTTGATCCAAAGTCTACTAAAGTAATGTACTTTACGAAAGTAGCCTCACTGCATGAAACTTTCCAAGCGCGGCGAATACGCCCTCCGATCCCTGATCAACCTCGGCATTGCCGCCAAGGTGCAGCGTCCGCTGGTCCAGGTATCCGAACTCGCGCGGGCGGAGGACCTGCCCGTGAAATTCCTCGAGCAGGTCATGCAACAGATGAGGGAAGCCGGCGTCGTCGAAAGCGTCCGGGGCAAGCACGGTGGCTACCGTTTGGCCCGGTCGGCGGACAAGATCACCGTTGGCTCGGTGGTCCGCCTGATCGACGGCCCGCTCGCGCCGATCGGCTGCGTCAGCCAGACGGCCTACAAACCCTGCAACTGCCCCGACGAGGCTCATTGCGGCCTGCGGATGCTGATGCTCGACGTACGCAACGCGATCGCGGCGATTCTCGACCGCTACACCCTGGCCGACGTGGTTGAAGTGACCACGCGCAAGCTCGCTTCGAGTGGCCGTCCGCTTCCGTTTACCAAGGCTGCCACCGTTTCGGCCGCCGGCAAGGACCGGACGGCGCGTCCACGCCGTGGGAGCACCAGCCCCACGGAGGGCGTCGTCTATCAATTGCTGGGAGACTATGCGATATGAACGCCCCCGCCCCTGGTCCCGTCATTGAGCTGACGCCCGACTGGCTGCGCATCGTGCGGCAAAAAGTCGAAACGTTGCGGTTCGGCGTCGTCCAACTTGTCGTCCACGACGGCCGGGTCACCCAGATCGAGCGCACCGAGAAGACCCGGCTCTCGTCCCCGGCGGACGACCGCGACGCGGCCCGCTGATTTTTCCGGCCCACCGCGCCCGCGGCGGCCGTTTCCCATCCACCATCACCCACTGCGACTGACCCGACCACGGGAGGCTCCCATGAAGACAGACCGACATCCCTCCGATGAGGACCTCTCCGATCTCGAAATTCGCGCCGGCTCTGCTGGCGTACGTGGTCGCGGCTGGCCTGCTGCCCGCCGCGGACTCTGACGACCTCGCGCAACTGCGCGAGCAACTGCACTCCCTGGAACAGAAAATCCTCATGCTCGAACGAAAGCAGGAGATCAAGGACGAGGCCGACGCGGTGGCGGCGAAGGCCGCCCCCAAGATCGCCGTCGGCGACCGGGGCGTTACCCTTGCCTCCGGCGACGGCGCCAACTCACCGCGGATTCGCGGCCTCGTGCAATTCGACAACCGGCTGTTTTTCGCGGACGACGGCATCGCCAACAACTCGTTCCTCCTGCGCCGCGCCCGCATCATCGCCGAGGGTTCGTTTTCGAAAAACACGACCTTCCAGATCGTGCCCGAATTCGGCGGCGGCAACGCGGCCGGGACAACCACACCGAGCATCCTCGATGCGAACATTGGGATTACGCTGACGCCCGAACTGCAGTTCAAGTTCGGCAAGTTCAAGTCGCCCGTCGGCCTCGAGCTGCTCCAATCCGACTCCTGGACGTTCTTCGACGAACGTTCGCTGGTCACGAATCTCGTGCCGAACCGCGATGTCGGCGCGCAGGCCTCGGGCGACCTGCTCGGCGGAAAGCTGAACTACGCCGCCGGTGTCTTTGGCGGCGTGGCGGATGGCGCGAGTTCGGGCAATGCCGACTTCGACAACGACAAGGATGGCATCGTCCGCCTCTTCGCCACGCCTTTCAAGGGTGAGACGGATTCGGCGTTGAGCGGCGTGTCGTTCGGCGTTTCCGGCAGCTACGGCCGCGAGAAAACCGCTTCCGGTCGCACTTCCGGATACAGGACAGACGGCCAGCAGACTTTTTTCAGCTATCTGACGACGACGATCGCCGATGGGCACAGCTCGCGGATCTCGCCGCAGCTCGACTATCGCGCCGGTCCGTTCGGCCTGATCGGCGAATTCGTGCGGTCGACGGTGCAGGTCCGCCCGAGCGCGACGGGCGCGAAGAAAACGCTCGCCAACACCGCCTGGCAGGTGGGCGCCGGCTACGTCCTGACGGGCGAGGATTCCTCGTTCAACGGCGTGGTGCCGCGGCGGAATTTCAACTGGGCCAACCGTACATGGGGAGCGGTCGAGGTGGTCGCACGCTATGCTGATCTAAAAGTCGACGATGCTGCGTTCCCGCTCTACGCCGCCACGGCCGGCAACGCGGACGAGGCCCGGGCCTTCGGCGTCGGGTTCAACTGGTACCTGAACAAAGTCGTGCGCGTGTCGGTCGACTTCTACGACACGCACTTCGACCTGCCCCCCGGTGCGCCGGCGGTCCCGACGGTCCCGGTATTGAAACAGAATGAGGAGTCCCTCATCTCGCGGGTTCAAATCTCCTTCTGAGGATCGCCATCATGAATCGAAAAACATTTCTTCCCATTCTCGCCGCACTGGCCGCCTTCGCCTCGGCGTCCGGCAAGACCATTGAGCTGCTCAATGTCTCGTACGATCCGACGCGCGAGCTGTACGTCGACTACAACCGTGCCTTCGCGGCCCATTGGAAGGCGAAGACCGGCGACGATGTCGTCATCAAGCAGTCCCACGGCGGCTCGGGCAAGCAGGCGCGCTCGGTGATCGATGGTCTCCCGGGGGACGTCGTGACGCTGGCCCTGGCGGCCGATATCGATGCCCTGCACCGGGTGGGAAATCTCATTCCGGCCGACTGGCAGAAGCGCCTGCCGGACAATTCCACGCCTTACACGAGCACGATCGTGTTGCTGGTGCGGAAGGGCAATCCGAAGGGAATCAAGGACTGGGATGACCTGGTGAAGCCGGGCATAGGTGTGATCACGCCGAACCCGAAAACCTCGGGCGGAGCGCGCTGGAACTATCTCGCCGCCTGGGCGTATGCGAAACACAAGCGCGGGTCCGATGCCGCGGCGCGCGAGTTTGTCGCCGCGCTCTACAAGAACGTGCAGGTGCTCGACACCGGAGCGCGCGGGGCGACGACAACGTTCGTGCAACGCGAGATCGGCGACGTGCTGCTCGCCTGGGAGAACGAGGCCTTTCTCGCCCTGAAGGAATTCGGGGCCGACAAATTCGAGATCGTGGTGCCCTCGCTGAGCATCCTCGCCGAACCGCCGGTGACCATGGTCGACCGGGTCGCGCGCCGGAAAGGCACGGAGGCGGTCGCCAGGGCGTATCTCGAATACCTGTACTCGGACGAGGGCCAAAACATCGCCGGGCGGAATTTCTATCGTCCGCGCAATCCGGTGATCGCGGCAAAATACGCGAAACGTTTTCCGCACCTCGAACTCGTAACCATTGACAGCGAATTCGGCGGGTGGACCAAGGCGCAGGCCACGCACTTCGCGGACGGCGGCATCTTCGATCAGATTTATCAAAACTGACTCCCTCATCCCAATCATCTTTCCCTTGCCCGGCCGGCGCGCCACGAGACCCGCCGGGCGGAGCCTTCCTTGCGTCCCCACGTCATGAACGAGGGGATTTTCACGTTTCGTTCTATGACCCGGCCATCCGGTGCGCCGGGTTGCGCTTTTCCCGGATTGTTGCCCTAGTATTGCCCCTCGCGCCCGTACCCTGACGTCATGGACACCGCGATCGCATTGCCCACACCGCCGCGCCGGGTTCTCCCGGGGTTCGGGCTTTCGCTTGGCTTCACGCTTTTCTATCTCGGCCTGATCGTGCTGTTGCCGCTGTCGGCGGCGTTCATCAAGACCGCCGGACTGAGCTGGAGCGAATTCTGGACCACAGTGACGGCGCCGCGGGTGGTGGCGGCCTATAGGATCAGTTTCGGGATCTCATTGCTGGCCGCGCTGGTGAACGTGTTTTTCGGCCTGATCCTGGCCTGGGTGCTGGTGCGCTACTCGTTTCCCGGACGGCAGGTGGTGGACGCGATCGTCGACCTGCCATTTGCCCTGCCGACCGCGGTGGCGGGCATCGCGCTGACCGCGATCTATTCGGAACACGGCTGGCTGGGCCAATACCTGCAGCCGTGGTGGACGAGCCTGGTCGGGCACCTGAATCAGTGGATTCCCGGCGTGCGGTGGGACAAGATACTCGGGTCCACGATCGCCTACGACCGGCCCGGCATTTTTCTGGCGCTGACCTTCATCGGGCTGCCCTTTGTGGTCCGCACGCTTCAGCCGGTGCTGGCGGAGCTCGAGCCGGAACTCGAGGAGGCCGCCGCGACCCTCGGCGCCAACCGCTGGCAGACCGTGACGCGCGTGATTTTCCCCGAACTGCTGCCGCCGCTCATCACCGGTTTCGCGCTGGCCTTCGCCCGGGCGGTGGGCGAGTACGGCTCGGTCGTATTTATCGCGGGCAACAAACCGTCGCACAGCGAGATCGCTCCGCTCCTGATCATCACCAAGCTCGAGCAATACGATTACCGCGGTGCGACCGCCATTGCGGTGGTCATGCTCGCCGCCTCGTTCGTCCTGCTTCTCGTGATCAATCTGCTCCAGAAATGGAGCCGCCGGCACTATCGCGTCTGACATGGCCGGACCTGCTCCCAGCACCCTGACCCGCAATCGTGCCCCCGCCAAGGCGGTCGCGCCCCGGGTGACGCGCAATCCCTTCTGGGTTCGCGTGCTCCTGACGGGCATCGCGCTGGTGTTCGTCGCGGGTTTTCTCCTGCTGCCTTTGGCCGCGGTTTTTGCCGAGGCCTTGCGCAAGGGCGTCGGCGAGTACCTGAAGTCATTTTCCGATTCCGATACGCGGAGTGCGATCCGGCTCACCCTGTTGACCGTGGCGATCGCGGTGCCCGCGAACCTCGTTTTCGGCGTGGCCGCCTCGTGGGCCATCGCGAAGTTCCAGTTTCGGGGGAAGAGCCTGCTGACCACCCTGATCGACCTGCCCTTTGCCGTCTCGCCGGTGATCTCGGGACTGATCTACGTCCTGCTGTTCGGGGCCCAGGGCTGGCTCGGTCGCTACGAGAACGCGGAACACCCGTGGTTCCCGGAGCTCCAGGCCTGGCTGAACACGCACGACATCCAGAT
>DASYDZ010000206.1:0-24076 GCA_036499305.1 Candidatus Didemnitutus sp.
AACCGACGGCTCCCGGTTGAAATGCCTGCGCAACTCGGGCCGTCATGACGACTATATCCAAATCGGCAGCCGGTTTCCCCGCTTGACCGCCCCCACCCCGCTGGCAAGGTTGAGGGAAATAAGTATTTTTCTGCAAAATTGCACCAGTACATGAGTGGTCACCGAGTTCTTCGCCGCGCGTCCTTAACCGTTCTAGCCCTTGGTCTTCCGTTGATGGCCGCCCGGCTCGTCGCCGATGATGCGGCGGCGCCGGACGATGGGCTGAACATGCGCTTTGCCAACGGCATCGTCGCGATCGCCGAGGACAAGATCATCACAGTGGACGACGTCCGGCGCGAGCTCGCGCCCTTGGTGCACCAGGTCCAGTCCGAGAGCCACAGTGAAAAGGAGTTCAACGAGAAGATCCAGCAGCTCCAGGACAGCATCGTGAATGACCTCATCGACCGCGTGCTGATCGTGAAGGAATTCTACAAGGACGAGAAGCACAAGGTGCCGGCGATGTACGTCGACAACCAGATTTCCGAGACCAT
The DNA here is from genome assembly GCA_036499305.1 of Candidatus Didemnitutus sp. Classification (GTDB taxonomy): domain Bacteria; phylum Verrucomicrobiota; class Verrucomicrobiia; order Opitutales; family Opitutaceae; genus Didemnitutus. Next base: position 531 of record DASYDZ010000206.1, read on the forward strand.
CGCCACGCAGTTCGACGGCGATCGCAGCAAGTACCTCGCCTACCTCCGCTCCCGCGGCATTTCCCAGAAGGATTATCGCAAGGAAGTCGAGGAGGACATCGTTTACGGCTACATGCGCCAGCAGCAGCGCAAGTCCGCCACCACGATCAGCCCGGTGCGCATCGAGACATTCTACAACGAGAACAAGGACCATTTCTACCAGGAGGATTCGGTCCACCTGCGCCTGATCCAGTTGACGCGCGAGCCGGATGACACCGACGAGACGCTGCGCAACAAGGCCAACGACATTGTCAAACAGTTGAAGGCCGGCGCGAGCTTCACCGACCTCGCCCGCCTCTACAGCAACGACTCCCGCCGCACCAAGGGCGGTGACTGGGGCTGGCAGCGCCGCTCGGATCTGCGCAAGGAGTTCAGCGACGTCCTCTTCACCCTCGATCCCGGCAAGTATACCGACCCGATCATCATGCCCGAGGGCGCGTTCCTCCTTTATGTCGAGGAGCGCAAACACGCCGGCGTTCTGCCGCTCGACGATGTGCGCGAGCAAATCGAGCACCTGCTGGTGCAGCAGACCGCGAGCGAGGCGCAGGAGCGCTGGCTCGAGAAGCTCCGCCGCAACGGTTACGTGAAGCACTTCTGAGGCAGACGCGGCGCTGGGAGCCTACGTCCGGCTGGTTTGGCCGGCCGCCGCAATCGAGAACCGGGCCCTGCGGACCCGGCTACATTTTGACCCTGGAATTGTTGTAGCCGGGTCCGCAGGGCCCGGATTCATCTCGCCTCCGCCAAGTCCGCCACCGCCCGCGACAAGCGACGTTGACGGGTGGTCGTCGTTGTCCCCAACGACGATGGTCCGATGGCCACCGCACCTCGCATGGTATCCGGCAACCGGCGCCGCACGCCTTTTTAATTCATACCAGCCCTGGCCTCCGAACTTTGTTTTGCTGCATCCGCCGTATACGCACCGCTTGACGCGGTGATTCGGGTCGAGGCTCATCGCGCCGCCTTCGTCTTCCCGATGACCATCGACTATCGTCCCTTGCGCCTGAACGAGCTCGCGGTCGGCGATCGGCCGCAGGAACGCCTCGAACGGCTCGGCCCGACGGCGCTCAGCGACACCGAACTCCTGGCCGTCGTCCTGCGCAGCGGCACGCGCGGACACCACGTGCTCTCGGTCGCGCAGCGGTTGGTTGCCGAGGCCGGTGCGCTGACGGCCCTCGTCCGCTGGACCGAGTCGGATTTCCGTCGCATCACGGGCATCGGAAAGGTCAAGGCGCTGCAACTCGTGGCCATTCTCGAGATTTCCCGGCGCGTCCTCGCTCTCGGAGGCACCACCCCGCCGATCCTGAACAAGCCCGAACTTGTTTTCGGCCATTTCCGCCCGCACCTCGAGGGCCTGACCGTGGAAAAATTCTGGGTGCTCTGCCTGAATCGCAAAAACCGGCTCCTCAAGCAGGTCGAGATCACCTCCGGCACCGCCACGAGCAGTCTCGCCCACCCGCGCGAGGTTTTTCGCGAAGCCATCCGGCATGGTGCGACCGCGGTCATTTGCGCGCACAACCACCCCAGCGGAGACCCGGCCCCGAGCGCAGCTGACGTGCAGGTGACGCGCCAGCTTCGCGATGCGGCGAAGGCCGTCGATATCGACCTTCTGGACCACATCGTCGTCGGCCGCGCCGACCTCGATCCGCGCGGCCTGGGATTCTACAGTTTTCGCCAGGCGGGACTATTGTAGCGGACCGTTTCCACCGGCACCGGCCACCATCGGAAAAGCGAAACACGCCGCAATCCGTCCGCGCGGACTCCCGACCATCGCTTGTTTCGCGCGACACACGCGCGGTCCGATGGAAACCCGGCTCCCACGGAATCTCTCGACTTCAACTTTGCTTGCACCTCCGACGCGACCGCACACGATGAACTTCACCCCCGAAGCTCATGGCCCTGATTTCCCCCAGCCAGGTCAAGTCCGAGTACGATGTCATTGTGGTCGGTTCCGGCGCCGCCGGCGGCCAGGCTGCCTACACGCTCACGATGGAGGGCGCCAAGGTCCTCATGCTCGAGGCCGGTCGCAACTACGACCCCGTCCGGGAAACGCCGATGTTTCAGACGAACGCACAGGCTCCCCTTCGTGCGACGGGCACGCCGCAAAAGCCCTTCGGTTTCCACGACGCGACCGTGGACGGCGGCTGGCAGGTGCCCGGCGAGCCGTACACGCAGGCGTCCGAGGATCCGAGTCGCCAGTTTGGCTGGTGGCGCGCCCGCATGCTGGGCGGACGGACGAACCACTGGGGCCGCATCGCGCTGCGCAACGGGCCTTACGATTTCAAACCGTACTCGCGCGACGGGCTCGGTTTCGACTGGCCGTTCGGCTATGAGGAGGTCGCTCCCTACTACGACAAGGTCGAGATGCTCATTGGCGTCTACGGCAGCAACGACGGCTTCGAAAACACGCCCCATTCCCCCGAGGGTGTCCTGCTGCCGCCGCCCTCGCCGCGCGCCGCGGAAATGTTCGCCGCGAAATACATGAAGCAGGTCGGCGTGCCGGCGATCGCCATCCACCGCGCCGTCCTCAGCCGCCGGCTCGATTCCGCCGCCCTGCCGGCCAGGATTCATCCGAACAATCCGCGCGCGCAGCGCATTCTCGCGAAGGCCATGGATGAGCGCGCCGCCTGCTTCTGGGCGACGCCGTGCGGCCGCGGCTGCTCCATCCGCGCCAACTATCAGTCGACCACCGTCCATCTGCCGCCCGCGATGGACACCGGCAATCTCGACCTGGTCACGGACGCCATGGTGCGCGAGATCACGCTCGACACCCAGGGTCTCGCCCGCGGCGTGGTCTACATCGACAAGAAGACCGGGCGCGAATTCCGCGCCCAGGCGCGCGCGATCGTCCTCGGAGCCAGCGCGTGCGAGACCGTCCGCGTGCTGCTCAATTCGAAATCGGCGCCGTTTCCCAACGGACTCGCGAACTCGAGCGGGCTCCTCGGAAAATACATTCTCGACACCGTCGGGGCCAGCCTCGGCGGCCAGATTCCGCGACTCGAAGGCCTGCCTCCGTTGAACGAGGAAGGCGCGGGCGGACATGTCTACACGCCGTGGTGGCTTTACCAGCAGCAGAAGGCCGGCAAACTCGGATTCGCACGCGGTTACCACATCGAGTGGGGTTCGGCCCGCGGGATGCCGGACATGTGGACGGCGGCGGGACTCGAGCAGTTCACGCGCGGCACCTATGGCACGAAATTCAAGGAGGATGCCCGCCGCTTCTACGGGTCCCACATGTGGTTCACCGGCCGCGGCGACATGATTCCCAACGAGAATTCCTATTGCGAGATCGACCCCGAGGTGAAGGACAAGTGGGGCATCCCGGTTCTTCGCTTCACCTGGAAATGGTCGGAACACGAGATCGGCCAGGCGCGCCATATGATTTCAACGTTCGCCGACATCATCGAGGCCATGGGCGGCCGTGTTTTCGGCGGCTCGAAGTCCAGGGAGCGCACCGGCGCACAGGCGATCGAGAAAGGCGGCACGATCATCCACGAGGTCGGCGGCGCCATCGCCGGCGCTGACCCGAAGAAATCCGTCACGGATCGCTGGTGCCGGACCTGGGACGTGAAGAATCTCTACCTGGCCGACGGCGCGCCGTTCGCGTCGAACGCCGACAAGAACCCGACGCTCACGATCATGGCCCTCGCCTGGCGCGCGGCCGATCATCTGCTGGACGAGATGAAAAAGGGTTCGTTCTAGTGTTCCCGGGCCCGATCGGCGGCTGATTTTGGCCGCAAAAGGGCGCAAAAAAACACCGAACCAATCGGGTCCGAGGAGCGTTCGAATCCTACCGGCGCGCCGCGAGCCCGGCCAGCATGTTCGTCAGCGTTTCGGTCCGCAACCGATACCAGCGCACGATCCACGCGCTGAGAAAATAGAATGCCGCCGGAAAAAGGGTGAACAACACCAGGATGCCGCGCGTGGCCGCTTCCGACTGGGCCGGCGCGCCCGACCGATAGCTCACCGCCTGCAGGGTCCAGCCGATCACGGCGCCGCCCAGGGCCAGTCCGAGCTTCAGCACGAACAGCGTGCCGGCAAAATTCACCCCCGTCAGGCGCCGGCCCTGCCGCCATTCGCCGTAGTCGACGGTGTCCGACATCATCACCCATTGGATCGGCGTGGTTGCCTGGTGCAGCACGCCGATCACAAAGATGAGCGCGAACATGGCCGCCACGGACTTCGCCGGGACAAAAAACAGCACGACACTGAGCAGGCCGAGCACTAGATTCAGGATCCCGAACAGGCGCACCTTGCAGAACCGGTCGGTCAGCGGCTTGGCGAGCGCGCTGCCAATGAGATTGCCGACAAAATAGGTGGTCAGAAACCCCGTGAATGCCGCGGCGTCGCCGAGGAGGTATCGCACATAATAGATCATCGCGCCGCCGCGCACCGCGACGCCGGCGATGTTGCAGAACGTGAGCAGCCCGACGATGCGCCACTGGTCGTTGCGCCAGACATCGCGCAGGTCCGCGAGATAACTGCCCTGTCCCTCCGCGACCGGCTGCAATCGCTCGCGCGTTGTGGCAAAGCATCCGATCAGCATCGCCACCGCCGCCACGGCCAGGATCGCGATGGCGCCCTGGTAGCCGCGCGCCTTGTCCGTCGCGTCGACGAAGTTCGCCAGCGGCAGCATCAGCACGGTGCTCAGCATGCCGCCGGCGGTTGCGAGGACAAAACGGTAGGACTGCAGCGACATGCGCTCCGCGGGATTGGCGGTGATGACGCCACTCATCGCGCAATACGGGATGTTGACGAAGGTATAGGCCAGCGTGAGCGCCGTGTACGTGATGGCGGCAAACACCATCTTGTTCGCCACCGACGTGTGCGGGGTGCTGTACGCCAGCACGCACAGGAGGCCGAACGGAATGGCCCCCCAGAGCAGATACGGCCGGAACTTGCCCCAGCGGGTGCGCGTGCGGTCCGCCACCAGCCCCATGATCGGGTCGGACACGGCGTCCAGGCCCCGGGCGAGGAGGAACATGGTGCCGACGAATCCCGCGGGGATGCCGAAGATGTCGGTGTAGAAGAACGTCAGGTAGGCGACGACGTTGTCGAAAACGATGTGGCTCGCGGCATCGCCGAGGCCGTAGCCGACTTTTTCGACCACGGACAGGTGTTGGGCGGAGGGCTGCGGTGACGCCGGCATGGGGCAATCCGGCGCGCGCAGAGGGATGCGTCGGATTCGCCGGAAGGAACCACGCTCGACGAGTGGCGGAATCGGGTCAATCCGAAGCGCCTGCGCTCGTATTATTCGAGAAGCAATCTCTTCCGGTCGATGAATTTGCCCACCGGGAGGGCCCGGCCGGCCCCGGCATGCAGCGACCTCCGCCTGGCTCTAACCTTTTCCCGAAAAAACCTCTTGGCAAAGGAGGGGAAGTTCCCTTCCTTCGCCAATCCTGTTGCGTCGGTGGAATAGCGAAGTGGCCAAACGCGATTGACTGTAAATCAATTGGACATCGTCCTTCGGTGGTTCGAATCCACCTTCCACCACCAACGCTAACTCGCCAACGGGACGGCACTTCAGTGGCCTGAAGGCGCGTCCAGCACCCCGATCGATCGCAGCCAGGCCACGAAAAGCTCCGGCCAGTCGGAAACGGGAAGATCGGTGTGCCGAAGGCCAAAGGCGTGCCCTCCCTTGGCGAACAGGTGGAGCTCCGCCGACACACCGGCGTTCTTGAGCGCGAGATAGTACACGAGCGAGTCGTTGACGCTGTCCACCGGATCGTCCTGCGCCTGCACCAGAAAGGTCGGAGGAGTGCGCTTGCTGATGTGGGTCGCGATCTCCGGATTCAGGTCGAAGTTCGGGTTGTCTTTGGGAGTCCAGCCCCAGAGGTGACCGGGATAAAGCGCCACGGCAAAATCGGGCCGGCAACTTTGCCGGTCCGCCGCGTCCACCGTCGCGTAGAGTCGTTTTTCCCAATGCGTGCTGATCGCCGCCACCATGTGCCCGCCCGCGGAAAATCCCATCACGCCAATCCTGCGAGGGTCGACCTTCCAGTCGGCCGCGCGGAGACGTACCAGCCCGATCGCGCGCTGGGCGTCCTCCAGCGCCGTTTCGGCCTTCGGCGGGACGTGGCGCCGGAGCTGCGGGTCCCAGTGGTGACCCGAATTCGGCACACGGTACTTGAGCAGCACGCCGGTGATCCCGTGCGCCGCCAGCCATTCACAAACCTCCGATCCTTCCAGATCGATGGCCAGCTCCTGATACCCGCCGCCGGGAAAAACCACCACCGCAACTCCGGTGTTTGCCTTCCCGGGCGAATAGACCGTCAGCGTTGGTCGCGAGACATCTTTCACCGCCGTCCAGGGTTTTCCGGCAATCAGGTGGCCGTCTTCCACCTCCATTGACTCCGGTTTCGGCGCCGGCTCCGCGTCCGGCACCCCTGCCGGCCACAACGGCACTTGAACGTGGCCCGGTGCCGGCTGCCATACCGGTTGATCGACGGCCGCCCGCAAGCACGGCAGGACCGTCGCGATCGCCAAAAGCAAGACCGCGATTCCCGCGATGCGCGCTCGCGGTGAAGTTTTTCGATTAAAAGTAAGCGTATTCATCGGGCTGAGATTGGGGCCGAACCGAGCGGAAAAGGTTTCCGCGGTTTGGTCGATGCCGAAGATCAATCGCCGGAATGCCGATTTCTCCGGCCGGTGGATCGGAGTCCGTGGTGTCCTGACTTCGCACAGGAGCCCGGACAATCATCGGTCAATCAAGGCACGCTCACGGGAGGCGGGCACATTTTCCGTCACCCGGAAGGGCGCATCCAACCGGATGCGTCCCCCCGAGGCTGCCGAGGGTCCGAAGCAATCGCCAGACCCCAGCTCTCCGTGACCTCGGCGGCCTCCGGCGAAAATAAATTGAACGCTGCCCTTTCGCCAGCGCTACTCCCCGGAGCAAGCTCCGGGGATTCTACGCGCGGCTTGCATTGCCCTCCAAGCAGGGCAACGCCGGGCAGCGTCCTAACTCGCGTGGAAACCCCGCAGCAAGCTGCGGGGAATGTTTCAGTATTCAAATCGGGACACTGCCGCGCCACCCGCTCGCTTGCAATGGTCCGTAGATTTGCGAGGCTCCGCCGCGTGCAGAAATGGCTCGACCACACGTTTCGTTCGCTCGAGGACCATCCGTTTGCCCATTGGGTCGTCGCGCATTTCCTCACGGTGGGCGGCTTCGTGCTCGCATTTTTTGCGATCGCCCGGCTCCTGAGCGAACGCCGTCAGCCGAGCAACACGTTCGCCTGGCTGCTTGCCATCGCGTTCATCCCCTATGTCGGCGTGCCGCTGTATCTTCTCATCGGCGGCCGCAAGCTCCGACGGCTTGCGGCCCGGAAGGCGCCGCTCAGCCCGGTCATCCCGCGCAGCGCCGCCTGCGCGTCCGCTGCGAACCCCACCGCGCGCATCCTGACGCTCAACGGCGCCAGTCCGCCAATCGGCGGCAATCGCCTCACGCCGCTCGCCACCGGCGAGGAGTCCTTCCTCGAACTCGAGCGCCGCATCGAGGCCGCGAAGCACACGATCCACATCATGACGTTCATCCTCGCACGGGACGAGGTGGGCCGGCGATTCGTCAACCTCCTCGCGCGGCGCGCCCGCGAGGGCATCAAGGTGCGCCTTCTGCTCGACTCCCTGGGCTCGTTCGTCAGCAGCCGCGGTTTCTGCGACCCGATCCGCCGCGCCGGCGGCGAGGTGGCGCGCTTCATGCCGGTCCTGCCGCTGCAGACGCGCGGCTCCGCGAACCTGCGCAATCACCGGAAGATCGCCGTCATCGACCACGAAATCGCGGCGATCGGCGGCCGGAATGTGGCCCGGGAATACATGGGACCCACCCCGCTGCGGAAACGCTGGCGCGATTTTGGCGCGATCGTGGAAGGCCCGGCCGTCAGCCTCCTCAACGAGATCTTCCTCGCCGACTGGGCCTTCGCCGGCGGCAAACCGCTCGAGCGCGGACCCAACGGCCTGCCTTGGGAAATTCCCGAGCCGATCGGCGACAGTGACCTCCAGGTCGTCGCCGGCGGCCCGGACGCGGCCGGCGACCCGCTGTACGAGGGCATCCTGTCCTTTGTCCAGAACGCGGAGCGGTCGATCTGGATCATCACGCCGTATTTCATCCCCGACGAAGTGCTTTTCCGTTCCCTGCTGCTCAAGGCGCGGGCCGGCATCGACGTGCGCATCGTCGTGCCGGCGCATTCGAACCATCCGGTCACGGATCTCGCGCGGCGATATTTCCTGCGCGAGCTGCAGGCGGGCGGCGCCAAGATCCTTTTCTACGGACCGGGAATGAACCACGCCAAGATGCTGCTGGTCGACGAGAGCTACGGCCTGATCGGCTCGGCCAACATGGATCTCCGGAGCCTGTTCGTGAACTTCGAGGTCGGCATCGTCACCTATTCGAAGACCGACGCCGCGGCATTCTCGCGGTGGGCGCAGGAGGTCTTCATGCAGACGAAACCGATGCCCGTGCATCTGCGGAGGCGGCGGCTGGTGCCCGCGATCGGCGAGGAACTCGCGCGCCTGGTGGCGCCGCTGCTTTGAGCACGAGGAAGAAAACTTCCCGCGAAACACGCGGAGGACACCAAATTTTCCGTCAGGAGGCGGCATTCGGCCCATTCGACAGGCTCAGGGCTGGCGATGCCGCCGTGCTACAACGCCTTCGGGTAGTTCGGATGTTTCGCGGACCCTAATCGAACTCCATCCTTCCGTGCCTTCGGTGTGTTCCGTGGGCAATTCCTCCGACGCGTTTTTCGCGTTATTCGTGAATTCCGCGGGCCACTTTCCCGATCAGATCGCGTGCCGGGCGATGAATTCGCCCACGGCGGCCTTGTCGGCCTCCAGCACGGTCTTGACGATCGGCTGGTGCTTCAAGGCCTCCAGCGAGGGGTGCGTCGGCTCGAGGCCGATCGCCGCCATCAGTGCCTCCGGGAATTTGGCCGGGTGCGCCGTGGCGAGCACCACGCTGCGGCGGTCCGGATTGAGATCCTTGAAGGCGCACGCGGTGTGCGGATCGACGATGTAGCCATGCTGTTCGTGCACCTGCCGGATCAGTCCGGTGATCTCGGCATCCGTCGCCGCCGAGGAGGAGATTCCGCCCCGGTCGAGATCCGCGAGCTGGCACCGGCCGGTCCGCTTGAACTCGGCCATGATCGCGCGCACGCGGCCCGGATCCTCGTCCGCCGCGTAGTAGATGAAGCGCTCGAAGTTTGACGCCACCTGGATGTCCATCGACGGCGCCAGGGTGGGCTGCGCAAAACCCATCGCGTATTCTCCCGTCGTGAAGAAGCGGTGGAGGATGTCGTTGCGGTTCGTCGCCACCTTGAAACCGCCCATCGGAACCTCCATGCGCTGGAGCATCCAGCCGGCCAGCACGTTGCCGAAATTGCCGGTCGGCACCACGAACTCGAGGTCCTCGCCGCCGCCCAAGCGCAGCCAGGCGTGGAGATAATAGACGCATTGGGCGAGGACCCGCAGCAGATTGATCGAGTTGACCGCGGACAGCCGGTGCCTCGCGGCGAAGGCGCGGTCACCGAAGAGATCCTTCAGGACCTGCTGGGCATCGTCAAAGGTGCCGCGAACGGCGATGGCGTGGACGTTGGCCGCCCCGGTGCAGGCCATCTGCCGCTCCTGCAACGGCGCCACGCGACCCTCGGGATACAGGATGAAAATGGCGGTGCGTGGTTTGCCGAGCAGGCCGTAAATTGCGGCCGCGCCGGTGTCGCCGGACGTGGCTCCGAGGACATTGATGCTTCCGCCGGACACGCGGCACTGATGCTCGTAGACGTTGCCGAGGAGCTGCAGGGCGAAATCCTTGAACGCGAGCGTCGGTCCGTGGAAAAGCTCGAGGACCTGGGTGCGTCCGTCGAGCGCGCGCAGCGGCGCGATTTCCGGATGGGTGAAAGTCGCGTACGACCGGCGCACGATCGGCTCGAGGACGCCCGCGGGAAGGTCGGTGGCGAAGAGCGAGAGAAATTCCGTGCAGAGCTCGGCGTAGCTCAGGTTCTTCCAACCGGCCAGGCGCGGTGAGATGTCCGGCAGGTTCTCCGGCAGGAACAAACCGCCGTCGGGAGCCAGCCCGAGCGCCACCGCCTCGCTGAACGGAACGGGGTCGGCTTCGCCGCGGGTGCTGATGTAGCGCATGGCAGCGGTCAGCAGACAGCGGTCAGCAGTCTGCGGTCAGCTCGTAACCGCCTGTGGCGAACGACGATCACGGTCTTGCGATCGAGCCGCGAACGGACCGCGGACGAAATGTTTCGGCGTTTGCCATCATTCCCCCAAGTAGCCGGCCAATTTCGGCGAGTCGAGAACGCATCGTGTCGAAATCGGCATGGTCGATATATCCGTGCTTTAACGCGCACGCGAGCCAGTGCTCGGTCTCGTGTGCCTCCGCATCTGCATCGGTCAATTTGCTGACAAAGTGTGCCTCATACCGACGCTTCGCCCAAGCTTCGGCAATATTTGCACCTATCGACCGTGACGACCGCCTCACCTGATCGGTAAGCGCGTATCGCTCTTCCGCCGGCCACGCCGAGGAGATCCTAAAAATAGCCACTCCCACGGCAAATGCCTTCCGATAGGCAATAAGGTCGGAAAAATGATGAATCGAACCCTTTTCTCCGCGACCGCCCACAGGCGAAGCCGGGTCGGAGTTGGAAATCTGCCTGCTGTCCGCTGACGTCTGACCGCTTTCCCTTGTCACGCACCAGAGCGAAATGCGCCCCGATCGGATGGCCAGCCACGAAAATACGCTCACCGCCCCAGTCCGAACGCCGCGTGCACGGCGCGCTGGGCGTCGTCGGCGCGGTCGCGCGGCACGGCCAGGGTGACCTTGATCTCGGAGGTCGCGATGAGCTCGACGTTGATGCCCTGCCCCGCCAGCGCCTCGAGCATCTGCGCCGCCACGCCGGCGTGCGTGCGCATGCCGACGCCGACCACGGAAAGCTTCGCGATGTTGTCGTGGGCCGCGACCTCGCCGCCGCCGAGCTGCTGGAACACGGCCGGAAGCACCTTGACCGCCCCGTGGGCATCGTCCTTCGGCACCGTGAACGTGAGGTTCACGACGCCGTTGCGCCCCGCGTTCTGCACGATCATGTCGACGTTGATGCTGGCCTCGGCCAGCGCACGCAGGACCGCCGCGGCGCTCCCGGGCTTATCGGGCAGATCGCTGATCACGACCTTGGCCTGATCCTTGTCGACGGCGACTCCGCGCACGACGACCTTTTCCATGTAGGCGACTTCCTCTTTCACGATGGTACCCGGGTTGTGGTTGAAACTGCTGCGGACCTCGAAAACGACGTCGTACTTCTTGGCGAACTCGACGGAGCGCGACTGCATCACCTTCGAGCCCTGGCTGGCGAGCTCGAGCATCTCGTCGTAGCTGATCTCCTCGAGCTTGCGCGCGTCCTTCACCGCGCGCGGATCGGCGGTGTAGACGCCGTCGACGTCGGTGTAGATCTCGCATTTGTCGGCCTGCAGGGCGGCGGCCAGCGCGATGGCGGTCAGGTCGGAGCCGCCCCGGCCGAGCGTCGTGGTGTGGCCGTGCTCGTTCATGCCCTGGAAGCCCGCGACGATCACCACCTTGCCCGCCTGCAGATCCTGGCGCAGCGCGGTCGGGACGATGCTCTTGATCTTGGCCTTGGTGTGGACGAGGTCCGTGACAATTCCCGCCTGGGCGCCGGTATATGAGACCGCGGGAATGCCGATCGCATGCAGCGCCATGGCGGTGAGGGCGATCGTTTCCTGCTCACCGGTGGCGAGCAGCATGTCCATCTCGCGGGTGTCCGGCCGCGGATTGATGGCCTTGGCCCGCGCGATAAGCTCGTTGGTGACGCCCGAGCGCGCGGAGACCACGATGACAAGCTGATGGCCCTCGTCGTGCGAGCGCTTGATTCGCGACGCGACGTTCTGGATCCGGTCGACGTCGCCAACGGAGGTGCCGCCGAATTTCTGGACGAGGAGACTCATGCTCGGGAACCCGGTTAAATGGCTCGGGCGAGCCCGGTTTGGCAAGGCGCGAGTTCGAGGCTCGCGTCATAGGTCGAAACAACAGACCCGTCAGCAATCCATTAACAATCAAATGGCTACATTACTTGAAACCACCGAGAACACGGAGGACTTTGCAGGAGCGGCTTTACGCCGCGATCCCAGCCCCATGATGAACCGACCCATCCCGGGTTGCCCACGAAATACACCAAATACTCGGAAACGAAACCGATCGATAAGGACTTGATCCCTATCGCCCGAAGCCACCTCACCTCCGGACCGCCGGTACTGTAGGAGCGGCTTTACGCTGCGATCCGCGCCCGACGGTGAACCGACCCGTCCCGGATTGCCCACGGAAGACACCGAATATTCGGAACCAAAGATCCTCGGGGCAAACCCCGAGGCATTAGATCTAGACAGCCCTGCAACCGAACTCCTCTTTAGCTGTGGGAGCTGGTTTACTCCGCGATTTCCAGTTCGATCGCGGCATAAAGCCGCTCCTACAACAATCCAAGCCGAAGCAAGCGCCGGGGTATCGGACCCACAGCGACCGAAACCGATCGATGCGGGACATCGATCCCGGCCGGCCGCTACTTCGCGGACGAACCCTTGCGGACGAATCGGGTTTCGGTGCCTTTGAGCAGCCGGCCGATGTTCACCCGATGGCGGATGATCACGAACAGGCCGACCGCGGTCGCAACGACCTCGAGCGCCAGCGGATAGCCGATGAGCCAGGCCGACAGCGGCACGGCCACGGCCGCCAGAATCGAACCGAGCGACACGATGCGCGTGGTGAGAAATGTCACGAGCCAGGTGGCGATGCCGATCAGGCACGCAATCGGAATCAGGACCACCAGGCCGCCGGCCGCGGTGGCGACGCCCTTGCCGCCCTTGAACTTCGTGAAGATTGAAAACGAGTGTCCGACCAGGGCTCCCAGCAGTCCGTAAAGTCCCTCGAGGTGGGCGTGCGCCATCACCTCGGATCGGAAGATCGCCACCTGATCCAGCGGCATGCCGTCGGGCGGCGTGATTTGAGATGCGCTCAGGAGGCCGATGGCGATCGGAAGCAGCGCGGCAACCGAACCCTTCAGGAAATCGAGGGCGAACACCAGGTTGCCGGCCCGCGACCCGAGAACCCGGCGGACATTGGTGGCGCCCGGATTGCCGCTGCCGACCTTGAAAATGTCGACCCCGTGGGCCTTCGCCACCACGTAACCGAACGGAAGCGCGCCGAGCAGATAGCCCAGCATTCCGATCAGGACGTAGTAGGCATATTCCATCAAAGGTGAACCAATCGAGCCTGTTTGATCGCCGGATGCGCGGTCAACTCCTTTAGGACTTCGGTGGACGGCGCGCTGTCGAGATTCAGCACCGTCAAGGCCGTGCCCCCCTCGATCGTGCGGCTGAGCGACATCGCGGCAATGTTCACGCGGGCACGCCCCATGAGCGTGCCGACCATGCCAATGATTCCCGGTTCATCATTATTCTCATAGACCAGGAGCTCGCCCGCCGGCGTCGCCTCGACTTCGCGGCCGTTCAACGCCACCAGACGCGGGGTGTTGCCCTTGCCGAGCAGCGTGCCTGCGGCCGAGACGACCGCCCCGCCCTCCTGCACCGCTTCCACCAGCACGAGCTCGGTATAGTCGGATTCGGCGTTCGATTTCACCACGTCCACGTGCACGCCCAGCCGCTGCATGACCACGGGGGCATTGATGTAGTTGAGGCTCTCGCCGCTGATGCGGTGGAGAAATCCGCGCTGGATCGCCCGCGTCACGGGATTGGAGTCGATCTCGACGATCCTGCCCCAGAAAGTGATGCGCACGCGCTCCACGCGCTGCGTCGCGAGCTGCTGCACGAGCGTCCCCAGCTTGTTGCCGAGGTCGAGATAGGGCCCGAGCTGTTTCAGGGTGGCGGCGTCGAGCGAAGGCATGTTGACGGCATTGCGGATCACGCCGCCATTGAGCACATCCGCGATCTGCTCCGCGACCTCGACCCCGACGGCATCCTGCGCCTCGGCGGTCGACGCGCCGAGATGCGGCGTGAGCGTGACCCCGGGCAGCTTGCGCAGCTCGCTGTCGGCGGCGAGAGGCTCGTCCTCGAACACGTCGAGGCCGGCCGCCGCGACGTGGCCCGACTTCAGGGCGGCGATGAGCGCCGATTCCTTGATGATGCCGCCGCGCGCGCAATTGAACAGCTTCACGCCCTTGCGGCATTTCGCGAGCGCCGCCTCGTCGATCATGTACTTCGTCTGCTCGGTCAGCGGCATGTGCACCGTGATGTAGTCCGCCTTCGCCAGCAGGTCATCAAGGGTGACGGCCTCGACCTGCATCGCCTTGGCGCGGCTCGGCGCAAGATAGGGGTCGTAGGCCAGCACGTTCATGCCGAACGCCTGCGCGCGTTTCGCCACCTCGGTGCCGATGCGGCCGAGTCCGATCACGCCGAGATTCTTGCGGAAAAGCTCGAGGCCCGAGAAGGACTTGCGGTCCCACTGGCCGGCGCGCATCGACGCCGCCGCCTGCGGCACCGGCCGGGCTCCGCACAGGATGTGCGTGAACGTCAGCTCGGCGGTCGCGATGGTGTTGCCCGACGGCGTGTTCATCACGATCACGCCGCGTTCCGTCGCCGCCTCGACATCGACGTTGTCCACGCCCACGCCGGCACGGCCGACCACCTTCAGCTTTGGCGCGGCCGCAAATACCTCGGCGGTGATCTTCGTCTCGGAACGCACGGCGATCGCCTCGACGTCTTTCACGAGCGCGAGAACCTTGTCCGGCGACGATCCGTACGCCTCGACAACTTCGAATCCCGGCTGGGACTTCAAATACGCCACGCCCTTCGGCGAGATTTTGTCGGCAACAAGTATCTTCATGGGAACGGTCACAAAAGCAGGGCGGCCAGCCCCAACGCAACCCCGCACGCGCGGTTTTTTCGCCAGCCGGAAAAAATTATGACATCGCTTCGGACCACCGGCGCGAAGCTTTCTCGCAGGCACGGCTCAACGGCGCATTCGCACCGGGGTCTGCCGCCCCCGGCTACATCGAGTCACGGTCGCGTGCCGGGGTTGTAGCCGGGTCCGAAGGGCCCGGTCGAATCGATCACTCAATGCAGAACCTCACGCCGCGAGCGACGGATAGTCCGTGTAGCCCTTGACCGATCCGCCATAAAAGGTTGACGAATCGGGCTCGTTCAATGGCGCGCCGGTTTCCAGCCGACGCGGCAGGTCGGGGTTGGCGATGAACCACTTGCCCCACGCGACCGCGTCGGCGTCGCCGTGGTCGAGCGCACGTTGGGCGGCCGCGGCCGTGAATCCCTGGTTGGCGATGTAGACTCCGCCGAAGGCCTTTCTCAGCGCCGGGCCGAGCCGCGGTTCATCGAGCGACTCACGGGCGCAGATGAACGCGATCTTCCTCCGCCCAAGTTCCGCGGCCAGATAGCCGAAGGTGGCGGGGCGATTGCTGTCACCCATGCCATGCGAATCACCGCGCGGCGCGAGGTGCATCCCCACCCGGTCGGCGCCCCACACCTCGATCGCGGCATCGGCCACCTCGAGGTGAAGCCGGGCACGATTTTCCACCGGGCCGCCGTAGTCGTCGGTGCGGTGATTGGAAATGTCCTGAAGAAACTGATCGAGCAGGTAGCCGTTGGCGCCGTGGACCTCGACGCCGTCGAATCCCGCGCGCTGCGCGTTCTCGGCCCCGCGACGGTACGCCGCGATGATGCCGGGAATCTCGGAACGCCCGAGCGCGCGCGGGGTGACAAACGGTTTTTGCGGGCGCACGAGGCTGACATGGCCCGGCGGGGCGATCGCGCTCGGCGCGACCGGCTGAGCGCCGTGGAGATAAACCGGATCGGAAATCCGGCCGACATGCCACAATTGCAGCAGCATCCGGCCGCCCGCCGCGTGGACTGCCTCCGTCACCCTGTGCCAGCCCGCCACCTGCTCGTCGGACCAGATGCCCGGCGTGTCCGGATAACCGACGCCCATCGGGTCCACCGAGGTCGCCTCCGAAAGGATCAGTCCGGCCGAGGCGCGCTGCCGGTAATATTCGACCATGAGGTCGGTCGGCACGCGGCCCGCCCCGGCCCGGCAGCGGGTCAACGGGGCCATGATGATGCGATTCGGCAGGGCCAGCGAGCCGACGCGCAGCGGATCAAACAACGTGGGCATGGCGGTGGTATAGCCAAATGGCAGGCGGATGCAAATTCGACGGCGCCGGTCCCGAATTGCGCTTCGGCGGAATCGTCTCTTTCGTCGCGGCGTGGACGCCATTCCCGATTCCCGCGCCGTCGAGCGCCTCGCCCGCCAGATGGAATTCCTGATCGAAGCCGATCGCCTCAAGGACGTGTTCCGCCGCACCGTGACCACCCGTTCCCGGCGCCCCGAGAACAGCGCCGAGCACACCTGGCACATCGTGCTTTTTGCGATGACCCTCGCCGAACATGCGAAGGCCACGAATCTCGATCTTCTGCGGGTGATCCGCATGCTCGCGGTGCACGATCTCGTGGAGATCGATGCCGGCGATACCTTCGCCTACGATACGGCGGGCATGGCGGGACAACACGACCGCGAGGCGCAGGCCGCCCACCGGATTTTCGGACTGCTGCCGGCCGACCAGGCGCAGGAATTCCGGGCGTTGTGGGACGAGTTTGAAGCCAAGGCCACGCCGGAAGCGTGCTTCGCCCTCGCCTGCGACCGGTTCCAGGCGATGGTCCTCAATGTCCAGACGGAAGGCCATGCCTGGCGCCAGCATGGGATCACGGCGGACCGGGTCCGGACCCGCAACGCCGCGGTTCGCGACGGTTCGCCGACGATCTGGGAATACGCCACGCGGATGATCGCGGAGGCCGTCGCCGCCGGGCATCTGGCCGCCGGCCCGGACACGCCGTCATGACGAAGCGCGACGCCGCGCCCGCGGGTTCCGGCCGCTGGATCTTCAACCCCGCCCTCGATCTGCTCGTCGGCTGCGGCGCATGGTCGCTCCCGCTGCTGGCGCTCATGTTTTACCTGAGCCGGTCGCAGGCGATCGCCGTATCGTTTGCGTTCTACTTCCTCGGCGTGTTCTGCAACCAGCCGCACTACATGGCCACGATCTACCGGGCCTACCGGACGCGCGGCGATTTCCACAAGTACCGGTTTTTCACGGTCTACGTCTCGATCTTCGTCGTGCTCACCGTCCTGATCGTGCATCTGGCTCCCGATCTTTTCCCCTGGCTGCTGACCTTTTATCTCACGTGGAGCCCGTGGCATTACACCGGCCAGAACTTCGGCATCGCGATGATGCTCACGCGCCGCGCGGGCGGGCAGCCCGCGCGGAGCGATCGGAATTTCATCTGGTGGTCCTACTTCGCCTCGTACGCCGCGTGGTTTCTCGCGCTGCACAACACCGGCACGCCCTCGCAGGCGACGCTCGTCATCCTGCCGATCCCGGCGGAGGCCGCGCACGTCGGCATCCTGTTCTTTCTCGCGCTCTACCTCGTGGCGGGCGCCTTTGGCCACTTCCGGCTCGTGCGCACCCTCGGCTGGCGGGCGATGGCGGGTCCGCTGACGCTGTTCGTCACGCAGTTTCTCTGGTTTCTGCTGCCGGAAGTCCTGCACGAGACCACGGCGATGGACTTCCCTCCGACTTACGCGAGCGCGGGTATCCTGGCGTTCATGCACTGCGCGCAATACCTCTGGATCACCACCTACTTTGCGCGGCGGGAGGCCGAGGCGGATCGCGGCACGCACGGCGGCTTCAGGTTCGCGCGCTATTACCTGATCCTCATTGCGGGCGGCATCGCGCTGTTCGTGCCGGGGCCGTGGATCGCGAGCCGACTCTTCGGGCACGACCTCGTCGAGAGTTTCTTCATCTTCGCGGCGCTGGTGAACCTTCACCATTTCATCCTCGATGGCGCGATCTGGAAGCTGCGTGACGGCCGGATCGCGCGGCTGCTGGTCGGACGCAATCCACCGGCGCCGGACGATCCCCTGGCCCGGGGCGACGGAGCGCCCGTTTTCGGCTGGCTCGCGGGATCGTCCGCGGGCGCCCGCGCCCTGCGTTATGGCGCGGTGATCGCGCTCTTCATGATTGCCGCGGTCGACCAGACGCAATTCTGGCTGACGCTGAAGAACGCGGGCTCCCCCGCCCTCGCCCTCGCCCAGATTTTCAATCCCGACGATACGCGGATCTATTTCCAGCGGGCCCAGGAACTCGCCGCGCAGGGGCGGCGTGACGACGCCATCGCGGAACTGCGAAAGGCGGCGGCGATCAATCCGCGCAACGGCCCGGTGCAGCAGATGCTCGGGGAGCTTCTCTACCAATCCGGCGACACCGCCGCCGCGCTCGCCCACTATGATCGCATGATGGAACTATTCCGCCCCGATCTCGTGGTGCTCGTGAACAGCGGATTGCTGGCCTCGCAGCGGGGCGACCACGCGAAGGCGCGCGAACGCCTCGAAGCGGCGCTGCGCCTCGCCCCGCAGGACACGCAACTGCATCTCTATCTCGGCGAAGCGCTCGAGCGAGGCGGAGATCCGACCGGCGCCGAGCGCGAGTACGAGACTTTTGCCCGGGTCCACGCCGCCGACGAGGACGATCCCAAAATCGCGCCCACCTATTCGACCCTGGCGCTGAAACTGGGCGACCTCACCGCGGCGAGCGGTCACCAGGCGGAAGCGACCGCCTGGTATGCCAAGGCGGCCGACGTGGCGCACGCGGCACATCTCGACGCGACCGCGGCGCAGGCCGAGGCCAAACGGGCCGCAATCGAATCGGCTTCACAGACCCGCCGCGTATCCCCACGGTGAATTCGGCATTGCCCGGGGCCGGCCCGGCGGTCTTGCTGGGCACCGCGATTCGGGCCGCTTCGCACCTTGATGGACAAGTTTCACCGGTGGCTGCAGAACGAGATCCCGCAGTGGGAATCCGACGGCCTGATCACGGGCGACCAGGGACAGGCGCTGCGACAACGCTACCCGGCGCGGGAAAGCGGCCAGTCCGGCACCGTGATCTTCGGAAGCGTGGGCGCGGTGATTTTCGGCCTGGGCGTCGTCCTGCTGGTCGCGTTCAACTGGCATGAGATCGGCAAAGCCGGAAAGCTCGCCCTGATCTTCGGTGCGCTGGCGGGAGCCCACGCGGGTGGCCTGGCGCTGCAGCGGCGATCCGACTGGCGCCGCCATCTCGGCACGGTGCTGCACCTCCTCGGCAGCATGATGTTCGGCGCCGGAATCTGGCTCGTGGCGCAGATTTATCACATCGAGGAACACTACCCCACCGGGTTTCTCATCTGGGGCCTGGGCGCTCTCGCGCTGGCCTGGGCCCTCCCCTCCGTGATGCAGGGACTGCTCGCGACCGCGACGCTGACCGTCTGGGGCGGCAGCGAGGTGTTCAATTTCAATTCGCACCACCCGTGGTCCATCGTGCTCATTCTGGTCGGCATCGCGCCGCTCGCCTGGCATCGGAAATCGGGCTCGCTGCTCAGCGTCGCGATCGTGGCCGTCACGTTGCTCGGCGCCTTCAATCTCGGCCGCTTCGGTTCCGGCGCGCAGGTCGCCATGTCGTATCTGGCCTTCGGCGCGTTCCTCGTGGCCGCTGGCTGCCTCGCCCGCGGTCGAAACGGAATGGCGGGCGTGGCGGCCGCGCTGAATTTTCTCGGGTTTTTGATTTTTCTGGGATGCGACTATCTGGTCACGTTCCGCTGGGGAATGCAGTATGCCCTGACTTGGGATATGCGTTGGAGCGCCTCGCCGACAGTGGGAGTGCCCTACTGCTGGACGCTCTTTGGCGCCGCCCTCGCCGGCTGGACGCTGGTGCTCGTTCGCGCGCTCACGCGTCGCATCGCCCGCCCGTCGCCGGAGATGTGGCTGGTGCCGGTCGCCCTTGCCTATGCCTACGCGCTCATCTGGGGACACTACGGGTTCGTGGCCTGGTTCGGCGCGTGGCCATTCAACCTGGCGCTGATTGGCATTGCCGCCGGCTGGATGTGGCGCGGCGCCCGGGGCGGCCCGCTGCGCCATACGATCATGGGCATCCTGCTCATGAGCGCCGTGGTGGCGGCACGCTACTTCGATCTTTTCCCGAGCCTCGCTGCCCGCGGATTTGCCTTCGTGGTGCTCGGCGCCCTGATGTTCGGAGCGATCTGGTTGCACCGCTGGGTCCCGCGCGGGCGGGCGGAACCGGAGGTCGCGCCATGAGACGGATTTTGATCATCGTCGTGATCGCGGCCCAGGCAGGGGTCCTGGCGTGGATGGCCGCGGGGCGGGAATGGATTCTCCGTCGCGGCGAGCGTTTCCTGGTGCGCAGCGCCGGGGCCGATCCGCAGGATCCGATGCGCGGAGCCTATGCGCGCCTGCAATTCGAGCTCTCGAACGTCGACCGCAGCCTGTGGCGGGACGGCCTGCCGACGCTGGTCGGCGCCTCTCTCCGGGACTCAAGGAGTCTGGCGGACACCCCGGTGTTCGCATCCTTGCGCGTCAACGACTCGGGGCTCGCGGTCCTCGCCGGCCTGAGCGACCGCCGGCCCGCGCAGGGACCGTTCGTGCGCGGCCGGATCGAATCCGTCTCCGGCGACATCGTGCACGTCCGGTACGGTATTGAAGCGATGTTCATGGAGCAGGATGCCGCCACGAAATTCGACCAGGAGCGGGCTCGCCTGCGCCCCGGCGCCCCGATGGACGTCGAGATCGCCGTCAGCAGCGACGGCACCGCCGTCCTGCGCGGCGTGCAGTGGGAATCACTGGGCCTCGTGGCAACCTTCGAGCGCGATCCGGTGCCGCCCGCGAATCCACCCAATCCGCCCGGCCCGGGGAACAGGCCAAGAATTGTCCCGCCGAGACAGTTCATCGCCCGCGTCCGGCTGGAATGGAAGAACTATGGGGACAAGGAAATTGCCATCGCCATTCAGAACAACGCCGGTCTCCTGCGCCTCGTGCCCAACGTTCGCGCGTCGCAGAACCACTATCGGTGGGTCGGCGAAGGGTTGCCACCCGCCCGCGTCGAAGCGGCGAGCATCATCGTGTTGCCGCCGGGCGGATCCCATGTCGAGACGCTCGACCTCACGCAACCGGCATGGTTCGTCATCGACAAAAAAGCACGGCCCGACAGCGCCAAGCCCATCGCGCTGCGCGACGTCACCGACCCGTGGGCGGCGTCGTTCCGAATCGAGTACGTTCCGCCCAGCCGCACCGAGGTTGCCGCACTGCCTCATGCCGATCGGATGGCGTTCAGCTCCCTGGTCACGCGCGCTTTCAGCTCCGTCGTCGGCGGCGACTAGGGCATAGAAAATCGCCCGGCCTCCCCCAGCATCGTCGTTCGGGACAACGACGACCACCTTCACCTCAAATGGCGGGCCCCCGAGGCTGGGCTTGCCAACCGTGTCAACGTGCAAGGCTCGGTATCGCCATGACGAGCGCCCAACTGATTCCCGCCATCATCGTGCCGATCATTGCCTGGCGGATCTACCTCAGGCTTCGGCGCAATATTGGCCGCCAGCACTTCCGTCCGCAGCGGCTCGCGATGAGCATCACCTTTTTCAGCATCGTGTCGGTGGTGATCGGCTCATCCGTCTGGTCTTTTCCGAATGCCCTGCTCGCGTTGGGTGGAGGAATGGTCGCGGGCGCCGCGCTGTCATTTGTCGGTCTTCGCCTCACCCGCTTCGAGCAGGCATCCGACGGGCTTTACTATGTCCCAAACACCGCGCTTGGTGTTGCCCTGACCGTCCTGCTGATCGGTCGCATCGCCTATCGCGTCGTGATCCTCTTTTACGTGACGCCTCCGCCGGGCCAGTATGTGCCACCGGTCCTGCAGAGTCCGCTGACGCTCGGAGTCTACGGTCTCACGGTCGGCTATTACATTGCGTACCAGTCGGCGGTGCTCGTCCGGGGAAAGGCGTTGGCGGCGGCCCCGTCGCCGCCGAGGTTGTAGCCGGGTCCGCAGGGCCCGGTGGTTCGCGGCACCGATCATTAAATTACCGCTGGGTTCACGCCGCGTTCACACCGGGGTCTGCCGCCCCCGGCTACATCGATCCACGGACATTTCGGCCGCGTGCCGCAGTTGTAGCCGGGTCCGCAGGGCCCGGTGCGCCTGCGTTTGCCGCGGGAAACCGAGGTCTGGCACCCTTGGCACCATCAAACCCTCCCACCCACGATCTTCGATCACCTGCCCCCGGCTCAGCCATAGCGATGCAATCGAAGCTGGTTTTGCTCCAGGATCGACAGGACCTTTGGTGGTCGCCGATTTCCACATCGGCGATAGAGGCGTCGGGATGGAAACCGACGCCGACCCACTGCATCGTTCCGGCTCAGCCCAGATCGCGGAAGCTGCCGAATTCCGGATCGAACAGCCGCCGGTAGGTCCGCACGATCATGCCGTCGGTCTGGCCGGACAGGTAGTCGCAGATGCGGCGCGCCTTCCCGTCCTGGGCCTTTTCCTGGTCGACCAGCCGGCTGACAGCGGGCGGCAGAATGCGGATGACGCGTTCGTTTCGCTCCGCATAGTTTTCCCAAATCGCGGTGAACATCTGCGTGAAGATGGTGCGGGCCTTGAACTCGAGCTGCTCGAGCTGCGGGCTCTCGAAGATGATGTCGTTCGCCATCTTCTTGAAAAAGGCGGCCTCGGCCAGCGCGGCTTCCTCGACCATGAGGTCAAACCGGTACCGGTTGGTCCGTGCGGACATGAAGTTTTCGCGTTCCTGCAGGCGGCAGGCCTGGATGAACGCGCCGGTCTTTTTCGAAAAGACCTTTTCCAGCCGGTCCTTGCGAATCGCCTCGTACAGCGAGCCGATGAAGTGAGAAGGCACGGAGCCGGAGGGCTGCGCCTCGGCCCACTGCTCGATGCGCTCGATCGTCAGGAAGCCCGCGCGCACGCCGTCCACGATGTCATTGAGCGAATACGCGGCGTCGTCGGCCCAGTCCATGATCTGGCACTCGACGCTCTTGAAGCCGTTGAGCGCCATCCCCCGCATCAGCGCGCCCGGAATGCGCGCGTCGCCGAAGACAAAATCGCGGATGGGTTCCTGGCCGTCGTAGATGAAATGATTGACGGGCGGCGTCGCATATTCGGTGTAGAGTTTCTTGTACTTGAGGACGCCGTCGAGCAGCGCGCGCGTCGGCTGCATGCCCTTCACGCCCGACTCGTTCTGGTAGATCGTCTCGCAGAGCAGGTGCAGGGTCTGCGCGTTGCCTTCAAATCCGCCGCGCCGCTTCATCAGCTCCTGCAGCGTGCGCTCGCCCGAATGGCCGAACGGCGGATGGCCCAGGTCGTGCGCGAGGCAGCTCGCCTCGACGAGATCGGGATCGATGAAAAAGTCCTCGGCCAGCGGCTCGCCCCGACTGAGCAGGTAGTGGCAGATCGAACGCCCAACCTGCGCGACCTCCATCGAGTGCGTCAAACGCGTGCGGTAGAAATCGTATTCGCCGCTGAGGAACACCTGCGTCTTCGACTGCAGCTTGCGGAAGGCGTGGGCGTGGATGATGCGGTCGCGGTCGATCTGGAACGGGGTGCGGTAGTCGGTCTTCCGGCTGCTGCCCCACTCCTGCATGTCGAACGCATTGTAGAAACGGTTTT
>DASYDZ010000207.1:0-2473 GCA_036499305.1 Candidatus Didemnitutus sp.
AGTTCACTTTCAGCGACCCGGCGGCCACGGTCGAACGCGGCGTGCTCGACGGCGCCGCCGAAGTGCGGACTATCGCGATCGATTTCCACGAACCCCTGCCGGCCGCTGCCTTGGACGCCGACGCGCTCCTGCTCTGGCACAACATCCCCATCACCACGGAGGTCATCGGCCGCCTGAAAAACTGCCGCGCCCTCATTCGCAACGGCACCGGCTACGACAGCGTCGACCTCAAGGCGGCGGCCGCGCGCGGCATTCCTGTCTGCAATGTGCCGGATTACGGCACGGAAGAGGTCGCCGACCACGCCATCGCGCTCACCCTCGCCCTTTGCCGGCAGCTTTTCCCCCTCGACGCCGAGGCCAAGCGCCTCGGCTGGCAGATCAACGTCTCGGCGAAAATGCGCCGGCTGCGCACGCTGCAATTCGGCCTCGTCGGGCTCGGGGCCATCGGCACCGCCGCAGCGCTACGGGCGAAGGCCCTGGGCTTCCGCGTCGTCTTCTACGATCCATATCTGCCGATGGGCACCCGCAAGGCGCTGGGCGTGGAACGCGCGGATTCGCTCGACGAGCTGCTGCGCGCGTCCGATGTCGTGTCGGTCCATTGCCCGCTCACGGCCGAGACCCGCGGCATGATCGGCGCGCGGGAGATCGCGTTGATGAAGCCCACGGCCTACCTCGTGAACACGGCGCGCGGCGACATTGTGCAGAAGGTGCCCGTGTTTGCCGCGCTGCGCGCCGGCCGGCTTGGTGGCGCGGGGCTCGACGTCGTGGAAAACGAGCCCCTGCGCTCCGCCGAGGACGCCGCGACGCCCAATCTCATCGTCACCTGCCACGCCGCGTTCTGCAGCCCGGAGGGCATGATCGAGATGCGCACAAGCTCGGCCCGAATCGCCCGCGCCGCGATCCGCGGTGAGCCGGTATGGAATCGAGTCAACTAGGCCGCCCCGACGGCCGGATGTTTCGCCACCAGGCCGAGGGCCTGCCGTAAAAGCGTCTTGCCCGGCTCCATGCGGTGCCACGGCGAAGCCCCCGACGGATGTGGCAGCGGGATGCAGTCGGCCGCGTGCCCGCGGTAGTCGATGGAAAATTTTTTTCCGATAATATCGTTCAAGGGCGCCGGCGGCACGAACTGCGTAATGGCGAGCTTGCCGACGGGCAGCACCAGCTGCGGCCGCAACAATTCGAATTCGGCGGCAAGCCAACGGGAGCAGCTGGCGATCTCGTCCTCATCGGGCACGCGGTCGCCACCGGTTTCCTTCTTACCCGGGAAGCAGCGGCACACCGCGGCGAAGTAGATGCGGTCGCGTGTTTCGTCCTCGGTCCAGCCAAGGGCCTCGTTGAACCACTTGAAAAGAGTCTTGCCCGCCGTCCAGGCGAACGGCCGGCCGAGCTTGGGCTCCTTGTCGCCCGGCGCCTGGCCCACGAGCAGGATGCGGCTCGCGGCCGGCCGGCCCACCACTGCCGGCCGGTGCATGCGGGGACAAAGCGTGCAGGCCGAAAGTTGGCGCAGGTGCCTTTGGACGGCCACGACGGAGGGAGTCATGCGCGCAAGGCTGGCCGGGCCTTATCCAATGGGAATAGGAAAAGAAAAAGGCGGAGCCGCGAGGCTCCGCCTTGAAAATTTGGTTCGTTGAGACGAACGGGGGATTAGTAGCGACCGCCGCCACCGCCACCGTAGCCGCCGCGGCCACCGCCGCCGCCGCCACCGTAGCCGCCGCGACCACCGCGACCACCACCGCCGCCGCCGAAGCCGCCGCGACCGCCGCCGCCGAAGCCGCCACCCGGGCGCTCTTCCTTCGGACGGGCCTCATTGACCTGCAGGGCGCGACCGCCGAGCTCGACACCGTTGGTCTTCTCGATGGCCATCTTGGCCTCATCGGGGGTGCCCATGGTGACGAACGCGAAACCGCGGGGGCGGCCGGTCATCTTGTCCATGGCGACATAGGTGTCGGTCACGGAACCGAACTGCTCGAAGTGCGAGCGGAGCTCGGCCTCGGTGGTGTTGAACGATAGGTTTCCAACGTAGAGTTTGGAATTGCTCATGTGATAAATCGTAGATCCTTCGCCATCTGCCAGTCCGTTCCCACTGTGGGTTTCGAAATCATCACTTAAGCCAAACGCTCAGCCAACGACTCACCAGATCCTGTCATCAAAACGCTGTCTCTAACGAGGCGCGTAGGAACGCTCAGGCCGGGGGGTAACGCAAGGGTATTTTTCCTCCACCGTGGCCAAACGCCCCTGCGGCAGCGAGTTGGCCGCGTCTGACCCACGGTTCAAATCGCGTATTTCGCCCGGATATCCCCGGGCAAACGCACCGCCCGCGCCGTTTCCAGTGAAACCATGACGTAATCAAACCAGCCGTCGCAACTGGGTTTCCGGTCGGCCGCGCGCTCGATCTGGAACTGCACCTTCACCCCGATGAGGGTGAATTTCTCGATCCGGGTGCGGACGATGAACCGGTCGCCCAGGCCGAGCG
>DASYDZ010000208.1:0-13010 GCA_036499305.1 Candidatus Didemnitutus sp.
GAGTTGCTCAAGAAGGGCGACGAGGTCGATGCGATCGTGCTCGACGTCGATCCGAACCAGCAGCGCATCAGCCTCGGCATGAAGCAGCTCGCGACCGATCCGTGGACCGACATCGACAGCTTCTTCCGCATCGGTGACGTCGTCACCGGCACGGTCTCGAAGATCACCAACTTCGGCGCCTTCGTGGAGCTGAAGGATGGCATCGACGGCCTCGTGCACATCTCGCAGATCCAGGAAGACCGCGTCGACAAGATCAAGGACGTGCTCAAGCCCGGCCAGCAGGTGACCGCCCGCGTCGTGAAGATCGACCGCGAGGGGCGCCGCATCGGCCTCTCGATCAAGGCCGCCAACTATTCCGCGGAGCAGCTCGCCATGGAGACCGCCTCCTACGAGCAGTTCACGAAGAATACCAACGGTTCCGATCTGACGAACCTCGGCGATATCTTCGACGAAGCCTCGAAGAAGGAATAAGCCGTCCTATTCCGATCGTTTTCAAAGGCGCCCGTTTCGACGGGCGCCTTTTTTATTTCCCTGAGAGTGGCCCACGAATGAGCACGAATCGGAATAGCTGCCCACGGAACACACCGAATACACGGAAAAGACGAAATTTAATCAGAACGAATGATTCCCGTCCAAGCACCGGACTTCGTGCACTGGCTTTTGTCAGCTAACATGCTTCCGTATATTCGGTGTGTTCCGTGGGCGATCCGGCTTCTGCCGTGGCACTTCGTGGGCGCCTCCCCCGGATTCGTGCTCATTCATGGGCAATTCCTCCCGCGTCGCTCGGCGCTCGACTTCACTCGGCGGTCGGCAAAAATCGGGCCGCCCCATGAATTCCGAGATGCTGGTCCGGGCCTATCGGCCCGAGGATCTGCCGGCCGTCACCCGACTGTTCCACGATACGGTCCACCAGGTGAACCGGGCCGACTATACCCCCGAGCAACTCGCAGCATGGGCGCCGCGAAAACCCGACTTCGAACACTGGCGGGCCAAGCTTTCGGCAGAGGAAGTAATCGTCGCGGAAAGCGGCGCCCAGATTGTCGGTTTTTGTTCGTGGAATGGCGCGGGCTGCCTGGATTTTCTTTACGTGCACCACGCGCATCAGAGGCAGGGCATCGCTTCGAAGCTCTACGCGGCGGCGGAAGCGGCGTTGCGCCGAAAGGCGCTGGCGAAAATCCATGCGAACGTGAGCCTGACCGCGCATCCCTTTTTTGCGCGCCAGGGATTCGAAAACGTGCGCGACCAGAACGCGCAGGTTCGCGGAGTCGAGCTGCCGAATGCGATGATGGAGAAGCGGCTCGATTCCTCGGACAACAAATCCGCCGGGCGCCGGGGCCGAGGCGGCCGGGCGTAGGCCGCTCATGATCCAATCAGACGATCGGCGGGCAACCCGCGCCGCCGGCGACACGAAACCGGATTCCCGGGCTGCCGCGGAAGTCCACTTCCATGCCGGGAATGCCTTCCGCGAGGCCGGCCGTCGCGACGAGGCCATGGCCGAGTTCCGGAGCGCGCTGACTCTCGACGCCGGCATGGCCGAGGCCGAACTGAATCTCGGCATCCTGCTGGAGCAGGACGGACGGCTCGATGAGGCGTTCGTCTGCTGCGGACGCGCGGCGGCCAATCTGCCGGATCGTCCGGAGGGGCATTTGGCGCTCGGCAACATCCTGTTCAGGCAGCGCCGGCTGACCGAGGCGATCCCGGCATTCCAGCGGGCGCTGCAATGCGAGCCCGGGTTGTTCGCGGCCTGGCTGAATCTCGGGAATGCGCAGCGACTGGCGAACGACCTCGGCGCGGCACAGGAGAGTTTCGCGAAGGCGGCGTCGCTGAAGCCGGACTCGGCGGTCGCGTTCATAAACCTGGCCAATGTCCATCGCGCGCAAAATCGCCTGCTCGACTCTCGGGCTGCCGCGGAAAGAGCTCTTTCCCTCGATCCAACCCGGCCGGAGGCGCATCTGAACTACGCCATGACGCTGCTGGTGGCGGGCGAGATGAAGCCGGCGTGGCCGCATGCCGAATTCCGCCACGCGTTGAAATTGGGCGGAGCCGGGCGCCAGTTGCCGGGAACGCAATGGGACGGAAAGGCCTCTCTTGCCGGCCGCCGGATTCTGCTGCACGGCGAGCAAGGCTACGGGGACTCGATCCAGTTTCTTCGTTATGTGCCGCTCGTCGCCGCCCTCGGGGCGACAATCATTCTCGAGGTGCAGACACCGTTGCGCGATCTGGTGGCGGCATCGTTTCCTGAAGTCGGTGTGGTGCTGTCGCATGGAGAGAAGCTGCCCGATTTTGAATTCCATTGCCCGTTGCCGAGCCTCCCCCTGGCGTTCGGCACCGAACTCGCCAGCATTCCGGCCTCGGTGCCCTACCTGTGCGCGCCGCCGGCGCGCGTGGAGCGCTGGCGTGGATTCTTCGCCGGCCAGCCGGGCCTCCGAATCGGGCTGGCCTGGGCGGGTAATCCGACGCATCCCAACGACTTCAATCGATCGCTGTCGTTGCAGGCGTTATGCGAGGCGCTGGCGGGCATATCGGGCCTTCGCCTTTTCAGTCTGAAGAAGGAGGTGATGGAAACCGACGCGGTCCGATTGGCCGGCCCGCCGACGATAGGGAACCTGTCACCGCACCTGCATGATTTTGCCGACACGGCGGCGCTCGTTGGGCAGATGGATCTCATCATCGCCGTGGATACGGCAGTGGCGCATCTGGCAGGCGCGTTGGGCCGGCCGGTCTGGATTCTGCTGCCGTTTTCGCCCGACTGGCGCTGGCTCCTCGATCGTTCCGACTCCCCGTGGTATCCCACCGCCCGGCTTTTCCGTCAGCCATGCACCGGCGATTGGGGAACGCCGCTGGCGAATCTCCGCGCGGCGCTGGCGGAGTTGACAAGCCCCCGCGATCCGGCCGTGTAGGGCGGCGCGGCGCAAGCGCCGGCCCTGCGCGACGGCGGCTTTTGGCCACCGCAGGGTCTTCGCTTGCGGAGGCCGCCTGAACGCATGGTTCGTCCGTCGGCCGGGTTTCGCTTGTCCCGACCGGTATTCGCGTCCGGGAAAAAAAATGCCCGCCGTTTCGGGCGGGCATCGTGAAAATAAGAGACGATCAACTGTGCGGCGCCGGCTGGCTGGCGAAGTAGTCGCGAATCAACTGGGCCCGCTCTTCCGAATTGTTCTCCTGCTCGATTTCGTCGGTCGTCCGCTGTTTGTCCTGCTTCTGCAACTGGCGGCGGATCTTGCCGAGGGCGAGATACTCGAGTTGCCGGATGCGCTCGCGGGTGACCTTGAAACGCTTGCCGACCTCCTCGAGCGTGAGTTCTTTTTCGCCATCGAGACCGAAACGCAGCTTGAGGATGCTCGCTTCGCGCGGGTCGAGCGAATTGACCATCGCCCGAAGATTCTCCTTCAGGTTTTTTTCTCCCAACCCGGTGTCGGGAGAAATCGTGCTGTCATCGCCGACCAGGTCGCCGAGGGTCGCGGAATCGTTGTCTTCACCGACCGGGGCATCGAGGGACGCCGGCCGCACGCTGACGATCTTGAGCAGCGCGACCTTGTTGGTGGGAATCTGCATCTCCGCCGCCACCTCCTCGGTGCTGGGTTCGCGGCCGAACTCATCGGTGAGCTTGGCGATCGTCTTGCGCATCCGGGAGATCTTGTCCACCAGATGGACGGGGAGCCGGATGGTCTTCGACTGGTTCGCGAGGGCGCGCTTCATCGACTGCTTGATCCACCAGGCGGCGTACGTGGAGAGTTTGCCGCCCTTGGCGGGGTCGAAACGCTCGACCGCCTTGATAAGCCCCAGGTTGCCCTCGCTGATGAGATCCATGAGCGGCAGCCCCATCTGGTTGTAGTCGTACGCGATTTTCACGACGAGGCGGAGGTTGGCCTTGATCATGTGGTCGCGGGCGGACTTGTCCCCGCGCTTGATGCGCGCCGCGAGCTTGATTTCCTCCTCGATCGTCAGAAGCGGTGTCTGGCGGATTTCGTTGAGATAGAGCTGAAGATTCGAACGTTCGTCGCGGCGATCGACGGGTGAGGCCTGGTCGAAATTGCTGGTCGACGGGCGAAGATTGGTGCGGATCGAAGGAGCGGTGGTGGATTCATCCGGAACCGGCGCCGTGGCGGGCTGAGCCGCCGGCAACTCGACCGCCTCGACCGACGAGGTAAATGTCTTTTTGCGAAATGGCATGGCTTTGATTTGGTTGGTAGGGAACTGGTCCCTAGTGTCCTGCACATTAGATGCCGGACCCCGGCCATAAATTCCCGACTCACTGTTTCGACCCCGAATCAGGGCCGGTGTGCCCGTTATCGGGCCATGTTTTCCGCCAGGACGATGGCCTTGAAGAGCGCGGATGCCTTGTTGATCGTCTCCTGATATTCAGAAGCGGGCACCGAATCGGCCACCAGCCCCGCACCGGCTTGAACATGGACCATGCCATCTTTAAGCATTGCTGTGCGTAAGGTTATGCAAGAATCCAGATTGCCGTCGTAACCGAAATAGCCCAGGGCACCGGCATAGGTGCCGCGTTGATTGCCCTCCATTTGGGCGATCAACTGCATGGCGCGAATTTTTGGGGCGCCGCTTACCGTGCCGGCGGGAAAAGTGGCACGCATAAGATCAAAAGCGGAACGATTTGGCGCAAGTTGTCCCTCCACCTGGGACACAATGTGCATCACGTGCGAGTAGCGTTCGATCACCATATACTCCGGAACTTTCACGGATCCGTAGTCGCAGACGCGTCCGAGATCGTTGCGCGCGAGATCCACCAGCATCAGGTGTTCGGCGCGCTCCTTGTCATCCGCGAGCAGTTCGCTCTCGAGGGCGAGATCTTCGTCGGACGTCCGGCCGCGTGGGCGGGTGCCGGCGATCGGGCGGATTTCGGCGGTCCGTCCGGTCAGCCGCACGTGCACCTCCGGCGAGGCCCCGACAAGGGCGAATTCACCGGTTTCGAGGATGAACATGTAGGGCGACGGATTGACCGTGCGCAGGGCCCGGTAGAGGTCGAGGGGCGAGGCCCGGAACGGCCGGGAGAATCGCTGCGACAGAACGATCTGAAAGATGTCGCCGGCGCGGATGTATTCCTTGGTGTCATCGACCATTTTCTCGAACTGCCCGCGTGTGCAGTTGCCGGGCGGGACCTCGATGCGTCCGGAGTCGGCGAACACCGCCGGCTGGAGCCCGGACGGGCGGGCGAGGGCGGCATTGAGGCGTTCCAGTTCGGCCAGGGCGGCGCGATAGGCGTCGTCGGGCGGGCCATCAATCCGCGCATTCACGATCAGGCGCATGGTCTGGCGCGCCCGGTCGAACACGACCAGCGAGTCGCAAAGCATGAACCACATCATGGGCACCTGAAGGTCGTCCCGCGCCGCCAGCGGGACGGTGGGCTCGACCCCGTGGATGAACTCGTACCCGAGATAGCCGACGGCGCCGCCCGTGAACGGAGGCAGGCCGGGCACGGAGACCGGGCGGTAGCGCGCCAGCTCCGCCTGGATCAGGCCGAGGGGATCGGGGTCCCCCGGGGCCGCGGTGATGATCCGGCGCGGATTGCAGCCGATGAAACTGTAGCGCGAGACATGTTCGCCGCCCTCCACCGATTCCAGCAGGAAGGCCGGCTCGGCACCCCGCAGCTTGGCAAAGGCCGAGACGGGCGTTTCGAGGTCGGCCAGCAGCTCGGTGGCCACCGGAATCAGGTTTCCCTGTCCGCAGAGCGAAAGGAAATGTTCGCGCGTAGGCGTGACTTGCATCGGCGTCCGGCGCGGTGATCCGCTCACTCAACCGTGACCGACTTGGCCAGGTTGCGGGGCTTGTCGACATCGCGATTCAGTTCCACCGCGATGTAGTAGCTCAGGAGCTGGACCGGGATGGTGGCGATGATCGGCAGGACGGCTTCGTGGCAATCGGGGATGCGGATAAGGTCGTCGACCAGTCCGGCCGGGATCTCCTCGGTCCCGGTCGCGATGGCGATGATTTTGCCCTTGCGCGCCTTGATCTCCTGCATGCTCGACACGACCTTGTTGAACATCTCGCCGGACGGCACGAAAAAGACCGAAGGGCATGTTTCGCTGATCAGGGCGATGGGGCCGTGCTTCATCTCGGCGGCGGGATAGCCCTCGGCGTGGATGTAGGAAATCTCCTTCAGCTTGAGGGCACCCTCGAGGGCGATCGGGAAGAGAGACAGACGGCCCAGAAAGAGGAAGTCCTGATACTGCGCGTAGCGGCTGGCGATGTCGCGAATCTGCGGCGCGAGCTTGAGGGTCTCGCGGACCAGATTGGGCACGCCTTTCAGGGCGTTCACATATTGCACGCCGCCGCTGAAGCTCATGTCCCGCATGCGGCCGATGTAGAGCGCGAGCATCGCGCCGAGCAGCAGTTGCGATGTGAATGCCTTGGTGGAGGCGACGCCGATCTCCGGACCGACGTGCTGGTACACGCCGCCGTCGGCCTCGCGCGCGATGGTCGAGCCGACGACATTGCTGATCGCGAGCACCTTGTAGCCCTTGCGCTTGGCCTCGCGCATGGCGGCCAGCGTGTCGATCGTCTCGCCCGACTGGCTCATCGTGAAAAACAGCACGTTCTGGCTCAGCGGCGTGTTCCGATACCGAAATTCCGATGCGTAGTCCACCTCGACCGGCACGCGGGCAAATCGCTCGATCAGGTGTTCCGCGACGATGCAGGCATGCCAGGCGCTTCCGCAGGCGACGAAATGGAAGCGATCCACCTGGCGAAAGTCGCCGGCGGACAGATTCAGGCCGCCGAAGAGCGCCGTGCTTCCATCCTCGGAGAATCGTCCGCGCATGGAATTTTCGAGCGCCGTCGGCTGCTCGAAGATCTCCTTTTCCATGAAATGGGAGTAGGTGCCAAGGTCGGCGTCCTCGATCTTCCAGGTGATCTTGTCGATCACCGGCGAAACATCCGCGGATTCCAGCGTCGTGATCGAGAAATTCCGGGCGGTGAGATGGAGCAGTTCGCCGTCCTTGAGGTAGATGACGTTTTGGGTGCGGCTGATGATCGCCGAAACATCGCTGGCGATCATGTTCTCGCCGTCGCCCACGCCGACAATGAGCGGTGAGCCCTTGCGGGCCGCCACAATCTCCGCCGGGCGATCCCCGCACATCACCGCGATGCCATACGTGCCTTCCACGTGCCGCAGGGTCTTGCGCACCGATTCGAGAAAGCGTGAACCCTCGGTCGACTCCGGTTCCTTGTTGTAATGATAGGCCACCAGGTTGCAAAGCACCTCGGTGTCCGTCTGCGACTGAAAGGAATACCCCTTCGTGAGCAGGAATTTCTTGATGCCGGCAAAGTTCTCGATGACGCCGTTGTGGATCAGCGCGATCTTGCCATCGCTGCTGACGTGCGGGTGCGCATTGGCGTCGGTCACGCCGCCGTGGGTCGCCCACCGGGTATGTCCGATGCCGGTGCCGCCGGCCATTTTCATCACCGGGGTGGCCTTGACCAGCCCGTCGACCCGCCCGATCTTCTTGGCGACGTCGAAACGGCCATCCTCCAGGGTGGCCACCCCGGCCGAATCATAGCCCCGATACTCGAGACGTTTCAGTCCCTCGATGATGATGGCAGATGCCTTTTGTTTGCCGATGTAGCCGACGATACCGCACATAGGAGTTTTTGACTGGCGATTTGAGGCCCCCTGCAAAAGATAGGCAAGGAATTTGGATACTCCATGGCTGAATCGAAACGAGTGCTGTCTGTGATCATGGGCGGTGGGCGCGGCAAGCGCCTTTACCCGCTCACGAAGGAACGGTGCAAGCCGGCGGTGCCGCTGGCCGGAAAATATCGCCTCGTGGACATCCCGATCAGCAACTGCCTGAATTCGGGCTACAACCGGATCTTTCTGCTGACGCAATTCCTGACAGCGTCCCTGCACCGGCACATCCAGAAGAGCTTTCATTTCGATCCGTTCGGGGCGGGCTTCGTCGACATCCTCTCGGCCGAGCAGACCGATCAGAGCAGCGCCTGGTACGAGGGCACGGCCGATGCGGTGCGCCGCAATCTGGAGCACTTCGATGCCCACGCGCACGACCTGGTTCTGATCCTGTCCGGCGACCAGTTGTACCGGATGGATTTTCGGAAGATTGTGGACTATCACGTGGCGAGCAACGCCGACGTCACCATCGCGGCCGTTCCCTTTCCCGTCTCGAAAGTCGAGGGCCTCGGCCTCATGCGCGTCAACGACGACCTCTCGATCACGGAATTTGTCGAGAAGCCGAAGGACCCGGCAGTCATCCAGAGTCTCGCGATCAGCCCCACGATCGAGGCCAGGCTTGAAAACCGGACCGGTGAACCGCACTGCCTGGCGTCGATGGGCATCTATGTGTTCAGCCGGGACGTCCTGCGGCGCGCGCTGCGGAACGAGATGAAGGATTTTGGCAAGGAGGTCATTCCAGCGCTCCTCGGCAATGCTCGTTTGTTCAGCTACATTTTCGAGGGATACTGGGAGGACATCGGCACCGTGCGGGCGTTTTTCGAGGCAAACCTGGCGCTCGCGCAGGCTCTGCCGCCGTTCAATTTCTTCGATCGCAGCGCCCCGATTTACACCCATCCCCGCTATCTGCCCGCCTCGAAGATCAACCGGTGCAGCATCGATTACGTGGTCATTGGCGACGGCTGCATCGTGACCGATTCCAGCCTGCACCATTGCGTCATCGGGATCCGCTCGATCCTGGGCGAGAATTCCGACCTGAAGGACGTGGTCATGATGGGCGCTGATTACTATCAGACGGCCAAGGAAGTGCAGGCCGACCGGGACCGGGGTGTGCCCCCGGTCGGCATCGGCCGCGGATGCCGGATCGAGCACGCGATCATCGACAAGAACGCCCGCATCGGGGATGGCGTCGTGTTGTCACCCGCGGGAAAGCCCGACGGCGATTACCCGCACGGAATCGTGATCCGCGACGGCGTTCTCTGCGTCACGAAAAACGGCGTCCTGCCGTCAGGATTTGCGCTCTAGGCGGCGGCGCGACGCGATCGCGCAAAGAATCACGCCGCCCACGACCAGGAAGATCGAATAAAAGGTGCCGCGGCTCAATCCGCCGATCAGCGGCGCGTCGGGTTCGCGAAACTGCTCGCAGATTGCGCGGACGATGGCGTAGGCGATCAGGAATTCGCCGCACAATCGCCCCGGGGATTTGACGAGTACATCCGTCTTCCAGACGCGGTATTGGGCGAGGGCGAACAGGAGCAATCCCTCCAGGGCCGCTTCGTAGAGCTGGGAGGGATGCCGTGGATCGGGGCCGCCGCCGGATTTCTCGAAGATCATCGCCCACGGCACCGTGGTCACCCGCCCCCAGAGTTCACCGTTGATGAAATTCGCCAGCCGCCCGAGGAACAGTCCCGCGGGCGCGGCCGATACGGCGAGGTCGCCGAGATGGAGAAAACTCACCCCGCGCCGCCAGGCAAAGATCGCAGTCGCCAGGCACACCCCGAGGAAGCCGCCGTGGCTGGCCATGCCTCCTTCCCAGACTTGGAGCAACACCAGGGGATCGTGCCGCAACACTTCCGGCTTGTAGAGCAGGAAGTATCCCAGCCGTCCGCCGACGATGACGCCGATCGTGAGCGCGAGCATGAAGTCCAGGGAGTCGGCCGGCGTCAGCGGGGTTTTCCCGTGGCGATGATAGACCCGAAAAAGCCAGCCCGCGATCAGGAACCCCGCGAGATAGGCGAGGCCGTAGTATCGGATGCCGAAGCGTTCGTTGAACTGCACGAGAAACGGGTGCGGCGTATGCACCCAGTAGGCGAGGACCTCCATGGGAAATCAGGTTTTTGCGGCGGGCCATCCGCCGGTGTCGCCGGGGCGCCGGTGGCGTCCGAGTTTCTGCGTGCGGCTGCGGGCCAGCTCCCGCATGTCGACGGCGACATCGTCCTTCTCGAAGATTTCCTTGCCGAGGATGTGCTCGATGATGTCCTCCATCGAGAGCACGCCCGTCGTCGCGCCGAACTCGTCCACGACGACCGCGATCTGCTGGTGGGTGCGGAGGAACTGCTGGAGTGCCTGGCCGACGGTGACGGTTTCGGGAACGAACTGGGTTTCCTGGAGCAACTTCTCAATCGGCTCGAAATCCTGGTCGTTCGCCTTCGCCTTGAGCAGGTCGCGGCGGCGCACGATGCCCGCAATGTCATCGAGGTTCTTTCCGTAGACCGGCAGCCGCGCGAACGGGATGTTGGGATGATCGCGGAACACCTCGCCCACGGTGGCGTTGCGCGCCAGGGCGGTCACGACGATGCGCGGGGTCATGATTTCGCTGACCCGAACGTCGTCGAGCGAGAGCGCGTTGGTGATGATGCTCGACTCGCTGCGGCTGAGGGTGCCCTCCTGCGCGCCGCGCTCGGCCAGCAGGATGATTTCGCGGTCGGCCTCGTGCGGCCGGTCCTTCCGCGGAATGAGCACTCGAACGACGAGCTGGCAGAACCAGGTGATCGGGGCGAGCAAACGCGTCATCCAGCGCAGCGGAAACACGACGTGCGGCTGCAGGGCGGTGCGGTACGCGATGCCAAGGCTCTTCGGCAGCACCTCCGAAAAGATCAGGATGCCAAAGGTCATTCCGCCGGACACGATGCCCAGGGCCGCATGCCCGAAAAGATCGGCGCCGAGCGCACCCACCGTGACCGAGCCCAGGGTATGGGCCATCGTGTTCAGCGTGAGGATGGATGAGATCGTCTCATCCAGGCCGTGCCGGAGTTTCTCCAGCAGTTCGCCGCGCACCGGTTTGGCGCGCTTCAGCGCCTCGACCTCGGCGGTTGTCGTGCTCAGGATAAGCGCTTCCAGCAGCGAACACCAAAACGAGATCGCCAGCGTGCAAAACACCGCCAGGGCAAATCCAAGCATGGCTAGTAGGTGAGGTCGGCGGCGTTTGAAGACAACTCCTTTCAACGGCGGATGCGGGCCGGAGACGCGGCGCCGAAAGTTTCCTTGCGGGTGCCAATGGCCGGACGCTAACTGGCGCGATGGCCGAGTTGCGCACGACCCCCTTGAACGCCTTTCACCGGCGCCACGGTGGCCGCATGGTCGACTTCGCCGGGTGGGACATGCCGGTCCAGTACCGCAGCATCCTCGAGGAACACAAGGCGGTCCGTCAGCGCGCCGGCCTCTTCGACGTGAGTCACATGGGCGAGGCGGACGTGCAGGGACCGGAGGCCCTCAGGTTTTTGCAGCACCTTGTGACGAATGACTGCGGCAAACTGTTTCCCGGCCGGGTGCTCTATACGGTCATGTGTCATCCCGACGGCGGAGTGGTGGACGACCTGCTCGTGTACATGCGCGGTCCCGCCGATTATTTCCTGTGCATCAACGCGGGCAACATCGCCAAGGACATCGCCTGGATGCAGGAGCAGGCAAAGGGATTCGACTGCACGGTTACCGATCGGTCGGCGGACTACGGCCAGCTTGCCATCCAGGGGCCGAGGGCCATCGACATCGTTCAGGCGCTGACTGCAACCGACCTCACCGGAATCAAATATTATCATTTTTCCGAAGGAATGGTTTCGGGCGTCAAATGTCTGATCTCCCGCACCGGCTACACGGGTGAGGACGGTGTCGAGCTGTATTGTCCCGCCGCCGAAACGGAAAAACTCGCGGAGGCCGTTCTTGCGGCCGGAGTTCCCGCGGGCCTCGAACTGGCGGGCCTGGGTTCGCGCGACTCGTTGCGATTGGAGGCCGGCTTTCCCCTTTACGGCCATGAGATCACCGAGTCCATCAACCCGATCGTCGCGGGACTGGGATGGATCGTGAAATTCGACAAGGGAACGTTCATCGGGAGCGAGGCGCTGCGCGCGGCAAAGGCAGCGGCCGGCGGGAAAAAGATCGTGTATTTCCGCACCGGCGATCGCCGGATCGCGCGCGCCGGCGCCCCGGTTCTGACGGCATCCGGAGCGGAAGTCGGAGCGGTCGTCTCGGGAACCCTTTCGCCGATCCTGAACGAGGCCATCGGTTCGGCCCTGGTCGACGTCGCGGCGCTCGAGGCGCCGCTTGCGGTTGATATCCGCGGGACCCGGGTGAATTTGTCCCTCGTCAAGCCGCCGTTCGTGCCGCTAAAGAAAAACTGACCGAATACCGTTCCCATGAGCAACATTCCCGCTGACCTGAAATACGCCAAGTCCCACGAGTGGTTGAAGGTGTCCGACGACGGCACCGCCCTCGTCGGCATCACCGAATATGCGCAAAACAGCCTCGGCGACATCACTTTTGTGCAGCTTCCCAAGGTGGGCGCTGTGCTCAAGGCGGGCGAGGCGTTTGGCGTCGTCGAATCCGTCAAGGCGGCATCGGACGTCTACGCCCCCGTGGCGGGCACGGTGCTGGAAGTGAACACGGCGCTCGATGGTGCGCCCGAGAAAGTGAACCGTTCGCCCTATGCCGACGGCTGGATGCTGAAGCTGAAGCCCGCGACCCCGGGCGATACCGGCTCGCTGATGCCGGCGTCCGACTACGCGAAGCTGATCGCCTAGGCCGGAACGATGCAGTGGGTGGGCGTCGGTTTCCATACCGACGCCTCTGTCGCCGATGTGGAAATCGGCGACCACCAAAAGACCCGTCGATCCTGGAGCAAAACCAGCTTCCATTGCATCGCCACGGCTAAGCCGGGCTCATGCAATTGGGGGTGGAACGCGATGTCTCAACACGTTCGCGAATCGAAGCGCGTTGAGGACAACACCCTCCACCACTTGATTCGCAGTTTCACAGAGCCAATCGAGTGTTCAATTGCATGAGTCCGCCGAAGGGAGTTGGCGGGGTTCGACGGCGGCAGCGGCCGTCAAAACAGTTCACCGATTGCCCCAAAGCCCAGGGATCGAACCGGGCCAATCGAATTGGCCTTCATTGCGCGACCTCGATCCAGCAAGTGGTTGCAGAAGTCAAGCAATGGAGGGGCGCGAAAAAGTAAAGATCCCCGGAGCAAGCTCCGGGGCATTTGATCAAGACAGCTCCAAATCCAACTGACCCTTGTGCAGCACTCGATACTCACTCTTCCCGCCTTGTCCCTGCACGTAAGCGGCGATCACCTTCTCGCTGCCGTGTT
>DASYDZ010000209.1:0-64063 GCA_036499305.1 Candidatus Didemnitutus sp.
CGGCGCCGCCACCCGGCCGACTTTCTTCGGGTGCAATCCGCTGTCGACGACGAAGTGAAAGTCGCCGAGCTGGCAATAAAGGGAGTTCGCTCCGATGCCGCCGTCGCGGTTCAGATCAATCAGTTTCATTGCTTGGTCGTCAGCACCTCACGCGGATGGAATCCGCATGTCAAACATCGGGATGCGGACAAAAATCCGCCGGCCCTGGTCGTCGACGCCGTGGAAACTCCCGTGCGCCTGCGCGTCACAGTGCGTGACGTGATAGCTGTTGTAGGAAAAATGCTGTCCGGGCGCCAGGCAGGGGGTTTCCCCGATGATTTTGTCGCCTTCGACGACAAGCTGGGTGGAATCCGCGTGCCCGACCACCCACTTCCGGCCCAGCAGCGTCACGGTGCGGTCCGAGCGATTGCGGATGGTCAGATAATAGATGAAGGCGTGCGGCCGGTCCGGGGGAAGGTCGCCGCCGCCATGGCGATAGACGAGCTTGTCGAGTTCGACCAGCAGGCCGGGAAGTTCCAGGGCGGCGGACATGGCGCGAGGCAATCAGGGCCGCGGGTCGAGGGCGACAAAAAGGTTTGCGCCGGGTTTCCGGCTTGCGTCGCGCCGCGCGGCCCCGCCAAAAAGTCGCATGCCCAAGCTCGCGCTCCTTTCCGTCAGCGACAAACAGGGACTCGTCGAATTCGCCCGCGCACTGGTGGAACGTCACGGCTACCGGCTGCTTTCCACCGGCGGCACCGCGAAGCTGCTCACGGGGGCCGGGCTGCCGGTGACCGAGGTGGGCGCGCACACCGGGTTTCCCGAGATCATGGAGGGTCGGGTCAAGACGCTCCACCCGAAGATTCATGGCGGTTTGCTCGCGCGCCGCGACAAGCCCGCGCATCTCGAGCAGGCCCGGGCCAATGCGATCGAGTTGATCGATCTCGTGGTCGTGAACCTCTATCCGTTCGAGCGCACGGTGGCGCAGCCGGACGTGGAATGGGAGGAGGCGATCGAGAACATCGACATCGGTGGTCCGTCGATGCTGCGCAGCGCCGCCAAGAACCACGAGAGCGTCACGGTGGTCTGCGACCCCGCCGACTACGCCGCCGTCCTGGCCGCACTGGAAGCGCAGGACGAACTGGCCGCTCTGCGACGCCGGCTCGCGTTGAAGGTGTTTCAGCGAACGTCGGCCTACGATGGCGCCATCGCGGCGTATCTGGAAAAGGAGGCGGCCGAGCCGGACCTCGATGCTCTCGGCGGATTTCCGGCCCGCCTGACGCTGTCGCTGCCGAAGGCGCAGAACCTGCGCTACGGGGAGAACCCGCACCAGAAGGCCGCGTTGTACGGCTCGTTTCACGAGCACTACGAGCAGCTCCAGGGCAAGGAACTCAGCTATAACAACATTCTCGACATCACGTCCGCAACCTACCTGATCGGCGAATTCGCGCGACCCACCGTGGCCATCCTGAAGCACACGAACCCGTGCGGCGTTGGGAGCGCGGACACGCTGCCGGCCGCGTGGGAAAAGGCCTATGCGACGGATCGCCAGGCTCCGTTCGGCGGCATCATCATTGTCAACCAG
The DNA here is from genome assembly GCA_036499305.1 of Candidatus Didemnitutus sp. Classification (GTDB taxonomy): domain Bacteria; phylum Verrucomicrobiota; class Verrucomicrobiia; order Opitutales; family Opitutaceae; genus Didemnitutus. Next base: position 1,562 of record DASYDZ010000209.1, read on the forward strand.
ACCCTCGACGAGGATCTCGCGCAGCAGATCAGGGAGATTTTCACCGAAGTGATCATCGCCCCGCGATTCAGCGAGGCCGCCCTGGCCATCCTCGGCAAGAAGAAGAATCTCCGGCTGATGGTCGCGAAGAGCGGCATCGCCGTGAGCGGTGCGAGCGGCGACCTGCAGGAAGTGCGCTCGGTCATCGGTGGCGTGCTACTTCAGGACCGCGACCGCGTTCTCGGCGATCTGGCTTCATTCAGGGTCGTGACGAAACGCGCGCCGACGGACGAGGAATGGGCTTCGCTGATGTTCGGCTGGAAGGTCGGAAAACATGTGAAGTCGAACTCCATCGTTTACTGCCGCGGCGAACAGACGCTCGGGGTCGGGGCGGGGCAGATGGCGCGGGTGGACAGCTCCCGTATCGCGGTCTGGAAGGCGGGCGAGGCGAAGCTTGATCTGCACGGTTCCACGGTGGCCAGCGAGGCACTGTTTCCCTTTGCGGACGGCCTGATCGCCGCGGCGGAAGCCGGGGCGACGGCAGCCATCCAGCCTGGTGGCGCGATCCGTGACCCGGAAGTGATCGCCGCAGCGGATGAGCGCGGCATGGCGATGGTCTTCACGGGCATTCGCCACTTCCGGCACTGAGCCGGAGCAATCCGTTGAAAAGGGAGAAAGTGTAAGGTTGAACGGGCGCGACGGTGTCAGCGGTTGAGCCGCCCGTGTGCCTGCGGACTCCCTCCGTAAAGCAACTCTCGCGGGCCGGCGATTCAGCCCACGCGCCACGCGCCGATTCGGTTGCCGGCGGGAAATCTGCGGGAGCGCCCGGACGTCGCACCGACTCACGTCGTCGGCGTCGTTGGGGTGGTCGGCGGAATTGTCGTGACCGCGGGCGCAGGCTTGCCCCGGAGAGACGCCCATAACCGGCGCGCATACGCGGCGATGGCCACCACGGCGATGATGACGAGTTTCTTGAAGGCGAGAATGCCGGCGAGGAGGAGTTTGAACAAACCGGCCTTGGCCGCGATGCCGCCGGCCACGAGCGCAGCGATGCCGTAGGTGGCAACTTTGTCGGTGCCGTCGCGGTAGTCGGCATACCGATTGCCGTCGGTGAAATCGGCCATGGTGAGAAGCGTTGGCGTGGCGGTCTCGACCCGTTTCAAGTCCGGCATGGACGCCACGACGTTCAGGTTGAGCACGCCCCGGCGGCCGAGCACCCGGATGTTGTAATTGAGGGTGTCCACGGTGTTATCGCCAAACTTCAGGTCCTTGGCCCAGTAGATCTTGTGCGCGGCCGCATCATAGCGCGGGGTGGCGGCCCATCCGACCAGGTTGATGGTGGGATAGCCGGCCTCGGTCCGCTTCTTGTTCGTCTCCTGCGCCCCCTCCTGCATCTTCTTCAGGAGGTCGGCGTAATTGATCTTCGCCGCGTCGTCGTCCTTCACGTATCCGTCCTCGTCATACGAGAGAATCACCGCCCAGCTCTCGTCACCGAGCGGATCGAACCCGGGGGGCACGATCGTCCCGAGCGTGCCGGCGCCGGATGGGTTGCGCCAGATCCGCGTGAGGAGGGCCTCGGTGCCGGCGGCGTCGAGGTAGCGGTAGCCCTCGGGGAGTTTCAGCTGGGCAAAATCTCCCGGCAGCTTGATCGTGCCCGTCTGATACTTGAGATTGCCGGCCGCGGTGCGCGCGGCCGCAATGCGGGCCAGTTGCGGGTCTTCCTTGGCCGGGGCATCGGCGGACCACAGGGCCGCGGGAACGAGGAGGGCGCCGAGCGCCAGGGTGGCGAATTTCATTTCACGCAAACGTGAGGTTGGGGTAAAGCACGCTGGCCACAACGTGCAGGAGCACGGGCAGAATGGGAGCAACCAGACGGGAGGCGAGGAAAATGCCGGCGTAACGGAGCACCGGCGCGCGCAGTGCCTTCTGATATGTTTCGGCCGCGCCGGCGGGCAACACGAGCAACGGCAGGCTGCCGCCATCGAGCGGGGGCAACGGCACGAGGTTGAACACCGCCAGGAAAAGATTGAGGGAAACGAACACGCTCAGGATCCGCACCGCCGCGTCCGCTGCCGCGGTGGCGCCCGTGGCCAGGCGCCAGAAGCTGATCGCGGAGGGCTCGCCGAACACGTGCCATTCGTAACCGACGCGAAGCGCGAGCGTGGCGAGGAGGGCCAGCGCGAGGTTGGTGGCCGGCCCCGCGAGGGCCATCAGCGCGGCTCGTTTGGGAAACCGACGGGCCCACTCGGGATTGTATGGGGCGCTGGCCCAGCCGAACAGGCTGCCGTTCAGCAGAAATGCGGCGAGCGGCACCACGACCATTCCGAAGGGCTCGCGGCGGATGTGCGGCCACGGATTCAAGGTCACCTGCCCGCCGCGGGCCGCGGTGTCATCGCCGAGGCGCAGCGCCGACCAGGCGTGGGCGGCCTCGTGACAGACCGTGGACAGCAGGAAAACCCCGTAGGCAACCAGTCCGCGCTCGAATTCCAGGTCCATGGCGTTGTCCTACCGGAACAGCCCCGACCCGAACACCAAATTCCGCCGTGCCGGGGCGGGCGCGGCACTTTCCGGCTAGCGGTCGGCCGGAACATGCGGCACCTTGTTGCCATGTTCGATCCGATCGAAAAGCTGAAGGAGTACGTGCGGCAGCCGAGTGTGTCCGCCGATTCCAAGTTCAAGGAAGGCATGGCCGGCGCGCGGAAATTCCTGACCGGCATTTTTTCAGGAATGGGTTTCACCGTCGACGTCGTGCCGACGGCGCTGCATCCGGTCATCGTGGCGAAGCGTGCCGGTGACCCAAAGTTCCCACGGGTGATCGTCTACGGGCACTACGACGTCCAGCCGCCCGATCCGCTGGCGAAATGGACGACGCCGCCCTTTGAGCCGACGATCAAGGGCGGCCGGATTTATGGGCGCGGCACGGCGGACAACAAGGGACCGCTGATGGTGCACATCACCGCGGTGGCGCGCCTGCTCGAGGGGAATCCAAAGTTTCCGCTCAACATCACCTTCGTGGTCGAGGGCGAGGAGGAGATCGGCAGCAAGAATTTCAAGTCATTCCTCAAGGCGAACAAACACCGCCTCGATGCGGACTTCATCTATCTTTCGGACAATGGCATCCAGCGGCCGGACCAGATGGTCGTGACGGTCGGCCTGCGGGGGATGCTGGCGTTCGATGTGGAGCTGACCGGCCCGCGCACCGACCTGCATTCCGGGATGCACGGTGGCGTGCTGCTGAACCCGCTCCAGGCGCTGGCCGAACTGTGCGCGTCACTCCACACGCCCGACGGTCGGGTGAACATTCCCGGTTTCTACCGCAAGGTGATCGAGCCCGAGCCATGGGAGCGCGCCCAACTGAAGAAGGCGGGATTGAAGCGCGGTGAATACGCAAAATTCCTCGGCATCTCGAAATTCCACACGCCGCCGGGATATTCGCCCTTCGAGGCTGTCCGCTTTCTGCCCACGCTCGAATTCAACGGCTTCAGCGGCGGCTATCAGGGCGAGGGCACGAAGACGGTGATCCCGAGCAAGGCGAGCTGCAAGATCACGTGCCGGCTGGTCCCGAACCAGACGCCCGACAACACCCGGAAGCTGGTGCTCTCCGCGATCCGGAAGCGCTGCCCGAAAGGCATCTCGCTAAAGATCACGTTGCAGCACGACGCGACACCGTACGTGGTGATTCCGCCGGACCGCTCCAACACGCCGAAGAATCAGTCACCGGTGCTCGCGCAGTGTTTTCGCGCGCTCGACCGGGCCGCCAGGGAGATCTGGGGCAAGCCGCCGCTCTACCTTCGCGAGGGCGGCAGTGTCGGCCTGCTCGCCGACCTCAAGAGCGTGCTCGGCCTCGATGCCGTGATGATGGGCCTTTTCCTGCCGGAGGACAACCTTCACGCGCCCAACGAGAGCTTCCATCTCGGCGTGATGAAAAAGGGAATCGAGACGAGCGAGCGGGTGCTCGCAGCTCTCGCCGCGCCGCCGAAAAAGGAGTAAGAAGAGCCTGTGGAATAGTTGCCCGCGACAAGCACGAAACGACGCGACAGTCGGAAGATCGCCCGCGGAATACACCGAATACACGGAACGAGTTTGTCCACGAAACACACGAGGGAACCCGAAAGTCAGAGGCAGATGAGCGCCCACGGAACCCACGCCGAACCCAAGGAATAGTCCGACGTTTCAGGCAGTCAAGGGAGCCCCCTTGAATCCCGGAGCACGGATCTCATTCGTTTTCCTGTCCGTGGGTTCCGTGGGAGGTCTCCGACGATTTCGTGTTCTTTCGTGGTATTCGTGGGAAGTCATTCCGGGCAATAAAAAAGGCCGCGGAAATCCGCGGCCTTTCGATTGAAAATCGCCGGAGCCTTATTTCTTCAGCACGATGAAGTCGACGCGGCGATCCTTGGCCCAGTCTTCCTTGGTGCCCGTCTGCTTCGCGTCCTGCGAGCCCTTCGAGAGAATCTCAAGGCGCTTGGTGTCGATGCCGAGTTGTTCGAGATACCTGCGGACGGTGGTTGCACGGCGGTCGCCGAGGCCGAGATTGTACTCGGTCGTGCCGCGCCAGTCGCAGTGGCCCTCAAGCAGCACGCGCTTGTCCGGATTGTCCTTCATGTACTTGACGGCTGCGATGAGCTTCGGGCGTTCCTTGGAGGAAACGGCCGCCTGGTCGAAATCGAAATAAACCGGATCGCCCATCATGCCGCGGAACCCGACATCGTCCTCCGTCACGCCTGGCGGAAGATTGCGCGCCTCGAGATTGGTGCCCGGGGCAATGTCGGTGGCCTGCGGCTGCACCGCGACCGAGTCAGGATTGATCCCGGTGTTTCCCGTCGGCATGGCGGTCTCGGGCCCACGCATGGGCTTCTTGGAGCACGCCGTGAAAAACAGCGCGCCCGAGGCGACGATGAGGCCGAGGAGTTTCGGAAATTTCTTCATGGGCAAAGTAGGGATGGCGGAAGCCGCTTCACTAAGCGGGAAGGGCAGGGCCGGGCAAGAATTAAAACCCTGCCAGGACGCACGCTTACCACGTCGGCGTGCGATGATCGATGAGGCCGATTTCCAGCGCGTACCGTGTGAGGCTGGCCACGTCGTGCAGGTTCAGTTTCCGCATCAGGTTCGTGCGGTGATTGTCGACCGTTTTCACGCTGATCCCGAGCTTGCTCGCGATCTCGCGGGTGCTGTGGCTCTCGGCGACCAGCTTGAGAATCTCGCGCTCGCGATCGGTGAGCAGATCGGCGCCCGCGGTCGGGTTGTTGTTCGCAACGACATTGCGGAGCAGCGCCGCCACGCCCGGGCCGAAATACGTGCCACCATTCGCGACGCTCTCGAGGCCTTTCTTGAATTCGACGAGGCCGGCGGTTTTTTCGACAAAGCCGTGGGCGCCGGCTTCGAGCATCTCGCGCACGAGCGCGGGGCTCTCGTAGCCCGAGAAAACGAGGATGCGACTCGATTTGAGCTGTTTGCTCACGCGGCGCAGGATGTCGACGCCGCTGAGACCCGGCAGACGCGCATCGAGCACAACCACGTCGGGCTTTATTTCCACCAGCAACTCGCACGCCTTCTGGCCGTCGCCGCATTCACCGACTATTTTGTACGCGGGATCAAAGCGAAGAATCTCGGCCAGCATCTCGCGGATGGCGGTCTGATCTTCGACGATGACGATGCGCTTAACTGGACTGCTCGCTGCCAATGATTTGAATTTGTCCGGCGGACGTTTTCCTGACGTTAGGGTGAATTCGGTACCACCCTAAGGTAAAGAATAAAGAAATTGTGAAAAATCCCTTTGCTGGCCCCGGGTGAATCCATGGTGGGGCGACTGGGATTCGAACCCAGAACCAATTGCTTAAAAGGCAACTGCTCTACCATTGAGCTATCGCCCCAAATCCACGGAAAGTTCAGTTATTTTTAGGGCAAAGGGCAATGCAAGGTTTAATTGGCAACCGGATGCATCGGGCGGCTGTCTTGTCGATTGACCCGAGGATGGAGGAGACCATCCTGCCTTCTTGAGCGTCACACCGGCACATAATCATGGGAACAATTTCGAAATTTCCCAATCCCAATCAGCCTGAGGACATGAGTGCCAAAGCTCAGGAAGTTGCGCTGGACCGTTCGCTCGTCGACCGCTTTAAAGGCGGCGATTCGAGCGCGTTTGACCAATTGGTAACGCGCTATTGGGACCGCATTTATGCGATGACGAACCAGCTTCTGCGCAATTCGCAGGATGCCGAGGAGGTCACGCAGGACGCATTCATCCGCGCCCACCGCGGCTTGGGGAATTTTCGGGGCGACTCCGCTTTCTCGACCTGGCTTTATCAAATCGCGACGAACCTCGCCCGCAACCGGTATTGGTACTGGTGGCGCCGCAAGCGCGACAAGTCGGTGTCGTTTGATGCACCCATCAGTTCCGAGAACGACAGCACGATCGCCGAGCTCATCCCGGCGGAGCAGGAGACTCCCGAGGATGCCACGGTCACGCAGGAGTTCGTGAACCGGGTGGGCGTGTGCATGGAATTACTGAACGAAAAGCACCGTGAGATCCTGATTCTGCGCAATGTCCAGAATCTCTCGTATGAGGAAATCGCCGAGATTCTCGGCATCAGCATCGGCACTGTCAAAAGCCGTATCGCCCGCGCGCGCGAAAGCCTGCGCGAAAAGTTAGGAGGAGAATTCCAGTCATGAAAGACGCACGATTCATTGAGTTGATCAACCTGTACGTCGACCGGCAGATTTCGCCGGAAGACACGGCCGAGCTGGAGGCGGAAATCCAGACCCATGCGGCGCACCGCCGCGTGTATCAGCAGTATTGCCACATGCACCGCGCCAGCAAACTGGTGTACGAGAGCTTCCGCGCCCACGCCGAGCCGCCGGCCTCGCCGGTCGCGCAGCCGGGCAGCATCGCCTATTTCGCCCAGCGCCGCCAGCGTACGCGCCGCAATTTCCGACTCGGGTCGCTTGCGGCCCTTGCCGCAGCGGCGTGCGCCGCCGTGTATTTCGGGCGGGTCGAGTTCGCCTCGCCCGCGGCCAATCCCGCCGGTGCGATCGCCCAGCATGCGATTGTTCCCGTGACGATTCCTGTCGCGATGGTGCCGGCGAAGGCCGTGTCCGCCCGCCAGAATTACACCGCGCTCCTGAACGATGTCCGCCGCAGCGAGGCCAATGCGTTCACGCTGAACGAAACCGCCCAGGTGCAGCCGGTATCGCTCTTCGACGATGGCGTGTTTGCCCCGGCCCAGAACCTGTCGTCCGATACGCGGCGCCTCGGGCCGGCCAAGGCCAGGACGGCGGACCAGGCGGCATTCCAGTTCCAGCGCTGACTGGACATTGATCCTTGGGTATTGTGAAGGCGGAGCCGATATGCTCCGCCTTCGTGTTTTCGCGAGGATTGCACCGTCGACGCCGGCGCTCTTCCCCAGCTCGGCGTGCGATTAGGATCGTTTGAGAGAGGGCATCGCCGCCCCGGGGCGCACCGAACTCACCGTCGCAATGGCCGATTGAATCTGCCGGGCGGCTTGCTGGCGGCAGCCGCGGCCGGCGCCAGCACCGGCCCTACCGGAGGCAGAATTAATTTCGTGAGTCAGTTGCGGGAGACAACTCTATCCCAGCGCGCGTTTGATCAAGGCCTCGGTCGAGGCGGTGGGACCGAGCGCGGTCGAGGCCTGCCGGATCGCCTTGTCGGCATCGGCGGCCTTGTAGCCCAGCGCAACCAGGGCGAGGACGGCGTCGTGCAACCGCGATTCCGGTTGTCCCGCCACGGCGGGCAAAATGGCGGCGGCTGATGACGTGCCTCCGAGCTTGTCCCGGAGCTCCACGACCAGACGCTCGGCTGTCTTGCGTCCGATGCCCGGGCACTTGGACAGGAGAGCGACGTCGCCCTGTGCAATCGCGCCGCGCAGGACGGGCAGGGAGAGCTTGCTGAGCACGGTCAGGGCAGTCTTCGGCCCCACGCCGCTGACCTTCTCGACGAGGAGGCGGAAGAAATCGCGCTCCTCGTCGGTGGCAAAACCATACATCGTGTGCGCGTCTTCGCGGTAAACCACCAGCGTGTGCAGGATCGCAGCCTTGCCGGGCGCGGGAAGTTTTTCGGCCGTCGTGACCGGGATGTGCACCTCGTAGGCGATTCCGCCCGTTTCGATCACGGCGGTGAGCGCCGTCGCCGAAAGCAGGGTCCCCGAGATCCGCGTGATCATCGGCTCAGTCCTTCAAGCCGAGCACATCCTGCATGTCGTAAAGACCCGGCGGGCGCCCGATCACCCAGGTGGCGGCGCGCAGGGCACCGCGGGCGAAAAGGGCGCGGTCGCTGGCCTTGTGGGTGAGTTCAAGTCTCTCGCCCGGACCCGCAAAGATGACCGTATGGTCCCCGATCACGTCGCCGCCCCGCACGGCATGGACGCCGATCTCGGAGCGGGTGCGCTCGCCGGTGATGCCGGAGCGACCGTGACGAAGCGCGTCGACGCCCAAGGCACGTCCCTCGCGAACCAGTTCGAGCAGGCGCACGGCAGTGCCGCTGGGCGCGTCCTTCTTCAGCCGGTGGTGCATCTCGATCAACTCCACGTCGTAGTCGTCCCCGAGCACGCGGGCCGCGCGCGCGGTGAGCGCGAACAGGAGGTTGACGCCGACCGAAAAGTTGCCCGCCCAGACCGCCGGCACGCGCGCCGCCCGGGCGGCGAGATCCTTTTTCTCCGCCGCGGAATGTCCGGTCGTTCCGATGATCAGCGGTTTCCCGGCGCCGACGGCGGCATCGATCAACGCGGCGGTCGCGGAAGGAGAGCTGAAGTCCACGACGACGTCGCCGAGCGCGAGGGCGGCGGCGAGATTGTCCTTCACATCCACCGATGCGGCGATCGTCAGGCCAACCTCGGCGGCGGCCGTGGCGACGGCCCGGCCCATTCGACCCGCCGCGCCGTGGAGTATGACCCGCGGGGCGCTGCTCATCGGCCTTCGAAGGTGTCGAGCACGGCAAAGAGCGTCTTGCGGCTGGTTGCAGTCAGGCCGCAGAGCGGTGAACGCACCTCCGGGGAGCTGATGATCCCCGCGCGCGCCATGGCGTCCTTGATCGGTGTCGGGTTCGATTCGATGAAGATCGCCTTGAAGACGGGATAGAGTTTCCGATGAAGCGCCATCGCCCTAGCGTAGTCCCCGGCCAGGGCGAGCGCGGTGAGGCGTGCCACCGCCCGTGGATAGAGATTGCTCGCCACGCTGATCACGCCGCGGGCGCCAATGGCCATGAAGGGGAGGGTGAGAGGGTCGTCACCGCTCAGGACCGTGACCGAATCGCCCAAGGCCTGGGTGAGCTGATCGACGCGGTCGACCGAGCCGCCGGCCTCCTTGATGTGATTGACGTGACGGTACCGGCTGCGGAGACGCTCGACGGTGCCGACACCGATTTCGATCCCGCAGCGGCCGGGAATCGAATAAAGAATGATCGGCCGGTCGGTTGCCTCGGCGATCGCGGAAAAATGAAGGAACAGGCCTTCCTGGGTCGGCTTGTTGTAGTAGGGCGCGACGACCAGCATCGCATCCGCCCCTGCGCCGTGGGCCTCCCGGGTCAGGTAGAGCGCCTCCTTGGTGCTGTTCGAACCGGTGCCGGCGATGACCGGGACGCGACCGCGGGCCTGGTCGATCACCGTGCGGATGACCTCCAAGTGCTCCTCGTAATCGAGGGTGGGAGACTCGCCAGTGGTGCCAACCGGGACGAGGCCGTTAATTCCCTGTTTAATTTGCCAGTCCACGAGTTTCCGCAATTCGGGGTAGGCCACGGCGCCCTTGGCGAAGGGCGTGACGAGGGCGGTGATGGCTCCGGTGAACGGGCGCGAGGACTTCATGAAAGTGTTACCTTGAACGAGAACAGGTAAGCCATTAGGCAAAGCACAGGTTTTAGGCCGGTTCACGCCCAAAATTCCCGATGAGCATCACAATTCACACCGAGATCATGAATGACCTGTTGAAACTGGCCGTCGACAGCGCCGCCAGCGACATCGTGGTCAAGTCCAACAAGCCGGGCTACCTGCGGCTGTCCGGCCGGCTCCGGTCGGTGGAGATGGACGTCATCGCGCATGAGCAGGCCGAGGCCTGGGTGAACGAACATGTGCCGGAGGTATTTCGATCGAACTGGGATCGCGACGGACAGGTTGACTTCGCCTACGCCGCCACGGATGTCGGCCGCTTTCGCGTCAACGCGTTCCATCAGCGAGGGACGGTGAGCATCGTCTTCCGCCACATCAAGAGCCGTCCCCCGACCTTCGAGGATCTGAAGCTCGAGTCGGAAGTGCTGATCAAGCTCTCGCAGGCCAAGGACGGAATTCTGCTGATCTGCGGAGCCACGGGCTCGGGCAAGAGCTCCACCATGGCGGCGATGATGAACTGGATCAACCAGAACATGGACAAGCACATCGTGACGATCGAAGACCCGATCGAGTACACGTTTTCGGACGACAAGTCGCTTTTCCAGCAGCGGGAGATCGGCATCGACGTGCCCAGCTTCGAATTGGCGATCAAATCGGTGCTGCGCCAGAATCCCGACATCATCCTGATCGGTGAAATGCGCGATCGGGAGACGTTCGAGACCGCGATCTCCGCGGCCGAGACCGGTCACCTCGTGCTCTCCACCATGCACGCGGCCACGGTTGCGCAGTCGCTCACGCGCCTGTTCGAATTCTTCCCGCCGGAGCAGCTCGCGCAGGCCCGCCGCCAGATTGCGGGTTCGCTGCGTGGCTTCATCTGCCAGAAACTCATCCCCGCGATGGAGGGCGGCGGCCGATTCGCCGCCCACGAGGTCCTGGTCGCGGACACGACCGTGAGAAACCTCATTCTCGAAGGCCAGAACGACAAGATCCAGCAACTGCTCGATTCGTCGTCCGATGCGATGTCCAAGTCCTTCAACAAGGACATCTATCGCCTGATCAAGGACGGCAAGATCAGCAAGGCTGACGGATTGAGATTCTCGCCCAACCCGCCCGCCCTGGAGATGAACCTCAAGGGCATCTTCTTCAAATCGTGATCCGATTTTGCGCGTTGGTGTTGCTGGCCGGCGTCACCATGGCCGGCGCGGCGGACGACGCAAAGGCGCCACTGTCGGAGACCAGCCGGCAGCTCGACCAGCTCCAGAGGCAGCCAGCCGCCGTCGCGGAGGGAGGGGATAATTCGCTCCGCAGCGCGCTGCCTGCGCTGGGCACGACGCTGAAGGGGCGCGAGGCGCTGCCTTCCACCGATCCCGGCACCGGCCTGAAGGACCGCAAGCTGAAGACTTCCAGGAAGAATCCGAATCAGAACTGGCTCGTCGACGGTTACGAGAAGCTCGATCCCAAGGCGAACCACGACAAGGACGCGGTGCTCCTTCCGGTTGCCGCGGCACCGGCCGACGGCAGCAGGGACGACAAGACGGACGAGACGTCCTCCACAAAAATTGACATCTTCTCGCTCTACGAAGCTGACGCCAAGGAACGCGCGTCCTCTGATCGTCCTTCCGAACACAGTCGGTCCACCGCGGATCCATTGGCGCCATTCCTGCAGTCATGGCTGAACAAGGCGCCCGATCACGATCTGGTTTTGGCCGACGCTTCGAAGCCCGACGGTGCTCCCGGCGGCCTCCCGACGTTTGGCGCCGCTCCGGTTCCGGCGGCGGACGGGGCATCGACCGCATTGATTTTGGATTTTGGAAAAAGCGCGGGAGACGCACCATCGAACCCGTATCTCGCCAGTCTTTCGCTTCCTTCGCTCGAAGCATTGACCCCGGCTTCGACCCCAGCGCTGGCTCCGATGCTTCCGGACTTCGGGACGCCACCTGTCCCGTCCAAAAACAATCTCGGTTTGCCGCCGGACAGCCTGCTGCCGGCGGGCAGGGTGGATGGCCGAAAACCGCCTCCTTCCCCGGCCGACGAGGACCGCAAGTATTTCCCTCAGCTCAACCGCTTTTAGTGCTTGGTATTTGGGTGCGGGGGCGGTTTAACCGCTCCTTTCATCTATGTCGTTGGCACTACTTTTTGCCGGTCAGGGAGCTCAAAAGGTCGGCATGGGTCGAAGCCTTTGCGACGTTTCCTATTCGGCTCGAGCGCTTTACGACCAAGCGGACCAGGTGTTGGGTTGGGCGCTGTCCCAGGTCAGTTTCGAGGGCCCGGAAACGGAATTGACCCAAACCAAGGCCTGTCAGCCGGCGCTGTTCGTGCATGGGCTGGCGACGTTGGCTGCATTCCAGGAATGTGGCCACGCCAAGGACCCTAAGTTCGCATTGGGATTGAGCTTGGGCGAGGTGACAGCGCTGACCGCCGCGGGTGTATTTGATTTTGCGACCGGACTGAAGGTGGTCGCGGAACGAGGACGGTTGATGCAGATGGCGTGCGAAAAGACGACCGGTGCGATGGCGGCGGTGATCGGTGAGGAACGAGCGAAGGTGGCGGAATTGGCGGCGGACTTCGGCGTCGAAGTCGCCAACTACAATGCCCCGGGCCAGGTCATTGTGTCGGGGGAGAAGGCCTCGATCGACAGGTTGGTGGCCGCAGCCAAGGACCGCGGATTGAAGCGCGTGATGCCGCTCAATGTCGCCGGTGCCTACCACAGCAGGTTGATGGAACCGGCGCGGGCCGGGTTCGCGGATTTCCTGCGCGGGGTCGCGTTTCACGCGCCAAAATTCACGGTTTTCAGCAATACGACCGGGCGGCCCGTCACCAGCGTCGAGGAGATCCGCGAGGCTCTCGTGCGTCAGGTGGTGTCCTCCGTACTTTGGGAGGACTGCATGCGAAACTGCGCGGCCGCGGGCGCGACCGGGTTCATCGAATGCGGGCCCGGTGCGGTGCTGGCCGGCCTGGCACGGCGCACGGAAAAGTCCTGGGTCGTGAAATCGGTGTCCGAAGCGGCGGACCTCGCGGCGTGACACCAACGTTTGCCGTCCACGCCGAAATGACCGATCCTTCGTTTCCCGATCCGCTTTGAACGACGCCCCCTACACCCGGAATTTCTGCATCATCGCCCATGTCGATCATGGGAAGACGACGCTGTCCGACCGTTTGCTGGAATTCACCAGCACCATCACCAAGCGGGTGATGACCGACCAGCATCTCGACTCGATGGACCTGGAGAAGGAGCGGGGCATCACCATCAAGATGCATCCGGTGACGATGACCTACCCGGCGAAGGATGGGAAAATCTACAAGCTGAACCTGATGGACACGCCGGGCCACGTCGATTTCAGCTACGAGGTCTCGCGTTCGCTCGCGGCGTGCGAAGGCGCCCTGCTGCTCATCGACGCCGCGCAGGGGGTCGAGGCCCAGACGGTGGCAAATGCGCACCTGGCCTTTGCGCAGGGCCTCAAGGTGATTCCGGTCATCAACAAGATCGACCTTCCCAGCGCCAACCTCGAGCTGTGCATCCGCCAACTGGAGGATATTTTGACCATTCCGGCGGAGGAGGCGATCCTGGCCAGCGGCAAGTCCGGCATCGGCATTTCCGAGATCCTCGAGGCGGTCGTGACCCGCATCCCGCCGCCACGCTGGACGGACTATCCGACGACGCGGATGCTGGTGTTCGACTCCAGATACGATTCGTACCGCGGGGTCATTTCCCACGTCCGTGTGTTTTCGGGCACCTTCCGCGCCGGCGAGATCATGATGCTGATGAGCTCGGGCCAGAAGTCCGAGATCAAGGAGGTCGGCATGTTTCATCCCGTTCCGGTGAAATGCGACAAGCTCGGCCCCGGCGACGTCGGTTACATCGTCAGCAACATCAAGAGCGTCGACGAGATCAAGGTCGGCGACACGGTGACGCATGCCAACAAACCGGCGGCGGAGATGCTGCCCGGCTACAAGGAGGTGCACCCGATGGTGTACTGCGGACTCTACCCGCTGGAATCGAGCGACTACGAAAAACTCAAGGTGGCGCTCGGCAAGCTGCGCCTGAACGACTCGGCGCTGATCTACTCGAACGAGACCTCGGTGGCCCTTGGTTTCGGCTTCCGCTGCGGTTTCCTCGGCCTGCTGCACATGGAGGTCATCCAGGAGCGCATTCGCCGCGAATACGACGTGGAGATCATTTCAACTTACCCGAGCGTCGTCTACCGGGTGAAGAAGCATGGCGGCGAGGTGATCGAGGTGGACAATCCGGTCAACCTGCCGGATCCGGCGAGCATCGCGGAAATTTCGGAACCCATGATCAAGGCGTCGATCCATATCCCGAACGAATATCTCGGCGACATGCTCAGCCTGATCATGGAGAAGCGCGGCACGTGCGATCACACCGACACCCTCGACGGTTCGCGGGTCATGTTGACGTGCACCCTGCCGCTGAACGAGATCCTGGTGGACTTCAACGACCGGCTGAAGAGCATCACGCGCGGGTATGGCTCGATGGATTATGAACTCGGCGAATACCGGCCGTCGGACCTGGTGAAGATGGAAATCCTGGTCAACAGCGACCCGGTCGACGCCTTCGCCAGCATCGTGCACCGTTCGAAAGCCGAAGGGCAGGGGCGCCAGCTCTGCGAAAAGCTGGCGGACATCATCCCGCCGCAGCTCTTCAAGATCGCGGTCCAGGCCGCCATTGGCGGCAAAATCATCGCGCGCGACAATGTCCGCGAAATGCGGAAGGATGTCACCGAGAAATGCTACGGCGGCGACATCAGCCGAAAGCGGAAGTTGCTCGACAAGCAGAAGGAGGGCAAAAAGAAGATGAAGCAGATCGGCCGCGTCTCGATTCCTCCGGACGCCTTCATCCAGGTGCTCAAGACCAACAACTAGACCTTCCCCCGTGTTTTCATTCCTGTTTTCCGAGGAAAAAAAGGTGCGCGGGCATGCGGCCAACTGGCTGGAGGTGGCGAACCGGGTCTATCATTTCCGGCGCGATCTCCTGAGCGAGGTGGAACTGCGAAGGCTGACCGGGGCGCGCGATGACCTGAGGCAAAAGCTCCGGGAACACGCCAGGGTCCCGGTGCTCAAGGCCGCCGTGGAGAAGCTCGAGGCGGTCCTGCGCGAGACCGGCGGACGGCAGTACCCGGTCACGTCCATCGTCGAGAACGTCGAGTTCTTTCTCGTCGCCGCGATCGTGATCCTCGGACTGCGCGCGTATTTCGTGCAGCCCTTCAAGATTCCCACCAACTCGATGTGGCCGACGTACAACGGCATGACCCAGGAGACATTCCGGGCGGGCGAGGCTCCCGGGCCGCTGGCGCGGGTGGGGCGCCTCATCGCGTACGGAGCGACCCGCCGGACGATCACCGCCCCGGCCGATGGCGAACTGATGGTGCCGTTCTGGGGCAATGGATACGTTGCCTACAATGAGCGGCCGGGGAAATCGATGTACGTGTTCCCCGCGGTGGTCCGCCAATATGTTTTCCGGGTGGAGAATCGCGACGCGACCGTCGAGGTGCCGCAGGATTTCAGCGGCATGGACGCCGTGCTCGAGGACACGATGGGCGACGGCAAGGGCTCGTGGAAGGCGGGCCTGCGCGAACGGGTGTTCAAGCTGGGCCAGTCCTCGCCCGCACTGGTGCAGAACCTGGAGGACGGTGGAAAGGAGTTTCCGGGGAATGCCATCTGGGTGCCGACCGGACGCATGGTGCACCGGGGAGAGCCGATCGCGACCTTCGACATCCTGACCGGTGATCTGCTTTTCGTGGAGCGGATCTCTTACAATTTTATCCAGCCGAAGGTCGGTCAGGGGTTCGTGTTCAAGACCGAGAACATCCACAGCGTGCACATGAAGAAGGGCGACGAGCAGATCCGGTCGTATTACATCAAACGGCTCGTCGGCACGCCGGGCGACACCCTGGAGGTGCGGCCGCCGGTCCTGATCCGAAACGGCAAGCCGATCGACGGCGCGGATGCGTTTCAGAAGAACGCGGTGATGGAGGGGAAATATCCCGGATACACGTTCATGAACAGCGAACGCCGGGACGGTGGCGAGACCCTGACCGGACCCGGTGCGACCGTGACCGTGCCGGACCACCGGTATTACGCCATGGGCGACAACTCTCCGATCAGCGCCGACAGCCGCTTCTGGGGCTTCGTGCCCGACAAGGACGTTGTTGGCCGTCCGCTGTTCATCTATTATCCGCTGAGCAGCCGCTGGGGACCGGCGCACTAGGTTTGCTGTGACCGGGGCAGGTTGTAGTCGGAGGGGTCCTATCCCGGATGTCGCCCGATCTTTGGCGTCGACCCGAATCTCACGAAGCTGATGTAGCCGGGGGCGTCCGACCCCGGTGATCTCACGATGTTTGGGATCGTTCGTTGTATCCGTCAGATCGACCGGAGCGTTTGCCGGGCCCAACGGGCCCGGCTACAATCGATCCACGGTAGGGACGCTTTGTTTTGATGTAGCCGGGGCGTGACCTCGGGGTCTTATGTGCTCTGTGGGGTCGGATTGGTCTCTCAAGACTCAGGATGTGTTGGACCGGCCTCTTCGGATCCGGTTACACCGCCACACAACGCACAATATATATTATGTCTAGTCGTTAACTGATTGGGCTATCGGCTGATCAGGCGCCCAGATGCTCCCGGATCGCACCTGTCACCTGCTCCCGGCCGTCTTCGATCAGGTAATGTCCGGCGTCAGCGAGATAGTCCGCCTTCGCCTCCGGTAGAATTGCGCGCCAGCGCTCGAAATAGTGGCGGTTGAAACAGAAATCCCGCGCGCCCCAGATGATCCGGATCGGACGCTCGCGCAGCTTCGGCAGGCTGGATTCGATCCCGGCCAGCGCGGAATCGGACGCTGTCCCCTTGCCGCTTGGAATATCCCGCACGAATCGATGAACCGCGATTC
Organism: Candidatus Didemnitutus sp.; assembly: GCA_036499305.1. Lineage (GTDB taxonomy): Bacteria > Verrucomicrobiota > Verrucomicrobiia > Opitutales > Opitutaceae > Didemnitutus. Next base: position 18,275 of record DASYDZ010000209.1, read on the forward strand.
GGTTGGCCCAGGAATCGTATGGAAAGAGAAATCCATCCCGGACCGGCCCCGGCAATCTCTTGGTCACGGCCATCCAGGTCGCCGGCCCGGCAAATCCGTTCAGGCCCCGCACCAGCAGTTCGCCGATCACGGGTGCGCGACACGCCCGGATCCGCAGCGGGATCTTGGTGTCGGCGAAAGCCGCGGTATTCAGGATGACCACCTTCCCGAGTTTCTCCCCGAGCGGCAGCATTGCCCCCAGCCCGATCGGCCCTCCCCAATCGTGCACGATCAGATGGATTTTGCGCAAACCGAGGCGGTCCACCAGTCCGCGCAGATTGGCGATATGATTGGGCAGCGAATAATCATAATCCTGGGGCTTGTCGGACAGGCCGCAGCCGAGATGGTCCAGCGCCACGCAACGGATTGAATCGCGCAGCGCGAGGATCACGGACCGGTAGAAAAACGACCAGGTCGGATTTCCATGCACCATCAGGACCGCTTCGTCGCCCACTCCTTCGTCCAGATAACTCATCGTTCCGGCGGGCGTCTCATGTCGGCGCGGTGAAAACGGATAGATCGCCCGCAGCCATTCGGGCAGCTCCGCCGGCGGGCGGGCCACAGATCCGGATTCACTCCGCACAGTGTCAGCGGTCACGGCGGTTACCATTCGAGCGCCAGCATCAGGCTGTTGATGCCGCTGCCGATGCCGAGCAGCGCGACCTTGTTCCCCTCGGCCACCGCCCCCGCCTGCACCGCCAAGGCCAGCGTGGCCGGCAATGCCGCCGAACCGGTGTTCCCGAGCGTTTCGAAAGTCGAATGGTCCCGCGCGAGGTCGAGCTCCAGGGCTTCGTACAGCTTGCGGCGATGCGTCGAGCCGACCTGGTGACAAATGAAGCGGTCGATTTGCGCGCGGGTCCACCCGGTCTCCTGCTCGAATTTCGCCCACGTCTCGGTGGCGGCCGCAATTCCGGCGATCAGGAGCTGTTCGGAATCGGTCTGCATCTCCAGGCCGTCCCCCGCGCTGTCGCCCTGGCAGAGCTCGCTGAATTGCGTCGCGGCATGAAACGCCCCCGCGACCACGCGATGCCGGCGCGCCCCCGGCGCCAGGAGATCCTCGTGGCAGACCACGGCTGCCACCGCGGCCGACCCGATCGTGAGATTGGCGAAGTATGGCTTGATCGTCTGGCGATCGAGCGGAGCGGTCAGGAGATGTTCAATCGTGCGGTCAACCAAGGGGCGTCCGTTTTCGCCGGAGACGACGAGTCCGCAGCGAATCTGGTCGGCATCGATCATCGCCCCGACCGTCGCGATGCCGTTGAGGAAACCGAGGCACGCGTTGGAAAGGTCGAAAAGCTGCACGTTGGCCGGCAGTCCGAGCTGGCGATGAACAAACGAGGCCGTGGCGGGCTCGAGCATGTCGCGGCAGACGGCGGAATGGATCAGGACCTCCACCCGCCCGGCGCCGACCCGCGATTGCGCCAAAGCCGCCCTGCCCGCCAGGGCGCTGGCGGCGGACGGACGCATCCCGACCGGCCACATGCGGCGCTCCCGGATGCCGGTCATCAGTTCCAACCGGCCGAATGGAAGTTTCAACCGCTCGTAGACCGGCCGCAGACGTTCCTCGATCTGCGCCGAAGTCCACGTCTCGGCGGGAAGCGCGGTCGCGATCGATTCAATGCAGACGTGCCCGAATTTCACGGCGAAGTGCGGGCGCGCTCAGGATCGCGGGCCTGATTCCGGCCGCATCGCCAGCCGGACGATCTCCTGGTCGAAATAATTGCTCCCGAGCCCGGCGTCGGTGACGAGCGTCGTTCCATTGATGCCGCTGCTTCGCTCGCTCAGCAGGAAAGCGGCGACGTTGGCCACCTCCTGCGTGGCGAGGTTGCGCTTCCGGAAGGTCAGCTTCTCCGCATACAGGTAGCTTTCGAGGTAACCGGGTATCCCGGCCGAAGCGCTGGTCTTGAGCGGTCCCGACCCCACGACGTTGAAGCGCACTTCGCCCGCCGCATTGAACGATTTCGCCAGGAAGCGGGCCGTTGACTCGAGCGCCGCCTTGATCGGACCCATGTAGCCGTAATTGTCCGGGGTCACCAGCAGCGACGAGATTCCGATCGTGACCACCGACGCTTTCGGCGCGAGATGCGGGCGAAAGGCGCGGGCGAGTTCGACGAGCGAAAAAGCCGAGATGGCGGTCGCCTGCAGGAAGTCCGAGCGTTGCGTTTCCACGAACGGCTTGAATCCGTCGCGGTAGTTGGCGAAGGCGATCGAATGCACCAGCCCGTGCAACGGGGCGAAGCCGGCGGCCACCACGTCGGCGGCGAGGCGGTCGCACGCGCCCTCCTTTTCAACGTCGCAGACAAAGACAGGGTTTCCCGCGAGCAGGGTTTCGAGTGATTTCCGCCGTTCCTCTGATCGGACGGCATAGACCACGCGCGCGCCTTCGGCTTCGAGCGTGGCCGCGACATGCCAGGCGACGCTCTTCCGGTTGGCGACGCCCTGGACGAGAAATGTCTTTCCGGCGATCTGCAGAAAATCGGTTGCCGAAGAGGTCACGGTCCGGATGCTCCCTGGATCCTGCGGTGAAGGATGAATTGTGAGCTGGCTCTCATGCGGGCGACGATGTCGTGACCTGCCCTTCGGGTCGTTTCCAGGCCACGGCGAAATCCACGGTCAGGACGCGCTTGTCGCCTTTTTTCATCGTGCCCTTGAGAAAGTGGAAATCTCCCACCGTCTCTGTGCGGCGTACCTCGATGTCCGTGGTGTCGCCCGGATAAACCGGCAGCCGGAAACGCACATCGGAAACCTTGCTCAGCAACGGGACGCCGCCCGGTCCGCCCGTCCCCGCCTGCAACCGGGCCATCAGCAGCGCGCCGGCCTGGAAGACCGATTCGCACAGGAGAACACCCGGTGTGATCGGTGCGCCCGGGTAATGCCCGCGATAGAAATCCTCTTCGGCGCGCCAGGTCCGGCGCGCCACGAGTGTTTCACCCTCGCGCGAGACGATCGAATCGACAAACAGGAACGGCGGGCGGTGCGGGATGAGTTTTTCGACTTCGTTCACGAGGAGATCAGGTTGGAGTGACGACGGCGGGACGGGAGCGGGCGGCCAGGTACTTGTCCACCTGGTTGGCGACAATGACGCCGTAATTGATCGTGCCAAGCCAGCCCGACATGATGAGTCCCACGGAACCGGCGTGATGGAGACCCGCCACCTGCGCCGGCAGGTCCATCGAGACCTTGAGGCCCTCGAACTTGGTGCCGAAGGAGGTGCCATTCCAGTGGCGCGTGTAGTACTCGATCGTTCGCGGCGTGGCCGCCTCCGTCCAGTCGATTTTCGCGCGCACCCCGGGGATGAAGCGCTCGAGACACGTGATCGATTCGTCGATCATCCGCTGCTTTTCCGCCTGGTATTGCTCCGGCGTCAGCGCATTCCAGTCGTCATAGCGCGCATTGAGCGACACGACCACGGTATAGCGGTCCGAGCCCGGACGTGTGTCCGGGTAATACATCGAAAACGTGCGGCTCGTGGTGTGCTGGTCGGTGAGCGCCTGGCTGGAAAAATGCGGCTCGTCGGACACGAAGACCAGGTCGCCGATGTGCGGCAGTGTCTCCCCCTTGCGGATGCCCAGATACACCTGGCAGGAGCTGCTGTTGACGCGAATGGCGCGCGTGGCGGCGACGAAGTCCGGCGAAAAGTGCTCCTCGCCGGCCAGCTTGAGCACGGTGTTCTTGACGTTGGCATTGGAGAGGACGGCATCGCACCGGATCGTGCGGCCGTTCGCGACGACGCCGCGCACCGCCCGCCGGCCGTCGACCTCCTCCACCATGACCTTTTCCACCACCACGTGTTTGCGGACCTCCACGCCGTTTTTCTTGAGCTCGGCCGCCATCTTGCGAATCAGGACGTCCGACCCGCCGCGGAACGTGTAGACGCCCTTGCTCATGAAATTGGAGAAAACAATTCCGAACGTGATCGCCGGATCGTCGAGGGTTGATCCGTTCGCGTAGGCAATCGGCTCCATGAGCAGGCGCTTCACATCGTCGCGTCCCGGGAAATAGCGTTCGAACATCGCCCCGGTGGTCTCGGGGTTGTTGTCATAGAAGTTCATCGCCCGGAGATCGGCGAAAAACAACTCCACCGTCGCGTGGGGCACGCCAAATTTCTCCTGCAAAAGACGCGTGAAGTCCTCCCGGTCGAAGGTCGTGTCGATCTGGAACTGCGGGTTGATGAACCGTACGCCCTTGAGCTGCACGATCGAATCGGCGATGTCCTGGCTCCAGTATTTGCGGACGGACTTGATCATCCCGATCGGGAACCCGTGCAGAGAGATGTCGAAGATGTGCCCGCCCTTTCGCGTGAACCAGGTGGCCAGGCCGCCCAACTGGTAATGGTGTTCGAGCAGCAGCACGCGATGGCCGCATTTGGCCAGCACGTTGGCCCCGGTCATGCCGCCCAAGCCGCTCCCGACGACCACCACGTCGTAGTGGTCGTCGATGCCTTTAAGCCAGTCGTAGCCCATGGATGCCCGAAGCTGTGGACCTCGGGCCCCGCGCAACTCAGAGTTTCAGCGCGCGGAGGTAGGCGATGCTTTCCGGAATGCACTTCAACGGGTCCGGAGTCTCGTCTTCGATGAAATAGTGACGGATCCCGATCTTCTGGGCCGTCGAGAGGACGGCTTTCCAATCGATCTCGCCCTGCCCGACCGAGACATTATCGGTGGCCGGCGAGGTGGCCCCGTGGTTGACGTCACGCGGCGCTCCCTTGCGGAGGTCCTTGACGTGCATCAGCACCCAGCGGTCCGGGTATTTCTTGAGCATCGCGACCGGGTCCTGCTCGGCGTGGTAGACCCAGAACACGTCCATCTCGAGGGCGAAGTTCTTCGCCGTGGTGCCCTCGATGAGGATGTCGAAGGCCGTTTTGCCGTTCTCGATGTTCGGCACGAATTCGTAGCCGTGAGGATGGTAGGCAAAGCGGATGCCAGCCTCCCGGAAGGCCGCGCCCCATTTTTCGAAATTGGCCGCCGCTTCATGGGCGAGGGCGGCGGAAAGCGCGTCGCCCTGGTGGGGAATCCACGGGACGACGACGTATTTGACCTTCAACGCCTTGGCATTGGCGAGGGCAAGAGGCAGGTCCTTCTGCAATTGCTCATAACCGAAATGCACGCTGACCGCCTCCAGTCCGCGGCTCTGCACCATCTTGAGGTATTCCGCGGCCGGAACGCTGCTGATGCCCGCGGCCTCGATTTCCCTGATGCCGTATGCCTTGATCTGGTCGAGCGCCGCACCCTGGTCCTTCTTGACGATGTCGCGCAGGCTCCAGAGCTGGAGGCCGATGTGATCATGGAAATCCACGGAGGCGAAGGCGGAGGTGGCAATGAAGCAGGCGCCGAGAGCGGCGCGCAAGGGATAACGCAGCAATTTCATAATGGGGTTCCGGAAGTTTGAATCCCTGATCACGTCTTTTGCAAGATATGATAGTTGGCCATTGAGATCCCGCTCAGCATCGCGCCGATGATGCCGAGAAATCCCTGGTCCGTGCCGCAAAGATAGACGTTCCCCAGATTCGTCCGGCCGTCGCGAATCTTGTCCGGCGCTCCATAAATCGCGCCCTGCAGATGGCCGGTGAATTTTTCCACCGTTCGCGGCGTGAACATGTCGCTCGTGACCAGGCGCGAGGCGAGCACGCCATCGTCGACCGGCGGCAGGAAGCGGCGCGCGCTGCGCTGGATGGCGGCGAACCATCGTTCCTTCGCCGCGCGATAATCGGCCTCCCCCAGCCCAATCCAGCGATCATAGTTCGCCAGGCAGGTGGTGCGAACGAGGCCTTCGGGCAGGTGTTGGTCCCCGAAGTCGAAATTGTTCGGCAGGCAGATCACTCCGCTGCGCGGATCGACTTCATCGCCGGGCCGCCGATAGGCAAAGCGGGCGGAGTCGTTGAAAAAGACAATCGTTTCGTCTCCCCATCCCCACGCCGCCGGTTCCGCGGAAAACACCGAGATCGTCTCGACAAACGACAGGCGCCCGATCGCGCCGGTCGTGGCCTCCAAGGACTCCCCGCAGAGCCTGCGTGTTTCCGCGGCTCCGGCGGAAGAAAGCACGTGGGCGGCGGTGACCGTTTCGCCGGTCTCGAGCTCGAGAGCCGTGGCGTGGTGCGCATCGTGAATGATCCGGCGCACCCCGCATTTCATGCGTCGCTCGCCGCCGGCCGCCCGGAATTTCTCGAGCAGGACGCGGACGATGGTTCGCACACCCTCAAGCGGGCGGGAGAAGCCCTCGAGAAACAGCGCCTTGAACATGATCACGAACTGCGCGAAATCCATGTCATCCTCCTGCGCACTGCCATAGTACATCAGCGGGCAGAGGAGCATTTCCGTGAGAAGAGGATCAGACAGGTGTCGCGCGACGATCGCGCGAGCCGACTCCGCCTTCGCATCCAGCGCGGTGTCGTTGTATGCGCGGACCAGGGCCACCAGCGACCGCCAGCCGTCGATCTGCTGCGGAAAACGGGCCGCCACCTCGGATTCGAGCAGAGCGTAGTCATTGCTGAACCGCAGCGTGCCGTCGGGAAACGACACGCGGGAACGTTTCTGCGGACACAGGGCGAACTCCTCGCGGTCAATCCGCAGTTGCCGCAGGATTTTGCCGAGCGGTGTCCCTTTCACGCCCGGGGGAACGAAGTTGGTCAGCGCGTGCAGGCCGACATCAAACTTCCGGCCCCCGAAACTGTAGAAGCTGTTCAGGCCGCCGGGCGCGTTGTGGCGTTCGAACACGCAGACGCGTTTGCCGAAATGGGCCAGGCGGATACCGGCGGCCAATCCGGACATGCCCGAACCGATGATCGCCACATCGTAGTGGGAATCTTTCATGACCGTGGAACCGCCGAAGGGCGGCAGGCCCGCCGAAATCAGGCCTTGGGCACGAACTTCGGCGTCAGGTAGTCGGCGCAGCTGTCAAGCGACGCCAATTGCGTGTAGTCCGCCTCCGGCACCTCAATGCCGTGACGTTTCCGCAATTCCATTACGATATCGAGAAAGTCCATCGAATCGAGCTGGAGCTGGTCGCGCAGGCGGACGTTCGGCTTCACATCGCTCAAGTCCTCGTCGGGCGCGATGTCAGAGATGATGTCGATTACCAGCTTCCTGCACTCGTCTTTCGTCATGGATGGTCGGTGTTTTAGTCGGCGAAGCGCTTGATGATGAGCGTTGAATTGATTCCGAGCATACCAAAGGAATTATTAAGGATGGCGTCAACCCGTTTAACGGAGCGGGGTTGGTTGAGCACCAGGCCGGGGATATCACATTGGGGATCAAGCTCATCGACATTGATGGTCGGGTGCACCACGCGATCCTCGAAACTGGGCAGATTGCCCGCCAATTCGAGGGCTCCGGCGGCCCCCATGGCATGGCCGATGAAGCTCTTGGTATTGTTGATTGCGGCCGGTTCCCGGCGCTCGCGGAATACCGCGGAAATCGCCACGCATTCCTGGATGTCGCCCTGCGGAGTCGAGGTGGCGTGGGTGTTGACGATGTCGATGTCGTCCACGGTCATCCGGGCCTTCGTCAGGGCGCGGCGGACGCATTCGGCCTGGCGCTCCGGATTCGGCAGCACGTAGTCGGTGGCGTCCGAATTAACGCAATAGCCCGCGAGTTCGCCATAGATCCGGGCTCCCCTCGCCTTCGCATCGTCCAGTCGCTCGAGCGTGTAAATGCAGCCGCCTTCGGAAATGACGATGCCGTTGCGGGCCTTGTCGAACGGCCGGCTCGCCTTGGTGGGGTCCACGTGCGACGCGAGCGCATTCTGGCTTTTGAATCCGGCAAAGATCCCGAACGTCTGCGGGCTTTCGCTGACGCCGCCGCCGAACGCAAAGTCCACCTCGCCCAGGCGCAGCATTTGCGCGGCGTGGATCAGGCCCATGTTGCCGGCGGCGCAGGCCGCCCCGATCGTGTACGCGGGACCAGTCGTGCCCAGGTTGAGCGACACCTCGCCCGCCGGGCTGTTGGCCACCGTGCGCGGGTTATGGTGGTGGGTCCAGAACTTCGTGTCGTAATTGAATTTCGAAATGTTGTAGACCTCGTTCTCGGTCTCGACGTTGCCGTGCTCGGTGATCCCGAGAAAAACACCGATCCGGCTGCGATCGCGGTTCTCGAGCGAAACCCCGGAGTCGGCGAGCGCTTCCCGCGCGCAGTAGATGCTGATGCTGCCCGCGCGCGTGCCGATCCGGACATCCTTCTTGCGCTGGTGCTTCAACGGATCGTAGCTGCACAACCCCGCCGGCCAGCGGCCCATGTAGCGCACGTCCGTCATCGAGATGCCGGAGACGCCCGCGAGCAGGTTGCGCCGGAATTCGGCGATATTGTTTCCGTTCGGCGCGGTCAGGCCGATGCCGGTGATCACGATGCGGGCGAGGTCCATGCTCAAGGTCCGGATGAAAACAGATTTGCCTAGCCTATGGCTTCGGAAAATCAATAACTGTCTCCCATGAAAGTGCTCGTCGCCGGCGGGGCCGGCTATATCGGCAGTCATTGCGTGCGCCAGCTCATGGCGGCGGGTCACGTGCCGGTTGTGGTCGACAACCTCGTCTACGGGCACCGCGCGGCGCTGCCGCCGGCGGTTCGTCTGCACGAGACGAATCTCGGCGACGGCGCGGCGATGGAGCACATCCTCACGACCGAGAAAATCGACATCGTCATGCATTTTGCGGCGTTCTGCTATGTGGGCGAATCGGTGACGAATCCGCTCAAATACTACCGCAACAATGTCGCCGCCACGCTTTCGCTCGTGGAGGCCATGATGCGTTCCGGGGTGCGAAAGATGGTGTTCTCGTCGACCTGCGCGACGTTCGGCGTACCGGAAAAAATGCCGATGGACGAAACCCTTCCCCAGGCGCCCATCAATCCCTATGGCCAGACCAAGCTCGACGTCGAAAATCTCCTGAAGGCGACCGCGCACGCGAACGGTCTCAGTTTCGCGGCGCTGCGCTACTTCAACGCTTCCGGGGCGGCCGAGGATGGTGCGATCGGCGAGGACCATGACCCGGAGTCGCATTTGATTCCCCTCGCGATCGGGGCGGCGCAGGGCATCCGCCCGGCGTTGAAGGTATTCGGCACGGATTATCCGACGCCGGACGGAAGCTGTCTGCGCGATTATGTCCACGTGGACGATCTGAGTCGCGCCCACATCGCCGTTTTCGAACGCCTGGCGACGCCGGGCGCGCAGCTTTTCTATAATCTTGGCACCGGGACGCCGACTTCGGTTTTCCAGGTGATCGCCGCCGTCGAAAAGGCGTCCGGGCTCAAGGTGCCCTACTCGACCGCGCCGCGACGGGAGGGCGATCCGCCGGCGTTGTATGCCGATGCGGCAAAGGCGCGCCGGGAACTCGGCTGGCAGCCCAGGTTCGCCACCATCGAGTCGATCGTCGAAACCGCCTGGCGGTGGCACAAGGCCCACCCCAAGGGATTTGTGCGGGAGAGCGAACGGGTTTCCGGGTAAACTTCCGCCGGCTCGAGGTGCGGCGTTGGGCCCGGCGCCCCGTCAGATCGTCTTCTTCGCCCGCTTCCTGGCCGCGGGCTTGGCCTCGCCGGGCAGGCGGCTTTCCATCGCGGCGGTGAGAGTTGCCAGTTCCTCCCCCGGATGCTGCGCGCGAAGCGCCTTCGCCAGCTTGTCGTAGAGAGCTTCGATTGGCTCGCCGGCCGCCGCGCCCGGAGCCCGCACCTCCTCGGGCAAATCCTTCGGAAGAACCGTGTCGCCCGTCGCCGCCACCGCGCTGCGATAGATCACGTTTTCGAGTTCGCGCACGTTGCCGGGCCAGCGATACCGGGAGAACAGTTCCAGCGCCTCCGGTGCGACCTTGCGCGCCCTGACCTTCTTGGCCTTGGCGAGGTTCTGCACGAAGAAATCGATGATCTGCGGAATGTCCTCCACGCGTTCGCGCAATGGCGGAAGCTTCACGCGGACGACATTCAGGCGATAATAGAGATCCTCGCGAAACTGTTTGTCGCGGACGAGCGCCTCAAGGTCCTTGTTGGTCGCCGCGATGACACGCACGTTGATCTTGATCGTCTCGACGCCGCCCACGCGCTGGATCTCGCCGCCCTGCAGCACGCGCAGGATCTTGGTCTGCGTGGTCGGCGTCATGTCGCCGATTTCATCGAGGAAGATGGTCCCGCCATCACACAACTCGAACTTGCCGAGGCGCTGCGCGGTCGCGCCGGTGAATGATCCGCGTTCATGGCCGAAGAGCTCGCTCTCGATCAGGTTTTCCGGGATCGCCGCGCAGTTGACCGCGACAAACGGCTTGGCCGACCGGTGACTGTGCCGGTGGAGGCTGCGGGCCACGAGTTCCTTGCCCGTGCCGCTTTCGCCGGTGATCATGACGGAGGCGTCGCTCGCGGCAAACTGGCCGATGACCTTGAAGACCTGCTGCATGGCGGGCGACACGCCGACGATCCCTTCCTTGTGCTCCTCCGTGTTGACCACGGGCTGATAACCGGCGGCCGACCGGCTGTCGGCCTGGGTGCGCAGGGCGCTCTCCACCAGTGCGAGCAACTTGGTTGGATCGAATGGCTTCACCACGTAATCGTAGGCGCCGAATTTCATCGCCTCGATCGCGGTCTGGGCCGTGCCGAACGCCGTCATGAAGATGACCAACTGCTTGGGATTGGCCGCCCGGATGTGCTGGAGCGTTTCGAGGCCGCTCATCCCTCCCATCCGGTTGTCGAGCAGGACCACGTCGGGCGCCTGTTTCTTGACCGCCGCCACCCCCTCGTCGCCGCTCGCAGCCTCCTGCACCCGATAATGTTGCGAGGACAGCACCCGGTTCAGCGAATAGCGCACCTCCGTGTCGTCATCGATCACGAGAACGGTGGGTGCGGTGGATTCGGCGGACATGTCGGGATTATGTTAGCGCTGGGGCCAAAGCTGGTTCTACTTAGTGTCCATGCTGGGCTGGTCAATTAACTTGTTTCGCATCTTCGGCATACAGCTTTCGGTCCACGCGAGCTTTGCGCTGCTCCTGGCCTACGAAGCGTATGAAGGATGGCAGAGCGGCGGAGCGGCGGGCATGGGCTGGCAGGTCCTGCTCGTCCTGCTGTTTTTTGTCTGCGTGGTGCTGCATGAACTGGGCCATAGCCTGACGGCGCGCCGCTACGGCGTTCAGGTGCCGCGCATCCTCCTCATGCCGATCGGCGGCATGGCGGAGTTCGACCGGATTCCGCGTGAGCCCAGTGCCGAGTTGCTGATCACGATCGCGGGTCCGGCGGTGAATTTCGTCATCTTCGCGGCGATGCTGCCGTTCTTTTGGAGCACGCTCATGAGTGACCAGACTTTTTCCGAACAGTCCTGGCTGGGCGTCGGCACGTTGCTGGCCGCCGCCAACCTCGTGATGGGGATCTTCAACCTGCTCCCCGTCTATCCGATGGACGGCGGACGAATCCTCCGGGCGCTGCTCGCGTTGCGGTTTCCCTACATGAAGGCGACCCGCTACGCGGTCATGACGGCCCGGATCCTGGCTCCGGTTTTCGCCGTCATCGCGTTTCTCGTGCTGCACTGGACCCTGGTCGGGGTCCTCTTCATTTTCATCTTTTTCGCCGGTGACGCCGAATATCGGCTCCTGGTGCGACGCGAGCAGGAAGCCGCCTATTGGGCGGATATGGCGCGGCGCGTGGCCGCGGCCAGCGAGCCGACCGAACCTCCCCTGCTCCATCATGGTCCGAACTGAGGCGACGCCCGCATTGAACGTTGCGGGTTGAGAGACCCGGAAGCTTCCGGCGGGTCTGTTGGCCGGAACGATGCCGTAGGTGAGCGTCGGTTTCCATCCCGATGCCGCTGTAGCCGATGTGGAAATCGGCGACCACCTTTGTCGCCCGTCCGTCGCCGCGCGTCAGTAGGCGCTGGGCGGTGGCAAAAAGATCTGCAGCAACGTGCGGGCGGCGATCTGGACGTCGAGCCAGAGCGACCAGTGCCCGAGGTAGTAGAGGTCGAGGCGGACGCGCTCGTGCAGTTGCTCCGGGGTGACAATCTCGCCGCGGAACCCACGACTTTGCGCCAGACCCGTGATGCCCGGCCGGATCAGGTGCCGCGTCCTGTACGAACGGGCCTGGCGCTCGAATTCCTCGTCCAGCAGCGGCATGACGGGCCGAGGGCCGACGATGCTCATTTCGCCGACCAGCACGTTCCAGAACTGCGGGAACTCGTCCAGGCTGTGGCGCCGCAGGAAATGTCCGAACGGATAAATGCGCTGATCATCGCGCGCCGCCTGCCGCCGCTCGTCGGATTCGCTCGCGGGCGCAAGATGCATGGTCCGGAACTTCACCATCGGAAATGGCGCCCGCTTCTCTCCCGACCGCGGCCGAATGTGAAACAGCGGTCCGGGCGACTGAAACCGCTGCATCAGCCAGACCAACGTGCACAGTGGCGGCAGGACGAGCACGACGAGCGGTAGCGAGACCGCGAGGTCGAAGAGCCGTTTGACCGCGCGGTTCAGGGGCTCTTCCAGCGGCTCGTCGTGCAGCGTGAAATAGTGATGGCCCTCCTCCGCGATCGACGCGACCGGATGCCCGAGACGCTCCTCGATGTCGTGGTGCAGCAGCAGCCGGCAGCCGCGGGCCTGGCACGCCTCCACCACGGCACGGGCCCGGGCGTTTTGCGCCGGCAACTCCATCAGGACGACCTGTCCGATATTCCGTCCGGCCATCGCCTCCGCCACGGTTTCCGCCGCCGCATCGGACTCGAGCGTGACATATCCGGCCATCTGCAATCCCAGGTGGGTTCGCTGCCGCAGCCATTCGTCCGCCTCGGTCCGTCCGTCGCCGCGACCGATGAACAACGTCGGTATCGGTTGTCCGCGCCCGAAAAAACGCCGGGCCAGCCACGAAGGCAGCATGAGGTGCAGGACGATCAGGCCCAGCCACGCCAGGACGAGATACGAGCCGAGGAAAAGGCGGCTGATGCTGCGGTCCTGCGTCGCAAACATCAGGCCGAATGTCACGACGGCCACGATGACCATCTGCCGCGTGGCCAGCCCGGCCGCCTCGCCGCCGGCAAGCCGGGCGAGCCGCGGACCGACCGCGGTAAGTTGGCCCCAGCCCAAAACGAGGCCGACGACGACCGACAGAAAGTAAGGCACCGGATTCGCCTCCCGGGTCAGGCGGATGCTGTGGGAGAACCAGGTGATGATCGTTTCCGCGTACAGCCAGTAAAATGCCGCCAGGATGAGCAGCACCAGGGCACCGTGCAGATTCGTCAGACCGCGGTTTCGATTGAGAAGCATCGCCAGTTGCGCGCGCGAGGTAACAGGGTCCCGCGGTCGCCCGCAAGCGTGCGTCGGCCCAGCCTAACGGCCCGCCTTCGCCGCGAGCACCGTGCGGATGCCGGCGAGGGGCCGGGTTGTGACGACGTGCGCGGGGGTCAGCCAGCCCTTGCGCGCCGCACCGACGCCAATCTCATAGTACGCGAGCTGACCGACCGAGTGCGCATCCGGGTTGATGGAGGTCAGGACGCCTTTTTCCGCGGCCCGCCGCCAGTGGCGCCAATCCATGTCGAGCCGGAGGGGATTCGCGTTGAGTTCGATGATGACGCGATTCGCCGCGGCCGCGTCGATCACCTTGTCCACGTCGACGTCGTAACCCTCGCGTTCGAGCAGAATCCGCCCGGTCAGATGCCCGAGCATCGTGACACGCGGGTGCTCAATCGCCCGGATGATCCGTCGGGTCATGTCGGCGCGCGACTGCTGGAAGGATGAGTGCACCGACACGACCACATAGTCGAGCTGGGCCAGGACATCGTCCGGAAAATCAAGCCGCCCGTCCGGCAGGATGTCGCATTCGCTGCCGCTGAACACCCAGGTCTTGAACTTCTTCGCGGCGTTGAGCGCCCGGATCTCCGCGACCTGGGCCGCGAGGCGGACCTCGTCGAGCCCTCGGGCCTGGAAGCTCGACTTGGAATGGTCGGAAATGCCGAGGTATTCCAAGCCGAGCGTCTCCGCCGCCGCCGTCATCTCCTCGAGCGTGTTGTGACCGTCGGATGCCGTGGTGTGATTGTGGAAAACACCGCGGATGTCCCGCACGGTGATCAAATGGGGAAGTTCGCCCTTTTCGGCCGCCTCGATCTCGCCCTGGCCCTCCCGCAGCTCGGGCGGAATGAAGGCCAGCCCGAGTTTGCGGAACAGGGTTTCCTCGGAGTCGACGTCGGTTTTCCGCCCCTGGTCCTCCGCTTTCTGCTTCGCGGTCCCCTCGCCTTCGGCCGCCACGAGGCCCCACTCGCTCAGGGACAATCCACGCGCCAGAGCCCGCTGGCGCATCTGGACGTTGTGATCCTTCGACCCCGTGAAATGATGGAGCGCAAAGACAAACTGTTCGGGCGGCACGAGGCGCAGGTCGGCCTGGATGCCCGACTGCAGCCTGACGCTCGCCTTTGTCTCGCCGTGAGCGGTGACTTCGCGGACACCCTCCCGCGCCACGAACCAGTCCCCCACCGGTTTCGGCTCGCGCGTCGCGACCAGGAAATCCAGGTCGCCCACCGTTTCCACGCGTCGCCGCAGACTGCCTGCGTGCTCGGCCCGCAACACCTGCGGCAGCGAACGCAATCCCGCGAGAATGGGTTCCGCGACCGTCCAGGCGGCAAACCAGATGTGCCGGTTGCCGTAGCGCTCGCGGTTCCGGATGCCGGCCAGAATTTTCTCCTGCGTCTTTTCCCCGAAGCCCTCGAGTGCGGCAACGCGGCCGTCCGCGCAGGCCGCCTGAAGCTTCTCGATCGAGTCGATGCCCAGCCGCTCGTGCAGCGCCCTCACCTTCTTCGGGCCGACGCCGGGAATCCCCAGCAGGTCCACGAGATCGGGCGGAAGCGACGTCTTCAGCTTTTCATAAAACTCAAGGCGGCCGGTCGTGGCCAGTTCGGTGACCTTTTGCCCCAGCGCCTCACCGATCCCCTTGACGTCCTGAAGTGTTCCGTCGGCGACCCGTTTTTGGAGCTCATCCTCGGCCAGGCCCTCGATCGCGCGCGCGCCCGTCTGGTAGGCGCGGACCTTGAAGGGATTTTCCCCCTTGAGTTCGAGGAGCACGCCAATGTCGGTCAAAACCGACGCGATTTCAGACTTGGTCACCCCGCAAACGAAACAGTGAATCGACGCCCGCGCAAAGCATTCCGCAGTCCCCGTGGAAACACCGGACAGCTAAGCCGGACTCATGCAGTTGGGGGTGGAACGCGTTGTCTCAACACGTTCGCGAAACGAAGCGCGTTGAGGACAACACGCTCCACCATTTGATTCGCAGTTTCATAGAGCCAATCGAGTGTTCAATTGCATGAGTCCGGCTAAGCGATGCTGCCCGCGAGCGACCGGATGATCTCGCTTCGCCGGACCTTCCCGTTGTCCGACCGAGGCCAGTCCGAAAGGGCGATGTAGCGCTTGGGATGTTTGAATTTCGCCAGGGCCGCGAGCAGGGTCGCCTGCACTCTGGCCAGATCCGGTTCTTGTCCGGACGCGTAGGCCGCCACCACTTCCTGGCCCCATTCCCGGTGCGGCAGTCCAACCACGACGACGTCGGTGAATTGCCCGGTTGCCCGCAGGGCCGCCTCCACTTCGTCGGGGAAGACCTTTTCCCCTCCGGTGATAATCACGCCATCGCGACGACCGAGCACGTGCAGCCGGCGGTTTTCGTCGATCGAACCCAGGTCTTCCGTGACAAAACTGCGGCCCGCGGAGAAGTCGGGGAAATAGCCGCGACACACCGATTCACCGGTAATGGCAATCACACCGTCGGCGCCGACGGCGATGTGCGCATGCGGGAGCGCGCGCCCGGAGCTGCGATCGCCGCGAAGGAAATCCTCCGGCCGCACGGCCGAGACCATGGCCGCGGTCTCGGTCATGCCATAGCCCACCGAAACCGGCAGCGACGCCTCGGCCGCCCGATCCAGCAGCGACGACCAGGCGGGAGCGCCACCGACAAGGATCACGCGAAACCGGTGCAGCCAGTCAAGTCCATCGGCTCGCGCGAGCAGTCGCTCCAGTTGCGTAGGAACCAGCGACAGCAACCATCCGTCCGTTCGTTCGGGCGGGATCGGCAACACACCCGACGAGATCTCCCGCCAGTCGCCCGCCAGAAAGTCGCCCCCGGTGAGGACGTTGCGCATCCACGCCATCAAGCCGCCGACATGAAACAAGGGCAGAACCCCGAACACGTTCACTTTGCCGAGGCCGAAATGGGAAGTGAACCCCTGCACCGCCGCCGCGATCGTCGCGCCATCGTGCCGGGCAAAACGAATGCTTCCGGATGAACCGCCGGTCGGGATCATCAGCCATCCGCGATCGCCCGCCGCCGGACCGGCCTGATTCGCGATGGCATCCGCCGCCGTCCGTTCCGCGGCACTCCACGCCGGATTCCCCAGGAACACATCGCGGCGTCCGGCCAGCGCGGCGGCGAATCCCGCGCGGAATTCATCCGCCGAGGCTTCAACCACGAGATTGGACGAGGAACCCGTGGCCGACGGAATCCGACCGAGGGAACGCATGACCGCCGCGGTCAACTCAGCGCGTTCCACAGGGCCTCCGGGGAAACCGCGTTGATCCACGTTGCGTCGAGCAGCGGCGCCATGGCCGGTCCGTTCCATCCCTCATCGACGAAAATGGGCCCCACGCCCAGGCCGGCCGCCCGTCGTGTCACTTTTTCGTCGCACGCGAGACGAACAAGCGCGGTCCGCCCCACCGCGGTTTCAATCGAGCTCGATATCACCACGTCGGCCCCGCTGCGGGCGACCCACTCCGTGATTTCGTCGGGCGGTCCCGCGAGCGCTGGTTTTATCACGAAGATCCCGCGCCACCCGCGTTCCTGCCACTCCCGGGCGGCGGCCAGCGTGGCCACCGATTCGTCAAGCGCCAGTGTCACCGGATAATCGGCGGCCAGCCCGAGCAACCCGTCGACATCCTCCGGGCTCAGCGGCTGTTCGAAAAACTCCACCGGCCGCCCGGCCCCGCGATCCAGCCACCGCGCGGCCGTGCGGCGGTCCCACGCGCCGTTCGCGTCGACGCGTAATCGTGCGTACGCGGGCAGCGCGGCGAGCAGATCGTCGAGCATCGCCATCTCGTCGGCGGGCGCCTCGACACCGACCTTCCATTTGAACGAGAGGAATCCATCGGCGAGCCGGTCGGGCAGCATCTCGATCGCAGCCCGCCCGGCCGGCAGCAGCGCCGTGACCGGCCGACGCCCGGGAGGCATCGTCACCGGCGCCAGGGCGCAGGCCAGCGCAAACCGCACACAGCCGAAACGCGCCGGCACCGCCTGCAGCAAGTCCGCCGCCGGCCGATCTCCCAGGCCCGCGAGGCGGGCGTCGGCTTCGGCCAGTGTTTCGGTCCCGAACCACGGAATGGGCGCCGCCTCGCCGAATCCGGTGACTCCCGACGGCGATTCGAGGCGCACCAGGATTCCCTCCCGCTTGCTCCATGAACCGTGGGCCGTGCGCAGCGCATGGCGCATCGGCAGGCGGTATGACTTGCGGGCCAGGCGATATTCCATCTCCACCCAGACAAGCAGCGTGAAGGCCGAAAGGAAAGCGGCGAAGGCGGCGCGGTCCGCGCGAAATAAACGTTGAGGTTTGCGGCGAGCGGAGTATTTCGTCCACGGCAACATGACCAAGACTGTTGCTGCAGACGGTGAGTATTATCTGCCGGCGAATCGCTTTTTCGCCCTCAATCAACCGGTCGCGCTGACCTATGACGATGTCTCGCTCGCGACCGCATACAGCGAGGTCCTGCCCAAGGATGCCGACCTGGCCACGGAGCTGTCCGACTCGCTGCGACTCCAGATCCCGATCGTGTCCTCCGACATGGACACCGTCACGGAGTCCGGCATGGCGATCGCGATGGCGCTCAACGGCGGCCTGGGACTGATCCACTGCAATCTGCCGCCCAACGACCAGGTGAAGGAAGTGGCCCGCGTGAAACGCCACATCCACGGACTCATCCAGGACCCGATCACCGTGGCCCCCGATTCCTCGGTCGGCGACGTCCTCGCCCTGATCGAGCAGCGCCGGTTTGATTTTCGGACGTTCCCGGTCGCCGACAGCGAGGGTCGCCTGGTCGGGTTGCTGTCCGGCAATCTGGTCAAGGAGCGATACAAGGCGCGGCGGGTCGCCGACGTGATGACACCGCGCAAGCAGCTCGTCACCGTTCCGCACAAACGCATGTCCGCGGACCCGATCAAGGAGGCGGACCGCTTCTTCAACGAGAACGTCGGTCTCCACAAAATCCTCGTCGTGGACGAGCAGGATCGCCTGCGGGGGCTGGTCACAATTTCCGATGTCGAACGCATCACCACCGAGGCCAAGTCGCATCGGAAGCCGGCGCGCGACAGCCAGTTTCGCCTCGTCGCCGGAGCCGCCATCGCGCCGGTGCGCCGTCCAACGGGCGAACTGCATCGCGACCGGATAATCTCCCAGGTCGGGGCGCTGGTTGACGAGGCGGTCGATGTCGTGGCGGTCTCCACCGCCCACGGGCACACCGCCGGCGTCGGTGACATGGTGAAGATGATCCGCCGGGAATTCAAAAACCTCACGATCATCGCGGGCAACGTGACCTCGGCCTCCGGCGTGGAATACCTGGCCGCCTGCGGCGCCGACGCGATCAAGATCGGCCAGGGCCCGGGCTCGATCTGCACGACTCGGCTGGTCGCGGGGGTGGGCATCCCACAGCTCACGGCGCTTTACGTGGCCAGCCGGGCGGCCGCGAAAAGGCGTGTCCGTCTTCTTGCCGACGGAGGAATCACGAAGTCGGGCGATATTGTGAAGGCCCTCACTCTCGCGGATGCCGTCATCCTCGGCGGCTTGCTGGCCGGTTGCCGCGAAGCGCCCGGAGAAGTGCTCGAGATCTCGGGCAAGCTCTACAAGCAATATCGCGGAATGGGCAGCGCGGCGGCGATGAAGGCGGGCTCCGCGGCGCGCTATGGCCACGACAGGACTGACACGAACCGCAAGGTGGCGGCCGAGGGCATCGAGGCCCTGAAGGAGGTTTCCGGCTCGGCGGACGATGTCCTGGGCACCCTTCTGGGTGGCGTGCAGTCGGGCATGGGATATCTCGGTGCGCGAACCCTGGGCGAAATCAAGGCCCGCGCCCGCTACGTCCGGGTCACGCCGGCGGGACAAAAGGAAGCGGCGCCGCACGACGTGATTGAAGTGGCGACCCGCAAAGGTTAAGCCGCGGACCTTCGGCGCCGTGTCCGCGAAAACCGCTGTCCGCCGTTTTCGGCGCGTTCCCAGGGTTACCCTGGGGCTCGCGATCGCGACAATCGCCATTCACGCGTCGGGCATCGGTCCGGACCTGCTCTATCAGCGATCGAACATCCTGCATGGCGCCATCTGGCGTGCCTGGACCGGGCATTTCGTGCATTTCAATCTGAGCCACTTGTTCTGGAATCTTTGCGTCTTCATCCCCGCTGGAGGATGGTTTGAACTCATTCACCCGCGGGCCGCCCGATGGTTTTACCTTCTTTCGCCCGTCTTCATCTCGGCCGTTCTCCTGGCCGCCGAGCCGGGGCTGCTGGCCTATGGCGGGCTCTCGGGGGTCGCCACCGGCATCCTGGTATGCCTCGCCTGCTCCCAGGTCGGAACGCAATCCTCCAGTCCGGCGTGGTTCTGGTGGGGCGTCCTCGTCATCGTCGCGGCCAAGATCACGGTCGAATCGGTTTCCGGACAAGCCATGCTGGTGACCGGGATCCGCGACGTGCCGCTGGCGCATGTCGCCGGGGCGGCGGTGGGAGTCATCTTCGGATTGGCGGCCCGCCGCGGCGGGGGCGCCGAGCGTCATGCCGGATGATTTGCCTTGCCGCATGCCGGGCGGTCGCGTTTTTGCTTTTCGGCAACCGGGACCGCTTCGGCTGCCATCCATCGCATGTCGCTCCCCCCTTTCAGCAGCCGGCTCATCGCGGATGTCGGCATTTCCTTCGGTGACGAAGGCAAGGGGCGCCTGATTCCGGAGGTGGTCGAGGAGCTGCGTTCGACCCCCGCCGCGGTCTCCGTGGTCTTCAAGGTCAATGGCGGCTCGAACTCCGGCCACACGGCGGGCGGGCTGAAGCTTAACCTCCTGCCCGCAGGTGTGGTCGAGGAATCCGTCCGCCACCTTTGCCTCGGGGCCGGGGTCGTGGCCGATCCCCGGAAGATCCTGTGGGAATCGGTGCCGTTGGAGAAAAAGGGCTACCGGATCTTTTCGCGCCTGCTCGTGGACGAACGGGCCATGTGCTCCGATCTCTCGCATCGCCTCCTCGACCTCGCATGGGAGGACTACCGCGTCAACATCCTGCAGGAGGAGCCGCGCGGTTCCACCGGGCGCGGGATCACGCCCGCGTACCAGGACGAGACCGGGCAGTGGCAGATCACGTTCGCCGATTTTCTCGGCGGGCCGAACTTTTTCGCGCGCAAACTCGCCCAGCGCGCGGATCGGGCCCTGCGGACGATCCAGCACGTCTGCCGGACCAGCGCGGCCGTTTGGGACGGATTCTTTGAACGGCTGACGACGGCCGAGACGCGCGCGCATGCCGAGCTGATCGAGGCGGGCCTATTCGCACGCGAGGAATTCGATTTCGGGCGTTTCCGCGGGCCCGAGCCCTTCACGCTGGATCTGGAAAAACTGACGGCCGCCTACTGGGAGGCGGGCCAGCGCCTGCGGACGTGCATCGGCGACGTGCGCGAACTCGCGCTCGGCGAGCTGGCCGCCGGCCGATCCATCATCGGCGAGTTCGGGCAGGCCTTCTGGCTCGACAAGCGGCACGGTTTCTCGCCGAACGTGACGGCCTCGCATACCTTCACGCCGGAATTTTTCTCGAGCGCCGGCCTGCCGGTCCAGCCGGTGCACACGTTTGCGGTGGCCAAGGCCTATGACACCAAGGTCGGAACGCACACCTTCATCACGCAGATGGAGGACGGGCAGCCGCTCGGCCAGCGCCTGAAGCAGCTCGAGTTTGGCACGACGACGGGACGGCAGCGCATGGTGGGCTGGTATGATGCGGTCGAAAAAGGCGACGCCCTGCGCTACGGCGGATTCCAGGATTTGATGATCAACAAGATCGACGCGCTGACCGGCGGCGAGGAGTTGCGCGTTTGCATTGCCTACGAGGACGAGTCGGGCCGCCGCCTCGCGCATGTGCCGCGGAACGAGGCGCTGCGCCGCACGCTGCGGCCCGTATATACAACCCATCCGGGATGGACCGAGGATATTTCCCGGGTCCGCCGGTTCGGCGATCTTCCGCGCGCGGCCCAACGCTATGCCGCGGCGATGGTGCGCAGCGTGGTGGCGGTCGCGTACGGCGATCGCCTGCCCGGCACCCTGCCCAATCTTCGCTATCTCGGGGTCGGTCCGGCGCCGTCGCAGATCATCCGCGACGTGCCGTCCACGACCGCGCTGCTCGCCCTGGACCGCGGGCAATAAAAACCCCTGCCGGAGCGAACAAAGTTCGCCCGGGCCGGGGAGTACGAAGCAACGAACGCGGCCTCAGCCGCGCTTCTTCACCAAGCCGAGCTCGCGCTTGATGTTCTGCACGCTCGGCAGCGATATGCCGAGCTGCGCGGCAATCTGCTTGCCGGTCTTCTTGGCGCCGACCAGGGACTTGACCTTCTGCTTGGTCTCCGGGGTGATCTTCGCGCGCCGACGGCGACCGGGTTTGCCGCCGCCACCCTTCTCGGCCCGACGCAATTCCTTGATGAAGGCCGCCATGGAGGCAAAGCCGTGTTTTCCGGGCAGAGCGATGAGCTCGTGCCGCATGCCCTCGATTTCCTTGCGCAGAGCATCAACCTTCTGCTCGTAAGCCTGCAAGGCCCTTAGTTTTGATGTGACCATGTATATAAGGTGCTATCTTTTGGAGAGAGGACAAGCCTCTATTCATTTCAGAAATCCTGCAGGCGGGCTTCCTGGCCACCCCGGCCGGGTTCAATCCTCTCCAATATTTCGCCGAGCAGATAGAGGGAGCCCGTTATCACAACGATATCCCCGGGGGTGCCAATCGCGCAGTAGTCACTGGTGGGGAACACTTCGTCCACGGTGGATCGGCGCAGGCGGTCACGATATGCCGCCGGGGCCGCCTCCTCCAGTTGCGCGTAGGTACAGGCCCGGGCGGTGTGCGGGGGAACCAGATATATTTCCCGCGCATGCCGGCAGGCGACCTCGAGCAATGCCCGGGCGCGATATTCGCCGAGCGCGCCGGTCACCACGACCGGCGCCCGCCCCGTCTCCGCGACGAGCCGAGTGAGGTTCGCGTCGAGCACCGCGGCTCCCTCCAGGTTGTGCGAGGCGTCAAGTATGACCACGCGGTCGCCCACGCGGGTGCGTTGCCATCGTCCCGGCCACGAGACCTGCTGCAGTCCGCGGGCAACGATGTCGTCGGCCAGGCCGAAGCGCGCCGCCAGTATCCGTGAAGCCAGCACGGCAGTCGCGGCATTCCAGCGCTGGTATTCACCCTCCAGGTTGGTCTGCGGATACGAATTGATGTCGTCGCCGAACGTGGCGCGCACGGAATGCACCGGCGCATTCCGGGCCGCCGCGATCTCCCGGACCGTGTGTTCCGCTTCCGCGGGCAGGCGTCCGATGATCACCGGCCTTCCCTCCTTGATGATGCCGGCCTTTTCCGCCGCGATCTGCGCGAGGCTGTCTCCGAGATACTCCATGTGGTCGAAGCCGATCGAGGTGATGATGGAGACCTCGGGTGTGACAATATTGGTCGCGTCGAGACGGCCGCCCATGCCGGTTTCGATGACGGCCGCCGCCACCCGGGCGCGCGCAAACTTCAGGAAGGCCATCGCGGTCATGAACTCGAAAAAGGTCGGATGCTCGTCGGGCCCGTCGTCCGCGAGGCGCCGCGCGATCGGGGCCAGTTCGGAGACGAAGGCCACGATCTCCTCCTCGGCCAGGATGCGGCGGTCGACCTGGACGCGCTCCCCGAGTTTCACGAGGTGCGGCGAGGTATACATCCCGGTGCGATGACCGGCCGCGCGCAGGATCGACTCCAGCATTGCGGCCACGGAACCCTTGCCGTTGGTGCCCGCCAGGTGGATCACCGGATACAGGCGTTCGGGGTGCCCGATGGCCTCGGCCAGCCGGGCCATTCGTTCGACGCCGAAGCGAACCCCGGAGCTCTTGAGACCGACAAGGTGCTCGGCGACCGACGCGTAGTCGGCCAGCGACGATGCGGGCAGCGGCATGCGGCGACGGCGGCTATCCGACGGCGGCGGCCATCGCCTTCGCCTTCCGGCGTCCATGCAGTCCGGTGAGCAGCGCCCCGAGGCGGTCCCTCATCTCGAGGCGGCTGACAATCTGGTCGATCAGGCCGTGCTTGAGCAGAAACTCGGCGGTCTGGAAGCCCGGGGGCAGGGTTTGCTTCGTGGTCTCCTTGATCACGCGCGCACCGGCGAAACCGATCATCGCCCCGGGCTCGGCGAGGATGATGTCCCCCAGCGTCGCGAAGCTGGCGGTGACGCCGCCGGTGGTCGGATGAGTCAGGACGGAAATGTACGGCTGCCTGGCCTCGGACAACCGGCCGAGCGCCGCGCTCGTCTTGGCCATCTGCATGAGGCTGAAAATCCCCTCCTGCATCCGCGCGCCGCCGGACGAACTGACAACGATGCACGGAATCTTCCGTTCCCGGGCGCGTTCGATCGCGCGCGTGATCTTCTCCCCGACCGCCGCGCCCATCGCGCCGCCGCAGAAGCGGAAATCCATCACGGACAGCGAAACCGTGTGGCCGTGAATCTTGCCGACGCCGCAGATCACGGCCTCGGGCAATCCGCTTTCACTTTCGTAGCGTTTGAGGCGGTCCGGGTACTTCGCCGAGTCCACAAACTTCAGCGGGTCGGCCGATTTCACCCCGGCGTCGTGTTCCTCGAAAACGCCGTCGTCGACCAGGGAGGTGATCCGCTGCCGGCAGCCAATCGGGAAATGATAGCCGCTCTTCGGCACCACCATCAGGTTCTGCTCCAGGTCCTTGTTGAACACGATCTCGTCCGAGATCGGGCACTTGGTCCAGAGTCCTTCCGGGATGTTCTTGCGCTTCCTGGGCGCCGACATCGGAGGTTTCGTAAAATGCGTCATGACGACAACTTAACCGTGACCGAAGGTAAGGACGTCAACGTTCAATGCACCCGCACGCCGGAGAACAGCGGCGCAGGAATTGAACGTGGAGCCCGTGGTGAAAACGTCATCTACGATAAGATAGCGTGTGGGAGGACTAATGACCGTCCCGGGAGCCAACGCAAAGGCATTTTTGAGGTTCGCCTGCCGGGCTTCCCGATTGAAGGCGGTCTGCGACGCGGTGTCGGCGACACGAACGAGAACGGGGGCCCGATGGGTTTCCGCACTGGCCCTGGCGACGCAGTCGGCGAGCAGTTCACTCTGATTGTAACCCCGCTCCCGCTGTTTGCGCGGATGCAGCGGCACCGGTACCAGCGCGGCTCCCCGCGCGAAGTCCGCATAGCCGGGGCAGGCCCGCATGATGGCGACAATGTCCGCGAGCACATGCAGGCCGTGATGGTATTTCAGGACATGCACCAGTGACCTCGCCGGTCCGCGCAGCAGCACCGCCGTCCGGCCCTCGCCAAACACCGGCTCCAGCCTTTCGCAATGCGGACATCGCCGCCCGACATCCATCATGCCGGAAAACGGATGCCCGCAGGTCGTGCAGCAGGCGCCCGTGGCCCAGTGAATCCGCGCCTCACACGGCCTGCAGATGTTTTGATACATCCCCTCCTCCACCGCACTGCTGCAGTGCACGCAGCTCCGGGGATACAGCAGCGTTGCCGCCGCCCGTCCCAGGATCCGCATCGTGTTCCCCGCTCCCATTTCGGTCGGCGCGCGATTTCGCCGTCTTCCGTCAATAGATCACCCGCACGAGAAATAATCCTTCCGGCGGCGCGGTTTGGACTTCGGGAATTCGCCGGCCCGTGCGAAGCAGCTCCGCGATGTCACAGGAATCGAGTTTGCCCGAACCGACGGCGACGAGGGCACCGGTGAGGCCGCGGGCCATCTTGAACAAAAATCCGTCGGCCTCCAGGGTCAGCCGAATCCGTCGTCCCGAGCGATGGAGCACGAGGCGTTTGAGCGTGCGAATGGTCGACTCCCGGCGGGTGCCGTTTTCTGCCGAAAAGGCCCAGAAGTCATGGGTGCCCCGTAGGAGCTCCGCGGCCGCTTGCATGCGATCCCAGTCCAGTGGCGCCCGGACCGACCAGCTAAAAGGCGCGGTAAAGGGGTCCGCGTCGCCGCACACGATCTGGTAGCGATAGATTTTCCCGCGGGCCGAAAAGCGGGCGTGAAAGGTCGCCGGCGCCCGGCGCAGCGACTTCAGTTGAATGGAACGGGGCAATCCCGCCTGCAGCGCGAGGCGCAGTTTGTCCGCTCCATGGCTCCAGGGCGCGTCGAAATGGAAGACCTGGCCGAGGGCATGGACACCGGAATCGGTCCGTCCGCTGCCATGGACGCGCAGTGGCTGATGCACGACCTTCGCGAGCTGGCGTTCGATCACGTCCTGGATCGCGTTCCCGGTGGGCTGGCTCTGCCACCCATGGAATGGCGTGCCGTCATAGGCGCACACGACCTTCCATCGAGTGGAAGCCGGCACCGTCCCGGTCATGGCCGGCGGGACTCCGCGGTGGATCGGTTCGTGGTCACCATGACCATCGTTTCAAGGCCGCGCGGCCGGCAAATGGCCAGCGCGAAATCTACGCCGTTGACCGATGGTCGAGAAAATCCTGCAGGATCAGGCATGCCGCGCGCGAATCGACGAGCCCGCTGCTCCGCACCGCGCGCCGCGATTTTCGAGCAATCGATTCCTCCGCCGCATGACTGGTGAGCGTCTCGTCGACGAGATGCACGGGCAGGCCAAAATCCGCCTTGAGACCGGCGACAAAGGCATCCACTTCGCGCGCCTTGAAGCCGACCGTGCCGTCCATGTTGAACGGATAACCGACGACGAGGTCGGTGACGCGCCGCTGCCGGATCAATTCACCGATCCGCTCCCGGCGTTTCCCGGGTGGAACGCCGATCAGGGCCGGCAGCGGCATGGCCACCCCGACCTCGTCACCATGACTCAGCCCGATCCGCTTTGTGCCGTAATCGATGCCGAGGCACCGCATGGTCAGAGAAATTCGGCTTTGCCAGGGTCGGCCCGCAGACGCTCGAGCAGTTTCTTGATCTCCTGCGCGCGGGCGCGCGGAACGACCAGCGTTGCGTCCGGGGTATGCACGACGATCAGGTCGCTCGCGCCCACGACAGCCGTCAGGTGGCCGTCCTCCGACACGACGATGTTTCCCGTGCCGCCTTCGACGAGGCCGCTGCCCCGGATCACATTGCCTCCGGCATCCTTGGGAAAATGATTGGCGACGGCCGGCCACGCGCCCACGTCGTCCCAGTCAAAGGTGGCGGGCAACACCACGACGTTCGGAGATTTCTCCATCAGCGCGTAGTCGACCGAAATTTTCGGCAATCGCGGATGCACTTCGCGCAAGGCGTCATCCCACGACCCCTGGGCGACGGCACGTTCGAGGTCCGCGAGTCCGGCATTCAATTCCGGCGCGTGGCGAGCGAAGGCCTCGGCCACCACCGGCACCCGCCACACGAACATGCCCGCGTTCCAAAAATAGTCGCCGGACGCGAGATAACCCGTGGCCGTGGCGAGATTGGGCTTTTCAACAAAACGCCGCACCCGGAACAAGGTCCGGCCGTCGAACTGCTTCCAGGTCGCGCCGCGCTGGATGTAGCCGAATCCAGTTTCCGGTCCGGAGGGCTGGATGCCGAGCGTCACCATGACGTCATCCGATTCGGCGGCCGCAAAGGCGGAGGCGAGCACCGAGTTGTACTCCGCGGTGTTGTGGATGACGTGGTCGGCCGGCAGCATCGCGAACGCGGCCAGAGGATTCAGGCGCTTGATCAGAAGCATCGCGACCCCGGTGGCCGCCGCGGTGTCGCGTCCTTCGTGCTCGGCGACAATGTTGCCCGGCGGGAGACCCGGGCAGGCCGCGCGACAGCCGTCGAACTGGGCCCGCGTCGTGATCACGCAGATGTTTTCGCGCGGGACGCTGCGCGCCACGCGCTCGACCGTCTGCGCCAGCATCGACGTTTCGCCGACGATCGGCAGGAGATGTTTCGGGCGGTTGCGCCGGCTTTGCGGCCAGAAGCGCTCTCCGCTTCCGCCGGCCATGATCACGATGAATCTATCCCCCATTCCTTTACACCAATGGCCGCGCGACCAGCGTCAACGGCGAAACGGGGAGTTGCCAAAAGGGCGGACCGGAGACAACCGTTCCGCCAATGGATTTGCCGCTGGAAATCGACGTCGCCACCGCCGCCCGCATGATGTCCGAGGGCGCGGCGCTGGTGGATGTGCGCGAGCCGTGGGAACTGGCGATCAGCCAGATTTCCGGATGCATCGCGATTCCCATGCGCGAAATCCCGGCGCAGGCCGATTCGCTGCCGCAGGGGATTCCCCTCCTGATCCTCTGCCAGGCCGGTGTCCGCAGCCGGCATGTCGCCGCCTACCTGCGCTCCCGCGGCCGCCAGGATGTTACGAATGTGGCCGGTGGCATCCAGGCCTGGGCCGAACAGATCGATCATTCCCTGACAAAATACTGACGTCTCCGCGCCTTCGCGGCCCCGCATGTCTCCGCGCCTTCACTTGTCATCGGTTGCTGTCGTGGCGGCCGCTTTCCTCGGCTTGGGCTCGGGCTGCCAGGAGCCGGTGAAACAGGTCGACGGGCATGACGTCACGGCGACGAAGCACGTGAACGGCAAGACGGTCAATTTCATCAAGGATGACGAGAGCGCCCGCCAGGAGACGGTCGAGCAGGCCAAGGACCTGAAGAAAACCGCTGACCAGGTTCAGTTTACGCCGGACGAACAGGCGGCGCACAAATAGTGCGCGGCGCTTGACTCCCGTCGGGGGTCTGCGTCACAAATGACCCTTCAT
Source organism: Candidatus Didemnitutus sp. (assembly GCA_036499305.1). Classification (GTDB taxonomy): domain Bacteria; phylum Verrucomicrobiota; class Verrucomicrobiia; order Opitutales; family Opitutaceae; genus Didemnitutus. The sequence goes on from DASYDZ010000209.1 coordinate 46,180, forward strand.
CCAATCATCTATGGGCAAGCAATACAACAAGGTCATCAAGAAGAAGCGGCGGGTGGCACTGAAGAAGCGCCGCAAGGCCAAGGTCAACGCCGCCCGCAAGAAGAAGTAGTCGGCGCGCACGTCCGTCATTTTCATGCGCCTGCCCTCGCGCAGGCGCGTTTCGTTTATGTCGATCAAGGTCAGCCTTATTTCGCTCGGATGCGCCAAGAATCTCGTCGATAGCGAGATCATGATCGGCCACCTGCACCAGGCCGGCATGACGGTCATCCCCGAGGCCGAGAAGGCCGACGTGGTCATCGTCAATACGTGCTCGTTCATCGATTCTTCGAAGGAGGAGTCGATCAGCCACATCCTCGAGGCGCACCAGGGCCGGGGGATGCGCAAACGCCGGCGGGACCAGAAGCTCATCGTCGCCGGGTGCATGTCGCAGCGGTTTTCGAAGGACCTGCCCGGCGCCCTGCCCGAGGTCGATGCGTTCATCGGCCTCGACCAGGTGACCAAGGTGGCGCCTATCATCGCCGGCCTCTTCGCCCGCGAGCGGGGGCGCAATGATCCGCCGGTGTCCTTCATCGAGGGCCGGTCGACGTTCATCCCCGATTACGACACGCCGAGATTCCGGCTCACGCCGAGGCATTTTGCGTACATCAAGATCGCCGAGGGCTGCAATCATCCGTGCACGTTCTGCATCATTCCCCGGATCCGCGGCCGGCATCGGAGCCGCACGGTCGAGAGCGTCGTGGCCGAGGCGCGCCAGCTCGTTCGCGAGGGCGTGCGCGAGATCAACCTGATTTCCCAGGACACGACCTTTTTCGGCATGGACACGTGGGAACAGCGGCCCAGCCCGCGTTCGCCCGTCGACTCCACCCGCGGCACGGCGCTGACCACCCTGCTCCGCGAACTCAATGCCATCGAGGGCGATTTCTGGGTCCGTCTGCTGTACACGCATCCGGCCCACTGGAGCGACGAGTTGATCCGGACGATAGCGGAGTGCCCCAAGGTGGCGCGCTACATCGACATTCCGCTGCAGCACATCAGCGACCGGATGCTCGGCCTGATGCAGCGCGAGACCTCCGGCGCCTACATCCGCGACCTTCTGCATCGCATTCGCGCGGGCATCCCTGGCATCGCAATCCGCACCACTTTCATTGTCGGGTTTCCCGGTGAAACCGAGGCCGATGTCGATGAGCTGGCCACGTTCATCCAGGAGACCCGTTTCGAGCGGCTCGGCATATTCCGCTATTCGCAGGAGGAAGGAACCCGCGCGGGAAAGATGGCCGACCAGATTCCAGCCAAGGTGAAGGAGACCCGCTGGCACCGGCTGATGGCGCTCCAGCAGTCGATCGCGCGCGATGTGTCGCGCTCGCGCGTGGGCGACACGCTCAGGGTTCTCGTGGAGGAGCCGGGCGTGGCCCGTGGCGAGGCGGATGCCCCGGATATCGACGGACGCATCTATGTCTCCCGCGACCTGCCGGTGGGCGAATTTGCCGAGGCCAGGATATCGTCGTTCCACGACTACGACCTGCTGTCCCTTCCCGTCGGCGAGGAGCCCGTGGTCTACAAGGTCGCCAAACAGGCCCAGTGACATGGGTCAACCGCTCACGGCGAACGTCATCGCCGCCGCGACGCTGGCAATCGCCGGCCTGTTGATCGGTTGCAGCCCGCGCGATCCGGACCCGTTGACCTGGCAGGTCGAGGCCGGTTCACCGGAAAAGCTCACCGCTTGGTGCGACGAAAATCTGAAGCTGATGCCAGGCCCGTTGCGACGGGAATTCACCATGGCCTTCAACAACATCGTGGCCAAGACCCCGGACTGGCAGGCTAGGTCCAGCGGCCAGGTCAACAACCCCGTCTGCCTGCACCTCGACCGGCGCTCCGTACGCGACGTCGTCATTGAGGGTCTTCAGCTCACGCGCGATGAAATCGGCCTGCACCTGGACATGATGGAGCACAACGATCTGACCCTGCTGCAGGCATTGGGAAAAGGAACGGATCGCGAGGAGGATCTGCTGGAGAAGCGGGAACAGCAGTATCGCAGCCTGGTCGACGAGATCAGGAAGCAGCGCGATTCGGTCCAGAAACGAATCGACGAATTGATGGCCGCGCCGGCGAAGACGTGAGTCGCCCGGCCGGAGGCTATCGGCTGGCGGCCACAAACGCCGGGATGATGCCGTCGAACGACCCGTTGGTGAAGAACACCACCAGGGCCGGCCGCTCCGTTTCGTCGCGGACTCCCTGCTTCAACTGTTCCAGCAGTTCCGCATTCGTCGGGGCGGAGTGAGCGGTCACACCCTGGGTTTCGAGGTGCTGCGCCACCGCCTCCGCATCGAACCGCTCGCTCTCCTTCAACGGCTGCGCACGGTCGATCGCCCCGAGGTAAACCTCGTCGGCCTGCGCGAGTGCCCGCATGAATCCCGCCTGCATGACCTTCGTGCGCGAGGTGTTGCTGCGGGGCTCGAATGCCGCGTGGATGGCGTGATCCGGATAGCGCGCGCGGAACGAAAGCAGTGTTTCCGCGAGCGCTGTCGGATGGTGCCCGAAATCCTCCACCACCTTCAGGCGCGGCGTATCGACCAGCAGCTCCTGCCGTCGTTTCACTCCGCGGAATCGAGCCAGCGGCGCCAGTTTGATCGCGTTCGATCCGCCCTCGAGCATCGCGCGGCCGACCTCGTCGGGCGAAACCTCCCGGGGAAGCACCGCCAGTTGCGCGGCGAGCGCGGCCATGGCGGCGTTTCGGGCGTTGTAGAGTCCGGGTTGCGCCCACGTGACCCGGGTCCACGGCCGGCCGCGCCACGAAAGGTCGAAGCTGGCCGTGCGCGCATCCTCGCCAAACTGGCTGAGCCGAAGATCATTTCCCTCGCCGGTGCCGACGCGCAGGACGCGGGTCCAGGGCATCGCCCCGAGCGCGCGCAGGTTGCTGTCGTCGCCGTTCATCACGATCCAGCCCTGACGCGGCACGATGCGGGTCAGGTGCAAAAAGGTCCGCTGCACGTCCTGCAGGTCGCGAAAGATGTCCGCGTGGTCGAACTCGAGATTGTTCAGGACGGCGATCGACGGCAGATAATGGATGAACTTGCTCCGCTTGTCGAAAAACGCGCTGTCGTATTCATCCCCCTCGATCACGAACGGATCGGCGACCGCCCCGAGATGACTGCCGGTGGGAGGATCCTGCGGCACACCGCCGATCAGGAAGCCCGGATCGCGTCCGTTTTCCCGCAGCAGGAACGCCGCCAGCGCGGTCGTGGTGGTCTTGCCATGGGTGCCGCAGACGACGAGGTTGCGGCGACCGGCGAGGATGCGGCGCGAAAGATACTCCGGCAGCGATTCGAACGGCAACGATCGGGCATCGAGCAGCCATTCGACCTCGGGATTGCCCCGGGACATCGCATTGCCGATGACGACCAGGTCGGGTTTGATCCGCTCGAGTCGCACCGGATCGTAGCCCTCGTGCAGCTCGACGCCGGCGGCCGCGAGGACCGTGCTCATCGGCGGATAGACACCCAGGTCGGCTCCCAACACCTCGTCGCCCGCCGCCCGTGCCAGCAGCGCGGCGTTCCCCATCGCCGTTCCGCATATTCCCATGAAGTAGACGCGCATCTATTTCAGTTTCGTTCTATTTGTTTCCGTAGAGTGAAAACGCGAGGTAAGGCATTTCAGTTGTTATCCGTTAAATGCCACTTCATGCGGTGGTGTGGCATAACAGGAGTGGCATAATCATCCCTCAGCTCGGCGGGCGGGACCGACATCTGTTTTGAGGATTCCGCGTTTGATGATCCTTTCCAGTGCCTCCTCCACGGAGGGATAGGGCTGACGCGGCGCGAGAACCATACTTAAGGGCGTGACAACCGTCATGGTCGATGTGGCTTTCGACCCCATCGATGCCCAGACCGTATCCATTCGCTCGCGGCCCAACTCCCGGCAGGATTCGATCATTTCGGCTTTGATTTGGTCGACCAGTGGAAGAATTAGGCCGTGCACATGCTCTAGATATTCGAGAGCCTTTTCACGAGTGGGGATCGTGCCCTTGTGGATAACCGCATTTCGAAATTCGATCTGCTTTTGATCCAAAAGGGTTGGCTCGGTCCGGTTGTGAAGGACGTACGCTCCTACGAACATTCCGAGCTGTCGTTCAGATTGCTTGCTCACAAGTTTCCATGCTTTTCCCACGTGAGAACCTGAGATTTTATGCTCCCGAAAAACCACCTTCGTGTAATACTCATAAAAGCGCTCCAGGGATGAGGTAGCAGATGAGACCGCTTCCCTGTGGTAGGAATCTGCTATCGCGTTGAGCGCTATCTCGAAAAGCACCTCGAATTTGTCCTCTTGCCGGACCACCACGTTTTTGTGCCCGACGCCGCATTCAAATTCGTACACGGAGGCTTCATTTGCGGGAAGAGAAACGAGATCGCGCTTCGCTCCCTCGGATTCAAAAAAACATTTGGTGCAATAGAATCTTAACTTCATCGCCGCTCTCGCATACCTTGTCAGCGCGGCTGTCGAGTTCAACAAAAACCCCGCCGCGCGCACCAGACAAATTCTTGGCCGTGGACGGTGCCAGCCGGGCGTCCTTCAACGCCGCCGGTCCCTCCGCCATATTCGAAGCCCGCGGCGCCAAGGCCTTGAGCGAGGGCACCGAAGTAGCCCGACGTAGGCAACCTCCAATCGCCAACTGCTTGGTTGCTACCCATCCATGAGGCAATTATCTCGAGGATCTACGGGTCGCGCCCAGAGCACCAACCAGTATAAACCGCGCAAGAAAGCCAGTTATGGAAACACTTTATAAATTTCTTTTGTCGAGCGGCACCGTCATTGCCATTGGGACCGCCATGTTGGTGTTTCTTGGCATCCGCTCGGAGCATAGCTGTTGGACCGGTTTTGGCCTACCATTCTATCAGTTCCTGCCATCGACCAGGGATCTAGCATTTAAAGGCTTTGAAATCGCAAAGAAGGCATTTTGGCCAGCACACTTGATTTGGAGACTGTTCCTCGTAATTGGAATTCCGCCACTTTGTTTCGCGGCGTACTGGCTGAGTGGTTCAGAGTATCGCGAGGAATGGTTTGCGGGAATTATAATCCTGCCGGTACTGCTTTTCTGGCGCGCGTTGCATGCAGCCGCCAAACACGGCGAAAACAACCAAAAAACTCTTAGAGAAGAGGGTCTGGATTGCACTTTCGTTCTTAAGGATCTTACGAAGGTGAAAGGATGCTTTCTTCTTTTTGGAAATGGGTATTATGTGATGAAAATTGAAAGCGGGTCCGATCTTCTTATTTTTCCGTCGGCAGAGGTAAAAAGCGTCTTGCTCCAATCTCGTAACAAATCCCAGGAACCGCCCGTGGTACTCTAAAGCGCCGCCATATTGCCTGCAGGTAGAACTCTTCGGGGTCCACCGATTTGATAGTCGGCGGGATAGCCGGTGTCGTCTTCGTAAAGCGCGATGATCGGCACCGTGGGGTCCGATCCGGCTGAGAATGTGTTTCCTTCGATCACGCCCGATCCCCGCGAATCTGCCTCCAGTTCGATTGCCCGCTATTGGTCGGGCAGTCGAAGGCGTTGGCGTGGATTTCCCACCAGCATGCGCCCAAGCTTCCCAAGGGGCACAAAGACTCAAACCAAGAGTGCGCGCCCGCACCTCGATGCCGCTCGGATCCAACGCGCGCGGCCGGGTCGCACCGACGGAAGCGCGGCGGATGTTTGAGCGGAGGCTGGCGACCGGTCTACACCCGCCCAGGCCTCAAACCGAACGCGCGTTCGCTCAGTATCCGCTTTGGGCTTCCTTGGCCGCTCCTTCGCCTTCCTTCGGGCCCGCCATCCAGTCACGCGTCCCGTAGCGGGCATAGAAGGCGACCCGCTCGCGAACCGAATCGTCAGCCATCTTCCGGGCCGCCTCGCGGTTCCCCTTGAAATGATGCTCGATCAGCCATTTTCGGCCGTACTTCACATGCGTGACTTCATCGGACCAGTCGAAGTCCTGAAAGGTCGTCATCAAGGGATGCCGGGCGACGTCGCGGCAGAACTCCCATTCTCCGCGCTTGCCGCCCGGATGCGCCATGGTCCCGGCCTCAATGGCAAGAGAGAGATGAGCCAGGGCTTTTTGTGGCGACTCGGCCAGCGCATGGATCCCGAAGCCGACCCAGCTTTCGAGGTCCGGAAGAGCGATGCCCTCCTGCTCCAGCGCGGCCTGCCCCATGAGAGAATGCCGGGTTTCATCCCAGCAATGGCGGGCCAGGTCGACCACGGCTTCGGACGGCAGGTCGTCCCATTCGGCAAGGATCACCGCCACGGTTTCGGCCGCGCACATTTCCTGGGATCGAACCCACATCATTTGCCGCAGCTTTTCGTCGCCGCCGAGTTTCTCCGGGAGTCGCTTGGGAATGGCGGCGGTGAACCGCTTGTCGCGCGCAAACTCGTGGGTGACCTGATAACGCTCGACCGCCCGCGGGACGGGCCGGCGGTCCGCCGAAGGCACCGGGTCGCGGCCCAGGACGCCACCGGCGTGGTGAAGAAACTGTTCGAAATGGGCGCGCCACTCCGCCCGGACCTGGCCGCCACCGGGGACCGAGGCAAAGGCATCGAGGAATCGCTGTCCCAAAACCTGCCGTTCGCGTTCCTCGGCCAGGATGGTTTTGAGAATGCGAACGGTGGGAAAGTCCACCAAAGGCTGCGTCTCGGCCACGTACCACTCGAGCGCGCGGATCAAAGCGGGCCCGATCACGTCAAGAAGTCCGGTGCAAAGCTCGAGGGAACCCGGGCTGTGCAGAACCTCGGTCAGCAAGTCCCCCAGTTGGTAGGAGAGCACCTTTCCCACTTCGAACTTGTTGGAGCGAAGTTCGGTGAGCCGGTCTTCCAGCGCCTTGAAATGCGTGGCATCCTCCCACATCCAGCGGGCCAGCGCCGCCTTCAATTCCCACTCCGGCGTATCGGGCATGCGCGATGAATAAATCGACACGCATCCCCTCTTGAGCGCGGCAAGGCGGGCCACCATTCGCGCACACTCGTCGACCGGCAGGCCCGGACGCGAGACCTCGTCGATGCCCGCGTAACGGGGAAGCTGGTCCAGGAAGGCGAGCCCCGATCGGCGATGATCAATACCCTTCTGACGGATGGGAGGCAGAAATTCGGGCGACGAATCAGCTTGGGGAGTATTCATGAAAATGATTTGAACCGACCCGATGCGGCGGGTGTGTCCCGCCCGTGACGTTCCCTTTGGCGCTGGCTACGAAAATATCATCGTCGAAAGGAACGTCGAGGCAGGTTTGCCGGGGCGCGCAAGAATATCGGAGCGGGTCGTAAATCATGAGGATTTTCCCGCCGCCGCTTGGGATTTATTCGACCGGGCCCGCCCGCGACGTGGGCAAACGGGGACATCCGTGTTTGGGATAATCGTAAAACTCCCAACGGGGACAGCCGCAGCGATGCGGACCGCCGGGACGGGGTGCCGACTGGCCGAATATTCGCGAATAGCAGAGAGCCGTCCGGATCGCGGCATCAGCCGCACCGGCCGTTTTCAGGTCACCAATTCCCGATTGATCGCTTCCGCATGGCGCAGGCCGAAAAGCACGAGTTCGGGAACGACTTCGTCAAACAGCTTCTCGCTTTCCAGAAGGCGCGAAAAGCCACCGGTGCCGATGACGACAGGTGCCTTGGTGCCAAAGGCCTCGCGCGCGAGTTCGCCCACGAGATGGCGGATGGCCCCGACCTGGCCGTGAAACAGGCCGGACTGGATGCTCTCGACCGTGCTCCGTCCCAACGCCGACTCCGGGCGCACGATCTCCACCGCGGGCAGCCGGGCGGTGCGCGACGCCAGGCACTCGGCCGAGATTCCGAGCCCGGGGAGGATGGCGCCTCCCAAATAATCCCCCACGCCGGCCACCACGTCAAAAGTCGTGGCCGTGCCGCAGTCGACCACCACAACGTCTCGCCCCGGATGGCGCTGCACCGCGGCGATGGCGTTGGCGATGCGGTCGGCGCCCACTTCGGTGGGATTGCGATAGCGGACGCGCAGCCCGGTCTTGACCCCCGCCTGCAGCACGAACGGCTCCCGGCGAAAATATTTCAGGCAGGCGGCGCGCAGCGGATAGGAGGTGGGCGGCACCACGGAACACATCGCCACCTGCGAGATTTCGGCGGGGTCGAGGCCATTTTCCCTCAGGACATTGAGAAAGAATACCCCGAGCTCATCCGATGAACCGATGGGATGGGTCGATTTGCGAAATTGAAGGCGCAGGCCTTCGCCGGAAAAAACACCGCCGTGGATCTGGGTGTTTCCGACGTCGAGACAAAGGATCATCGGGACACGCTAGACCGCCGTCCGTCGATTGACCAGCACCTGTTCCAGAACCGCGGCCATCGCCTGACGCTCGGGGCAATGGGCGACCAGGTGGCCACTGGCATCGTAGATATCCGCCGGGAAGGCGGTGCCCTTCCCGCGCGCCCGTTCGTCGTTGTGCACGACCCAGTCGGGATGGGATTCGTCCAGGAGGCCTCGAACCTCGTCCAGCGCCTCCCCCGGGTCCGCGCCCGTCGTCAGCTTGAACGCCACGATCTGCGTGCGGGGACCGCCGAGCTCGCGCAGCCGGCCGAGAAGTTTGGGATTCGGGCGCAGGTGCAACGCGGCGGGCCGCCGGGAGTCCAGCTTGCCCGTCCCCGCTGCGATCACGGACCCGGCGATCTCGATATGGTCGAGGGCGAAGTCACCCACCGCCGCGGCATGGATTACGACGTCGAATGATCCCGGGCGGACCAGCCGTTCGAGCGCGCCCTGCAGTTCGGTGAAGGTCTCGAACGTTTCCTCGTCTCCGCTGGAGGCGGACCGCCGCGCGCCGGTCGCACGGAGCAGGGTGACCGCATCGCCTCGTTTTCGAAAATGATCGGCGAGCAGCGCCCCGGTCGCCCCGGTGCTTCGATTCGTAATGACGCGGACGCGGTCGATCGGCTCCGCCGTCCCGCCGCTCGTGATGAGGATGTTCAGGCGCGATTCCGCCGGAACCAGGGTCTGCTCGATCGCCGCCAGAATCTGCTCGGGCTCCGCCATCCTGCCCTCGCCCATCTCACCACAGGCGGTGGCACCGGTCCCGATCGGAACCAAGCGCACTCCCCAGGAGGTTAACTTGTCGACGGACGACTGCGTCGCCGGATGACTCCACATGGCGGGATTCATCGCGGGCGTCACAAGCCACGGCTTCGTCCGGTCGCCGGCGAGAAACAGCGCACCGGGAAGATCATCGGCCAGGCCGGCCGCCATGCGATTGAGCGTGTTCGCCGTCGCCGGACAGGTGATGACGAGGTCGGCCCAGCGGGTCAGCCGGATGTGCTCCAAAGCGGCACCGGACGCGAAGAGATCGGAAAGCACCGGTGCCCCCGCGAGACCCTCAAGCGTCGCCGGTCCGACGAACCGGAGCGCCGATGGCGACGCGACCACCCGCACCTCGTGTCCGCGCTGCACGAGCCCCGAAATCACGGTGCAGGCCTTGTACGCCGCGATGGAGCCCGTGACGATGAACAGGATTCTAGAGTGCGACATTGTCGATCAAGCGGACGCCCTCCAGGCGGATGGCTCCCAGGCGACGTCCGCGGTCATCGACCACATAGTCGACGCCGAAACCCGCCTCGCTCAGCGCAACGGCGGCGATCGGCGCGGTGGCGGCCGATCTCAGAATGGCCGGGAAGGCGGTCGCGCGCGCGCGTCCGGCGGTCGAAAGCCGGCGATTGCGCGAGCTCATCGCGAGGCCATCGGGATCGCGAACGGTTGGGCACGCCACGATTTCGCCGGGGACGAGCAATGCGTCGACCATGGCGCGGACCAACTGGAGCTGCTGCCAGTCCTTCTCCCCAAAATACGACCGCTCCGGACGAACCAGATTCAGCAACTTGAGCACCACCGTCAGCACGCCCTCGAAGTGTCCGGGCCGATGGGCCCCTTCCAATTCCTGGCTGGCGGCAGTCTCGGCCACGCGGAATTTGTATCCATCCGGATACAGCGCGGCGGCATCGGGCGCGATCACGTCGTCCACCAGTCCGGAAACCAGCGCGCAATCGGCCTCCAGCGTTCGAGGGTACAGATCGAGATCCGACGGCTCGTTGAATTGGGTCGGGTTGACAAAGATGCTGAGCACCACGCGACCGGACTCGCGTCGCGCCTTCGCGACCAACGCGCGGTGGCCCTCGTGCAGCGCGCCCATGGTCGGCACGAAACCGACGGTTTGCCCTCGATAATCCGCCGATGCCCGAACCCGGCGCCAGCTCTCCAGCGTGCGATGAACCCTCACGCCAGGACCTCCTCGCGGGCGGGAAACCGGGCGCCGCGCACGTCGGCGACGAATCGGTTGAGCGATGAAACAACCAGGCGGTGGCCGTCGAGATACGACCGCGCAAAACGCGGCCGAAAATCCGGATCCAGTCCGAGCAGGTCGGTCAGCACCAGAACCTGGCCGGAGGTCGCCGAACCGGCTCCGATCCCGATCGTGGGAATCGACAACTCCGCCGTTACCGCCGCCGCCAATCCGGCGGGAATGCATTCCAGCACGAGGCCGAAGGCACCCGCCGCCTCCATCGCGGCGCTCTCGCGGCGCAAACGCAAGGCGTCGTCCGCCGAGCGCCCTTGGAAGCGGTGGCCGCCGAGGGCATTGACCGACTGGGGCGTCAGCCCGAGATGCCCCATCACGGGAATGCCGCTGACCACGAGGTGGCGGATCAGATCATCGTGACCGGCAAGCCCCTCGATTTTCACCGCGTTGGCGCCCGCCTGGATGAGCATTCCCGCGGCATCCACGCCGGCGGCGAGACCGCGCCGGGTCGAAAGAAACGGCAGATCGGCGATCAGCAGCAGGTCGGCCGCGCCGCGCCGGACCGCCGCCGTGTGCAGGCACATCATTTCGAGTGTCGCGTGGACGGTCGACGGATGTCCATGCACGACCATGGCCACGCTGTCACCCACGAGGATCGCGTCGGCTTCGGACGCGGCCACCGCGCGCGCCATCAGGACATCGTAGGCCGTGACGACGGCGATCGGGCGCGCCTCATGGCGGGCGCGGGCAAAATCGAGGATCGTCTTCATCGCGCCGACCTGGAGGTCCGGCGGCGATCGAATGACGGGGAGATCAAGTCATCGGGTGCTTGTCGCATGGCGATCAGGCCTCGGTTAAACGGGAATGGTGGATTGATTCCGGTCGCGAGCGGGTTCGCGCCGAAGCACAGAAACGTGCTCATTGCATGGGTCCGCGCAACCGAATTCGCGCCCTGGAATCGCCGCCGCGTCTCCTGTCACCGGCCAACCGTCGTCCCCACTTTGGCGTCCGGCTATTTCTTTCCGCCGGCCTCGGCCGGCGCCGCATTTTCGGGCACGATTCCGATGATCTTGATCTCACCGGCCTTGACCTGCCCCTCGGAAAGCTGGTCGGTGTCCACCAACACCGGTTTATCGGAAGGTCGTCCAATGGCGGGTCCGGCGGAGGTCAGCATCGTCGGCAGCGCCTGGGCCATTGATTTTCCATTCGCGGGGAGGCCGATGCGGGTCTGCCAGTAGATGACCGCCCGGGAAGTGTCCATCGACTTGTATTCGAAGGCCGTGATGATGATCCCGTAGATGGGATCGTTGGCGTTTTCGAGAATGGTCTCGACGGTCCGGGAGCGCATGTTGCGCCGGAAAACCTCGGGACCCAATTGTCCCGGAAGGACCGGACTGGCGATATCCTGGCTCGGGTTGTAGCCGAGAAACCACAGGAGATCATTGCTGCGCGGTTCGAGGTAGCCCCACTGCACGATGATGAAAACGGTGGGGGCACGCGCCGGAACCTTGGGATCGCCGGCGAGGTAGCCCTGCTTCGCGAGGATCCCTGTGATCAGGCGGTCGAATTCCTGTTGATCGGGCTCGTCGTCACCCCCGATCGAACCCAGCCGATGACCGAGCGAGCGTCCAAGAAAATACACCGGCTGCGCCGGGCTTGGGGGAGAAAGCTTTTCGCCCTCCGGGGTCGTGTCGGTGGCGACAATCGCGCTGCCCCAGTAGTTCGTGAACAGACCGCCGCGGACCGGGGGCACGATGCCCGCTCCGAGCAGCAGCAAAGCAGAGGTCAGAAGGCCAGGGCGCGGCAATCGCATCGCCGGCCAGTTTATGAGCCGGCGGCGTCCAGTCAAATGGGGTCCTCGCCAAGGCGACGCGACGGCCCCCATTTCCAAACCGTAACGATGCAGCAGAAGCTGGTTTTGCTTTAAGATCGACGGGTCCTTTGGTGGTCGCCGATTTCCCCCTCGACGACAGAGACGTCGGAATGGAAGCCGACGCCCACCTGCCGCATCGTTCCCGCTAAACCAGGCTCGTCGGATCGACGTCGAACGCCTGGATCACATCGTCCGGCCACGGAAAACCGGCCTCGAGGCCGACCAGCAGCGTCACGGCCTTGGTGACCCGCGCGGTGAAATACCAGACCTGAAAACGGTACTCGTCCTTCACCTTCTCGATCGGTGCGGCCACCGGACCGCGCACCTCGATCAGTCCGCCGGCGGCCGCCTCGACCCTTTTCGCCCACTGCTCGGCCGCGAACATCACCTTGTCCGGATTGCGTCCGCGAAACTGGTGGTGAATCAGGTGCCGGCACGGAGGGTAGCCGAATTTTTTCCGGACGGCCAGTTCCTCGGCGGCGAAGCCGTCGAAATCCGCGTGGCGGGCAAACTGGATCGCGGCGGCCTGCGGGGTGAAGGTCTGCACGACCACTTCGCCCGCGCGGTCCCCCCGCCCCGCCCGGCCGGCCACCTGCACCAGAAGTTGGAAGGTGCGCTCGTTCGCCCGGAAATCGGGCACGTGCATCGACAGGTCGGCGTCGATCAGGCCCACCAGCGTGACGTTTGGAAAATCGAGGCCTTTCCCGATCATCTGGGTGCCCACCAGCACGTCGATGCGACCCGCCCGGAAATCGGCGAGAATCTCCCGGAAGCGGTGGCGTTTCACCATGGTGTCCGCATCCATGCGCTCAAGCCGGGCGCGCGGCAGGATCCGCCGCACCGCCTCCTCGACGCGTTGGGTTCCCAAACCGCGCCACCGGATGTCCGGCGCCGCGCATTGCGGGCAGACCGCCGGCGCTCCGCGCTCGTGCCCGCAAAGATGGCACTTCAGGGTTTCATCCGCGCGATGATACGTCATCGCCACGCTGCAGTGGGGGCAGGTCTCGACATGACCGCACTTGCGGCACAGCAATCCCGATGCATAACCCCGGCGGTTGATGAACAGGATGGTCTGCTCGCGGCGTTCAAACCGCTGCTGCATGTGGTCGACGAGCAGACGCGACAGAGTGACCGTGCCCCGTTGCCGCATCAACTCCACGCGCATGTCGACCACCTGGATGTCCGGGAGTCGGCGGTCATCGACGCGCCGCGTCAAACGCAGGCAGCGATACTTGCCGGCCTCGACATTGGCGATCGATTCGAGGGACGGTGTCGCCGAGCCGAGGAGACAGACCGCGCCCGCCAGCTTCGCGCGAACGACGGCGACATCCCGTCCGTGATACCGCGGGGTTTCGTCCTGCTTGTAGGCGGGCTCGTGCTCCTCATCGACCACGATGAGCCGCAGGTTCTGCACCGGGGCGAAGATCGCGGAGCGCGCTCCGACCACGACGCGCGCGCGTCCGGATGCGAGGGCGGTCCAGCCGTCCAGGCGTTCGCCATCGCTCAAATGGCTGTGCCACACGACCGGCCGGTGTCCCGACGCCTCGAATCGTCCCCGGAGGCGCGACACGCTCTGCGGCGTCAGCGCCACCTCGGGCACGAGGTAGATCGCACTGCCGCCGGCGGCGAGGACACTCTCGACGGCCCGCAAATAGACCTCCGTCTTTCCGGACCCGGTGACGCCGTGAAGCAGATGAACGGCAAACTTGCCCGCCTGCAGGCTGGCGGTCACGACGTCCACCGCGGCCTGCTGCTCTTCATTCAGGCGGGGAGGCACCTGGGCCATCACCTCGTGTTCGCTGTCACGATCGGCCCGGCCCGCCCGGTCCACCGCGCGGATCTCCTCGCGCACCAGCCCGCGCCGGATCAGCGCTGCGGCCACGGCCGGCCCCAGTTGCAACCGCGAGAGCGCCAGCGGGCGCGAAACCGGGCGGAACTGCTGGGCCAGAAACTGCACGAGGCGCGCCTGCTGGGGTGCGCGGCGCGCGAGCGTTTCGAGTGCGGTTGGGTCGACGGGGCCGGCCAGGGCGAGCAGGCGCTCGGTTTTCAACCGCGCGGTCCCGCGGACGGCGGAGGGCACCATCGCCTCGAAGGTGGTCGACAGACGCGCCGCGTAGTAGCCCTGGATCCAGCGCGCCAATTCGAGGAGGTCGGGGGTCAGCGCCGGGAACTCCCGCACGACGGAGCTCAGGTTTTTCAACCGCGACTCGGCCACGTCGGGAACAACGCCGGTCTCGAGGACAACCGCCGTCTGCACGCGCTTGAGGATCGGCACGCGGACCAGCGACCCCGGCGAGACCTGACCCTCGAGCTCCGCCGGGACGCGGTAGTGGAGGATCTTGTCGAAGCCGGCGAGGGGCTGGACGGACACGGTCACGCCCCAGTGATTGGGCCGCATGCGTGGACTGGCAACGTGTTTTGCGGGCGGCGCGGACCGGTCCGTTCCGCATTGACAGTCGAAAATCCGACGCCTGACACTGCGCCCGTGACAGTCGAGTCCCCCCGCGCAAAGTTCCAAACCTATCTCTCGGAAAAGGGCCTGCGCGTGACCAGCCAGCGGATGGCGATCTTCGATGCCGCGTTCGCCCAGAAGGAGCATTTCACCGCCGAGGAACTGCTGGACCACGCGCGGGAGCTGGACGACTCCGTCTCGCGGGCGACGGTTTACCGGACCCTTCCGATCATGACCGAAAGCCACCTCCTGCGCGAGGTGGACATCGGCAAGGGCGAGAAATTCTATCTGGCCGCCGGCGGCAGCACGCAGGTCGCCCAGGTCGTGTGCGAAGATTGCAACCGCATCTTCGAGATCAGCGCGCCGTTCATGGAATGGTATGGCAGCACGGTCTCCTCGAAGCTCGGTCTGAGGCCCGTCTCGCAGCGCCTCCAGGTGACGGCGCAATGCATCGCCTTTCGCACGCACGGGCGCTGCCCGAACCGGTCGAAGAAATAAGCATGTCCCGCCCGCCGAAGATCGATCCCGTTTTCGACATCGCGTTCTACGAGCGCGTGCACTCGCGCGTGCCGGACTACGTCGACGTGATCGAGCTGCTCGGGGGCCTGTACACGAAGGCCGGCCGCATCTCGGACGGACTCCGCATGGACCGCAAGCTCGTCCGGCTGCAGCCCGACAACGCGACCGCGCACTACAATCTCGCCTGCAGCCTGGCGCTGAGCAAACGCCGCGCCGACGCGCTGCGCGCGCTGCGCAAGGCCGTCTCGCTCGGCTATTCGGACCTGGACTGGATGATGCGCGACCCCGACCTCGAGAACCTGAAGGAAGATCCCGAGTTCAAGAAGCTGATCGGCAAGCTGACACCGCAGAGCTGAGCCCGCCCGCGCATGTCGCACATCCTCGTCACGGGCGCGGCGGGTTTCATCGCGGCACGCACCTGCGAGATCCTCCTCGGCGACGGCCACACCGTCGCGGGGATCGACAACCTGAATGACTATTACGATGTCCGGCTGAAACAGCATCGCCTGGCGCGACTGCGGGAAAGTCCGGGGTTTTCCTTCCGGCAGGCGGATATCGAAAACGCGTCCGCGCTCGACGAGGCGCTGAATGAGCGCCGGCCCGATGCCATCGTGAACCTCGCGGCCCGCGCCGGCGTCCGCCCGAGCATCGAGCAGCCGGAGCCCTACGTGGCCACGAACATTCTCGGCACGCTGCGGATCCTGGAGGCGATGCGCCGCCATGGAGTGAAAAAGCTGGTGCTGGCGTCGTCGTCCTCGCTCTACGCCGGCCAACCGATGCCTTTTCTCGAAACCCTGCCGGTGAATTCCCCGCGGTCACCGTACGCCGCCACCAAGAAGGCGGCCGAAATGCTGGCGACGAGTTATCATCATCTGCAGGGAATCGATTGTTCCATCCTTCGCTATTTCACGGTCTACGGCCCCGCCGGCCGGCCCGACATGGCGGTGCTTCGCTTCTGCCGGCTGATCGACGAGGGGCAGCCACTCGAGATCCTGGGTGACGGCAGCCAGGCGCGCGATTTCACCTTCATCGACGACATCGCCCGCGGCACGATCGCCGCGCTGCGTCCGGTCGGCTTGGAGATCATCAATCTCGGCGGCGGCCGCAATCCGGTCACGCTCACCGATGTGGTGGCGAGGCTCGAAGCACTGCTCGGACGCAAGGCGATCATGGAGTGCCGGCCGTTTCACCCCGCCGACCTGCACGCCACCTGGGCGGATATCGACAAGGCCCGGATGATTCTCGACTGGCAGCCGACGGTGGGCCTCGACGAGGGTCTCCAGCGCACCGTGGAATGGTATCAGGCGAACCGCGACTTCGTCCGCAGCCTGAAGATGTAGGACGCAACCGGGTTCGCCTGGGAGAGACACCAGGCATTCGGTGCCACTGTGCTTCTCTCCGCGCGTTGGAGGTGGTCGTCGATGTCCCCATCGACGATATCCCGCGCCGGTGTGGAACACGACGCCTCCCCAAGCCGGATGGCCTTTTCGCGCCGGTTGCTCACCGCACTCCAAATAGAATCTGGAGAACCGTTTCGAGGTCGCTTCCGGGCTCGTAGGAACCATGATGCTCCCGGACGAGCGACTTGCAGTGCCAGGCCCGGATGGCGGGCATGTCCACGGCGACGATCTTTACCGCTCCGCCGCGCAGCGAACCGAGTTCCGCGGCGGTCAGCGGAGTCCACGCGAACGGCAGGCCCGTCGAGTCGCATTCGAGTTCCCAGCCGGCGATCAGCGAAAGTCCCGAAGCGACGGGACGGCGGAGGAGCGATGGATAGCGGGTGATGAAGTCGGGGACCCGCGACGACGCGATGCGCAACCGCACCACCGGATGGCGCTGATCGAAGAATTGCTGGAAGTCCCCCACCCGCCGGCTGCGCCATTGGCGGAGAAAATCCAGCGGATCGACGCCCATCAGGTTCATGCCATTCCAGACGCCGTGTTCGTTCGGGCTGCCGAACCCGCGCCGGCGATACCAGCCGTCAAACGAATCGCTGAGGCGCAGGCCGATTTCGAAATGAAGATGGGCGCGCTCCTTCGGGACCGCGGTGCTGCCCTCGCTCCGGCCCATCAGCGCGATGACGTCGCCCGCCTTCACGGGAAGGCCCGGACGAATGCCGGTCCCGATGCTCGCGAGATGGGCGTACAGTGTGTAGACAGCGGGCAGGAGATCGGGATGCTCGATCACGATGTAGCGCCCGTAGTTGCTCGCACCCGGGCGCGGGTTCACATAGCGAACGACGCCGGACATCGCGGCCGAAACCAGGTCCGCGGGCTCGCCGGAGCGGTCATGGGAGATCGCCTTGATGTCGATGCCCTCATGGAACTGACCGCCGGCGCTGCGAATGCAGCCAAATGTGCCCGATTCGGGGTCACCCGAGATCGTGGGCTGAATGTAGTCCTCGATGGGTTTCCCCATTTCCCAGGCGCGATTCGGCGTCGGCCATCGAAATTCCACCCGCGATGCCGGCTGCGCCCCCACCATGGAGCTGGTAAGCAGGAATAATGCAGCCAGGCGGTGCAGAATATTCATCGGGAACAGCGACGTTCGGGAGCGTGGGCGGGAATCCGGCCGGCGCAAACGATATGCCGGCCGCGGACTCCGCGCGAAGCGTTTTCACGCTCCGCGAATCCCCGACCCGGTGGCGCTCTCACGCGTGCGCCGGCACGGAGGCGTGTTTTTGCAACCGGGCGATGCCCGACTGCAGGCGCCGCACCAGAGCCGGCAATTCCGTCGACGGCACCTCGACGAACATCAGG
>DASYDZ010000210.1:0-8154 GCA_036499305.1 Candidatus Didemnitutus sp.
CTGCGCGTAACTCCCCTATGGCCGTTGGCAAAAGGCATGAAGCAACCGCCAGCATTCGACCTCAGGATGTCTTCATCCCCATATTCAATCGTATGGATTGCCCAAAAATTTCCGAACAGCCAAGTTGAAGCTATATCGACAGCACTCGACAATCTCGCCCGATTTCAGGTCGTGCGACTTCTTCAAGGCCAAGACGAGGATGGAAGCCAAAGCATAATTTTCTCTCACGTCGCAATAACGCGCCTAGGATGGCAAATCTTACGCTTGCTCACCGGGACCGACGAGGAGAAATGGGCAAGAGCGTTGGTCGGCACCGGTCCTAACCTGCCCGTCAAAACGCTATCCGACGCCGACAATTGAATTCCAAGGATACGACGTCACTGCTTTCGAGCCGGTCAGGTCCGGACCGACGCGGACACCAGCCGCATCATCGGAATTGCCGCGACCGTATTTCGCTGTTCGTATGAAGGTTCCCCTCCGGCTGCGCCGGCCATCCCATTCCAAACCTCTCGTGCGATGAAAATCCGCCTGCTCGTCCTTGCCCTCGCCGGTCTTTTTGCGGCCGCCGCCGACAACGGCGCCAGCGAATTCCTGAACCTCGCCACCGTCCGCTCCGGCGTAACATCGAAGCGCGTCAGCAGCTACGATCGCACGGGCGGCAACGGCGACAACGTCTCCAACGTGCCCGATGGGGCGAAAATCGACATCATGAATGTCAAGGGTGCCGGCGTCATCACCCACATCTGGATCACCCTGGCCCCCGGCGCCGACAAGCTCGACCGCAACAACGTCATCATCCGGATGTACTGGGACGGAAACACCTTTGCCTCGGTCGATGCTCCGGTCGGCCCGTTCTTCGGCAACGGCTGGGGCGAGGCCTACAATTTCGTCAGCGCTCCCCTCGCCGTCACGCCCGGCTGGGGCCGGTCGTACGTCAGCTATTTCGCCATGCCCTTCGCCAAGGGCGCGCGGATCGAGATCGAGAACCAGAGCGGCGAAAAGATCGATGCCCTCTACTTCAACATCGACTATGAGGAAATGCCGAGTCTCCCCCCCGACCTCGGCCGCTTCCACGCCTGGTACAATCACGAGCTGACCCCCGCGCTGCCGGGCGGCGAGAACGAGTGGGGCCTGCTCGGACCTACCGGCCGGAATCCCGACGGCCAGGGCAACTATGTCTTCGCCGACATCAAGGGCCGCGGCCAGTTCGTGGGCGTCAATTACTACGTGAACTGCCCGAGCACGATGTGGTACGGCGAGGGCGATGAGATGGTGTTCATCGACGGTGACGCCCATCCGACGCTCAACGGCACGGGCACCGAGGATTTCTTCAACACGTCCTGGTCGCCGAAGGAGCTCTTTCAGCATCCGTATTTCGGATACCCGCGGGTCAACAGCGGCACGGGCTGGCTCGGGCGCACGCACCTGTATCGCTTCTTCGTGGCCGACCCGGTTCATTTCGAGAAATCCTGCCGCTTCACGATCGAGCACGGGCACAACAACAACCTGACCCTCGACCTCGCCTCGGTGGCGTACTGGTACCAGGACACCGCCAGCCCGCTGCCGCGCACGTTCACCCGCGCCGAGCGCAAGCCGATGCCCGAGATCGACGCCTCGGACATTCACCTGTGGCGGGATGCGTGGCGGAAGAAAAACGGCAGCGACCCGCTCCTCTGGGGCAACGAGCGCAGCAAGCCCTGAAGTGAAATCCTTCGAGCGAGGTCGAGCGCGTTGTCCCTAACGCGCTGACGCGGCGAACGTCTTGGGGACAAGTCGTTCCACCGAGCTCACAGCAACCAGATGGAGCGCGTTGTCCCTAACGCGCTGGCGCAGCGAACGTCACCGGAAAGCCCGTCCCCGCCGCGCTCTAACCTCTTCGGCACCGTTTTTCGCCAACCTCACCGGCGCTATTTGGCCGCAGGCTTCAGGAAGCCACGCTCGCCCATCCAATCGAGCAGACGGTCGGGCCACGCGGCCGCGGGGAAGTGATTCGTGGCGCGGATGCCGAATCCATGGCCGGCGCCGGTGTAGATGTGCAGTTCGGCCGGCACATTGACCTGTTTGAACCGGAGGTACACGCGGGCCAGTCCCTGCGAAATCGCGGCGATGTCGTCGTACCCGCACGCCAGAAAGGCCGGCGGCGCGTCGCGGGCCGGGTTGATGCCGTCCGTGCTGCCGGGGTAAAGCAGGGCCTGAAACGCCGGCTTGTCGTCGAGCCGGTCGATCGCGTCCGCGTTCGCGCGCGGCAGACCGCCGGATTTCATCGCCAGAAGCGCCGCCAGCTCGCCGCCGGCCGAAAAACCGATCACGCCCACGCGGGCGGGGTCGACCTTCCATTCGCCGGCGCGACTCCGCACCAGGCGCATCGCACGCTGCGCGTCCGCCAGCGACTCGACCTCGACCCGGTACATCGAGCCCTCGTCACGCGCCAGCCGGTACTTCAGGATGAATGCCGCCACGCCATGATCGGAAAACCATTTCGCCACGTTGTATCCCTCGTGGTCCATCCACCGCTCGCGGTGTCCGCCGCCGGGGAGGATCACGATGCCCGCGCCGGTGGCGTCATGGGACGGGAGATAAACCGTCAGGGACGGATGGTGGATGCTCGAAACAATGTGTTCGCCCTCGGGGCTCAGGCGCACCTTCTCCGGCGCGGTCTGGCCTTCCGAGCCGGGCGCCTCCCCGGGCCACAGGGGCACCACCATGCCGTTTTCAGTCGCGGAGAAACACCGGGCAAATGACACCAGAACGAGTCCAATCAGGGGCAGGATGCGTGCGCTCATGGGGGAAAGTGAGATCGTCATTCGCTATTGAACAAGGCAAATTCCGCCTCGTGAAAAATTCGCAAAACGGCCATCCTGGCTTTTCTTTGGGAGGTGCGTCCACAACCCGCCGGAACGCGCAGCGCGACCCCGGGTCAATGGCAGTGGGATGAATCCAAAAATACGGTTGAAACACCGACACCACGAATGGGCACGGATGATCGTGGTTGGCACACTCGGATCTCGCGCTGCCCCCGATCGCATGCGCACACCTTGATCCCGAACTTACCATCAACGTCCCGGGTCGCTGCCTGTTCCAAGCCCGGGGCCGACTGCTTTCGCGCTGCCCTCGCCTGCATTCCGCCGCCTCCGCGCCATCCGCGGTCAATTGAATTGCGGAATCCTGGATGAAACGCTCGACCATCAATGCCGCTTATCGGGAGGCGATCGCCGTCTTCACCGCCGGCGGCTGGACGCTTCCCGCGCGGCCGCACTGGGATATTTCCGATTTCGGCAGCGGCGAATTTGACCGCTGCGGCATCGTCGTCGTGAATCTCACCGAGGAGCCCGAGTATTCGGAGAAGCTCATCTACCTGCGGCCGGGTCAATCGCTGCCGCTCCACACGCACCGGAAAAAGAAAGAGGATATCATCTGCCGCGCCGGCGAGCTGGTGGTCGAACTCTGGGCAGGCCCACCATCAAATGACAAATTGGGCGCGCCCCTGCGCGTGAAACGTTCCGGTGACTGGGTCGTCGCGGCGTCCGGGGAGCCGTTCCCGCTTCAAGCCGGCGAACGCGTGACCCTCGTGCCGGGCGTCTACCACCGGTTCTGGCCGATGCGACCCGGGACCATCATCGGCGAGGTCGCGACGGCCAACGACGACCGCAACGACAATGTCTTTCTTGAACTCGGCGTGGCCCGTTTCAGCGCGATCGAGGAAGACGAGCCGCGCGAGATCCGACTGGTCAACGAAAGTTGATCCCAGGTTAACCACCACTGGGCTGCACGTCGAGCGCGGCGATCTCTCCGTCCTCGAGGCGAACCGTGATGTCGATCGGGCGGCAGCACACCTCGCAGTCGACGACAAACTCCGCATCGCCCTCGGTGACATCGAAGGGAATCGTGAATGGTTCTCCGCAGTGCGGGCACTCGATGGAAAGCGATTCGCGCATGGCTGGCCGGGTCCGCGCCTACAAGGTGGGCCGATCGATCGATCCGTCAACTGCGTCCCGCCCCGCATTTCCCGACACGGAAATCGTCCGGCGCACCGATCCGAAACGCCGATACCGTGACACGGATTTTTCACCTCCCGGACAGAACGGTGCTTGAGGCGGTCGCGGGAATGCGCCAGAAAAACGCCGTGGTATTCTTCAAGCGAATCCTTAACTTCAAGCGCGAGTTCCTGGCCAAGCTCCGCGACAAGCGAAAGGCGCCGCGCTATCCGGTCGGCGGACTGTTCCCGCTGAAGGCCACGGTCAATCTCACCGGGCGCGTGGGCGCGAACGGCGAAGGCGGATACGACTGGGGTGGCCGGATCGTCAACATGTCCAGCAACGGCGTGGGTCTCCAGCTTCTGCGCGCGGCCACCACCGTGCGCGGCGAGGTCTCCGCGCTGAAGCTTTCGCTTGAGGAACACGAACTGACGGTGCCCTGCATCGTGGCGCATTTCCGGACCTTCAGCGGTTACTCGCTCTGCGGGCTCCAGCTCAAGTTCGGTGACTTCAAGAAACAGAAGGCCTTCCTGCAACTCGTCGAGGCCGTGAGCATGGGTTCCTCGTTCAAGCCCACCAAGGGCAGGCGCATCGCCAGCGAACACCCGGGACTGGTCGGCGACCTTTACACCGCCGACAACAAGGCGACGCTCACCGTCTGGCGCGCACCCAAAGGCGGAGAGATCGAATGCTTTGAACTGGTGGTCGGCGCGCATCTGATCCGCGGCGGCAAGACCGTTCCGCCTCTCGTGGTGTTCCGGATGACAAAACCGCTGAAGCCGGAGGGCTCGGCCGAGGTCTCGGGCGAGGTCCGCCGGCTTTTCCGCTGGGTGGTTCCGAACCTGCCCAAGGCGGTGCCTTCCGAGGTAAAGTCCCTGATGGAATACGCAGCGCAGTCGAAAACCGGTTCCGAAACGGTGAGTGGTCTGCGGTCGAGCGCACCGCCCAGCGAGTGGCAGCGGCCGCCCGCGAGCAAAAAAGTTTGAGTCTGGTCTCGGGGGATCCGTCCGCGCGGTTGGCTGTTGTAGCCGGGTCCGCAGGGCCCGGTCCGTCGGCGCGCACCGAGGTCTCGCGCCCTCGGCTACATCAAGGCAATATGCGCCACTTTGTAGCCGGGTCCGCAGGGCCCGGTCCGTCGCGCGCACCGAGGTCTCGCGCCCTCGGCTACATCAAGGCAATACGCGTCACCTTGTAGCCGGGTCCGCAGGGCCCGGTCCGTCGCGGGGACTCTCCCGACCAATTTTCGCTAAATTGCGTGATCCCGTAGGCGATAATACGGGTGGCCCCGAATACCGTCATCGAAGGTTTCGGGGTATAGTCACGTCAATCCAACGCGACCATGCTCCTCATCTCCTCCCTCCTCGTTCTGGTTTTCGCCGCTGCCTCGCTCGTGATCGCCCATTCCCTCCGCCACGCTCCCGTGGGCGTGGAGGATGCCGACGGCTTTCATCGCGAGATCCGCTGATTTTCGCCGGGTCGGGCGCCCGCAGCGCGTTTTCCGCTCAAGCCGGGTCTGGAAGTGCCGATCCGGTGCGTTGGAGACGCCATGTCGTTTTTCAAACGCATTCTCAATATCAGCCAGGATTCGGTTGCCCAAGGGGACAAGCGCAAGGCGCCCCGGCACCCGGTGGGACAAACTTTCCCGGTCAAATGCATCATTACGTTGGTCGGACACGATGAGGACGGTATTCCGCTGCCCGACAAGGCGCGCGGACAAGACTGGACCGGCCGTCTGGTCAACATGTCGACTTTTGGTGCGAGCATGCAGATCCATCCAGCCGCCTCGGCGCGCCGCGGCGAGCCTTGCACGCTTCGAATGAGCCTGGGCGATTCCCGCCTCGAACTGCCGGGCACGATCGCGCAGTTCCGCGTCTACCGCGATTATGCGCTGTGCGGCTTCTCGCTGCAGTTCCCCGATTTCGAAACCCAGAAGAGCTACCTGCAGTTGGTTGAGCCCGTGATCTTCGGCTCGACCCTGACTCCGCGCGCGACCGAGAAGGTGGTGCAGGACACGCCCGGACTGCAAAAAGAAGAGTATTCCGGACGTTCGGAATCGCATCTGTGTGTCTGGCGCGACCTCCGCAACAACGCGCTTTGCGGGTTCGATTTCCGGATGCGCTCGTACGGCGTCCGCTGGAGCGCGGGCATGGCCGAACTTGAAACGTATGGATTTGTGGCGTCCGGGTCCGATGGCAAAGGCGAGGTGCAGCATCTCACCGAAGCGCAGCAGGAGGAGGTTCGGTGGCTGTTCTGCCTTGCGGTGCCGAATCTCGCCAAGGCGGTGCCGTCAGACGCCCGCAAATTCCTGACGCAGGTCGTGGCGTGATCCTCGGGCTGCGCCAAGGCGGATGGCGTCGGTTTGCACACCATGCGGATGATCGTCGATGGGGACATCGACGACCACCCCGGCGAAACGTCGCGGCATCAGAACTTCATCGCGTCAGCCGGTAAAACAGGAGCGCCGCCCGCTTGATCAGCATCGGCGCCGGCTTCAGGTCCGCAGCTTCCTTTGTGCTGTGTTCACCGGTTCCGCCCAAGCCCAGGCCGTCGAGCCCCGGCAATGGCGGTGAGACAAACGCGATATCCCCGGCCCCGCGGCCGCGTGGATCGAACGCTGTGATCGGGCCATCGCCGAGATCCCGGCTGACACGGTCCAGTTGCGCGAGCAGTTCGCGGTTCACCGGCCGGTCCTCCATGGCCGGATAGCCGTCTTCGTGAAACGAGAGCGTGGCCGAGGTTCGCGGCAGGTGGCGTTGCACAATTTCCTCCATCACCGCCTTCGCCTGACCAAGCTGGGCCGCACTAAGAAACCGAATGTCGCCGCGAACGAGGGTTCGCTGGGCGATCACGTTCGATTTTCCGGCTGTGGTTCCACCGGTGCGGTCGAGCCCCACCGTTGATCCGCCGACAATCATCGCCGGGTTGGCCGTGATGCCGTCGATCTTCGACAACCGGGCCTGAAACGCGTCGAGGATGCGCGCCGCCTCGTAGATTGATCCATAGCCCACCGGGTTGGAAAACATCCCGGAGGAGTGTCCGCTCGCGCCCTGGACCTCGAGTTCCCAGGACACGAATCCCCGTCGGGCCACCGTTCCCGTCTGGCCGATCGCCGATTCGAACGCGAGGGCGAGATCGCTCCGGGACGCCGCATCGCGCAATGCCGCCCGGGAAACATCCAGGGGCGTCCCGGGAGCCTCCTCGTCCCCGTCCATCACCACGATGATCCGCGCTCCATCGAGGGCGCCGGCCGCGAAAAGGGCGCGCAGCGCGTGGATCATCACCAGGTCACCACCCTTCATGTCCGCCACGCCGGCGCCGCGGACTGCGGAGCCATCCCGTTTGAAATTGGCGCCGGGGAAAACCGTGTCGAGGTGTCCGATCAGCAACAGCCGTTTGCCTTTGGTGCCGCGTCGCTCCGCGATCAGGTGCCCCGCCCTTCCGGTTGACGCCGGGAGCGGCACGAAGCGGCACTCGAATCCCAGCGGCGAGAGCAACGCCGCCATGAAGTCGGACTCCCGGCGAACGCCGGCGAGATTCTCGGTCGCGCTGTCGATGTCGACCGCCTGTTTGAGATCCGCTCCGAAATCATCCGGATGTCCGTCGACGTAGGCCACGATTTTCTGCTCGGACGGATCCAGCGCGGCGGCCGGTGATGCGACCGCCATAAAAATGCCGGCGACAGATCCGGCGCCGATGAGAAAGAATGCCGTTTTCATAAAAACGCGTCCGCCGCGATCGAGCCGCGACAGCTCAAAAACTGATCGGCGCGTTTGCCGCCGGGTCGGCCAGGTAGGCCTCCCAACGCGGGAACCCGCGCAAAGGATAGAAATCGATGTCGTGCTTCAGGCATTGCGTGTTGAAAAACCGTCCGACGGGAACCGCCTTCGTTGAGGGATCAGGCATTCGAGTGTGACGGACTGAAGCAATTCCCGCCCAAGGACCTATTATGAATGGCCTCCAGGTTACGCGAGTGCATTCGGGATCCGGCGACCCATTCGGGCGCGGCCAAAAAAAACGCCGCCGGAGTGCCGGCGGCGCGAAGTAAAGATCCCCGGAGCAAGCTCCGGGGCATTTGATCAAGACAGCTCCAAATCCAACTGACCCTTGTGCAGCACTCGATACTCACTCTTCCCGCCTTGTCCCTGCACGTAAGCGGCGATCACCTTCTCGCTGCCGTGTT
>DASYDZ010000211.1:0-10150 GCA_036499305.1 Candidatus Didemnitutus sp.
GCCGATCGGAGTGATCGATTTCGGGCGGCGGAGCAGCAGCGCGAGCAACGCGCACAGGATCATCCCCAGGCCCAGGCCCTGGGCGATGCTGAACGTCAGCGGAATCGCGAAGATCGTCAGCACGGCCGGCGCGGCCGACACAAAATCGTCCATCGGGATCTCCCCGACCGACTGCATCATGAATATGCCGACGATCACGAGGGCGGGAGCCGTGGCCGCCGCGGGAATCACCAGGATCAACGGGGTCAGGAAGAGCGCGAGCAGCATCAGGACCGCGGTCGTGAGCGAGGTGAGGCCGGTGCGGCCGCCCGCGGCCACGCCGGAAGCCGATTCGATGTAGCTGACGACCGTCGACGTGCCGCACAACGCGCTCAGCAAGGTCGCGATCGAGTCCGCGAGCAGCGCCCGCCCGGCGCGGGGCAGACGGCCATCGGCGTCGATCAGGCCGGCGCGCTTGGTCACCGCGATCAGCGTCCCGATGTTGTCGAACATGTCGACGAGGAGCAGTGTGAGGATGAGCGGCAGGGCCGCCTTGAAGGCCTCCAGGTTCGTGAGAAACTTGAAGCTGAGATGCAGGAAGACCGGCGCCGGCGATGCCGGCAGCGAGACAAGGCTGTGCGGCACCATCGTCACCATGCGGTGCTCGTCGGCCGGGACGAACAGGCCGGCGATGGTCACGACGGCGATGCTCAACACGATCGCGCCCGTCAGCCGGCGCGCGACCAGGATGGCGGTGAGCGCGATTCCGGCCAGGCACAGCCATGTGCCGCTGGCGGTGAAGTCGCCGGGGCCGACGAAGGTCGCCGGGTTCGCGACAATCACGCCGCCCTCCTTCAGCCCGATGAAGGCGATGAACATGCCGATGCCGCAGGTGACCGCGATTTTCATCGAATGCGGAATCGACGCCATGATCTTTTCCCGGACGCCCGTCACCGAGAGCGCGAGGAAAATCACCCCGTTCACGAAAACCATGCCCAGCGCCTCCTGCCATGGCACCTTGTAGGTCAGGCAGATGGTGTAGGTGAAAAATGCATTGATGCCCATGCCCGGCGCGAGCGCGATGGGGTAGTTCGTCAGCAGCGCCATCAGGCCCGTGGCGATGGCGGCGGTGAGCGCGGTCACCGTGATCAATGCCGCCCGGTCCATGCCGGTGTTGGCCAGGATGTCGGGATTGACCGCAAGGATATAGGCCATCGCCGCGAACGTCGTCAGGCCCGCCTGCATTTCGCGCCCGGGGGTCGTCTGGTGCCGTTCGAGCTGGAAGATTCGGGAGAACATCAGAATGGGAACGAAGGTGACAGGGTGGCGCGCGCCATGCCGGACGGCGCCCGACCGGGGGCGGACGCGGAAGGTGGCGGCGGCACCGCGGGTTGGCGACGCTGAAATGGGTGCCCGGCCACCAAAGCCGGATTCGGGCCAGTCGGGCGGCGACTTGCGGTGGATTGACCTCGCGCGCCTGCGACCTTGAATAATGCCGCTCCGATGCATCTGCCCCCATCCCAGGCCGGCCGCCGCCGGTCCCGAGACTTCCGCGATCCGCGGTCGGCGTTCTCGTTGGTGGAAGTGATGATGGCGGCGGCAATCCTCGTGGTCGGCTTCATCGGCCTGATCGATGCCGTGACCATCAGTTCCACAATGCTGGACCTGGCGAAGAAACAACAGATCGCGATGCAGATCATGAACGGGGAGCTGGGCGCGCTGCAGGCCGAGAACTGGACGACGGTCACGAACCTGGCGGACGGAACCACCTACACCATGACGGTGGACGGCACCGGCAATGCCGGCGGAAGCACCTCGCAGTTCAACCTGGCGGACAACCCCGGCCTCCTCGCGGTGGCGAAAAACTTCAGTTGTTCCCTCACCTCGTCCTACCTTCGCCCTTCCTCGCCGACATCCTCGACCGTCACGTTCGTGAAGGTCACCTGCACGGTGACCTGGACGGGCATCACCGGCAAGACCTACAGCCGCAGCTCGTCGGCCTATTTCGGGAAATACGGCCTGAATCTCTCGTACCAGAAGTCATGAGAATCAGCCGGCGCGGATACACCCTGGTGGAGTTGATGATCGGGTTCACGCTCGGCTCGATGCTCATGCTCGCCGTGCTGACGACCTATCTCTTCCTCGGCCGCGGTTCGACCCGCCTCGCCTACCAGCATCTCCTCGAGGTCGAGGCCCGCACGATCCTGAACACCGTGACCACCGACGTGCAGGCGGCCAAATCCATCACGAGCGCATCGGCGACGGGTCTCAGCCTCACGCTCGTCAATGGCTCGACCGTGACCTATTCGTATTCCGGCGGCATCCTCTCGCGGGATCCCGGCAGCGGCGCGGTGGCGCTGGTCACCAACATCACGGGCGAGGCCGTGCAGGTGCCGGTCACGCTGACGAGTTTCCAGTTCAAGTATCTCACGACCTACGACGACGATCCGACCTATCAGGCCACGACCACGATCGTGCCGCTCAGCATCAAGCAGGTCTCCGTCACCATGAACCTGAAGGCAGGGGGAGCCAACCAGGTGAAGTCCGGCACGATGACGATGTTTCCCGTCGCGTCCGGCTGGATGCTGTTCCGCAACAAGCAACTGCCCGACGGCAATTGACCCGTGCGCCCGCCCTGGAAAAATGAATCCGGTTCCCTCGCCCTGGTGGCGATGGCGTTCTCCGCGGTCATCGCCATCACGCTCGCCGGGTACATCGCGCTCAGCTATCAGTCGTACCAGCACAGCTCCCGCCTGCTTCAGCTCACCCGCACGCGGCGACTCGCGGAAACCGGAGTCGAGGAGGCGCTCTGGGCCCTGAACAATGGCGACTGGAGCAGTCAGACCTGGACCGTCTCCGGCGCGGACATCGCCTGCACGCTGCCCACCGTCGATCTCGGCGAAGGCGCGCAAGGGACCGTGGCGGTGACGATTCACAACTATGCGTCCACCATCGGTCCGACCATTGAGTCCGCCGCCTCCGTCGCCCTGCTGGCGGGCGGCCAGCTCGTGCGTACGCTCACGGCCACGACCAAGCCCGCGCCCCTCTTCGTGAATGCGCTCGGGTCCGCCGCGAGCGGCAACGGCACCATCACGCTCGCATCCAGCACGCTCGTCGACAGCTGGAACTCGAATCCCTTGGGCGATGGCTCCAGCTTCATCCCCTATTCGACTCCCGGAAGCTACAACACCGCCGCCAACTGCGCCGCCGTGGTGGCCGCCCCCAACATCTCGATGAGCAGCGCCACGATCTATGGCTACGCGGTCACCTTCGGCAACTCGATCACGTCCAGCTTCAGCGCGAAAGTGAAGGGTCCGACCACTCCGTCGTCCACCCGCATCGACCGCACCCGGGTCGGCAAAAGCGCATTTGTGCCGATGTTCGCCGTCGCCGTGCCCGCCAGCTACTCGGTCACGGGCACGCTTGATGGCTCCAACCAAACGATCGGGACGGCCAATGGCGCGACCCAATACTGGTCGTCGCCCGCCGACCTGATCCTCAACAGCACCACCCTCACCGTGCAGGGACCGGTGGTGATCATCATCCACGGCGGCCTCCAGCTCTACAACGCGGGCAAGATCGTGGTGAACGCGACCGGCAAGAGCCGCGCCGAAATCTTCGTCAGCAGCGATATTTCGATCGGAATCAATCCCCATTCCTCGAGCGCCGCGATCAACAACCTGTCCAACCAGCCCCGCAACCTGGCATTGTACAGCACCAGCGTGTCGCCCTCCCGGCAGTTCAATTACTACTCCACCCAGGCGTTCTGCGGCGTGATGTACTCCGCGGCTCCCGCGTCGGTCGTTTTCGACACCGGCACCAACAATTCGATCACGGGCGCGGTCCTGGCCAACGAGAACATCACCGTCGTCAGCGGTTCGCGGCCGCAGTTTCACTACGACACGTACTTGCAAAAGCTGGACAAGTCCTGGTTCAAGGGCGTCACGACGCCGCTTCTGGTCGTGCAGGTAAGCGAGAGCTGACCTGGCCTGCAGCGAGGTGGGCGCCAGTTTCCACACCGGCGCCAAAGATCGCCGATAGGGACATCGGCGACCACCCCGCCGACCAGCCGGTGCAACCGCCAATCAATCGAATTATGGCATGCTCAAGCCTTGGGCGGGCGCCGGTTTCCACACCGACGCCAAAGATCGCCGATGGGGACATCGGCGACCACCCCGCCGACGCCCTTCAGCCACTGAGGTCGTCCGCCTTTCAGCCTTTCGCCCCTCCCTTTGCGCCCATGACCCGGAATTGACGAGCAGGCCGGGGTTTGCATCGTGAGCAGCAACCGTCCGCTCACGTTTCATGTTTTTCAAATCGGCCCGCCGCGGCTTGCTGCTCGAATTCAACCCCCACCGCATTCTGGTGGCCGGAGTTGCGGCATGGCAGAGCGAGCCCATCCTGATCGACGGCCTGGCGGAGTTCGACGCCCGCGACATCGATGGTTTTCGGTCGTGGCTGCAGTCAACCCACGATCGCTCGCTCGTCCCGGCGTATTGCAGCTTCGCCCCGCGGGATTGGCAGCTCGTCCGCGATTCGGTGGTGCCACGGCGTCTGGTCGACCCGGGCTATCTCGCCGACCTTGCGCGCGAGAAGATGAAGCTGAGCGAACCCGAGCTCTGGCAGCTTAACCTGATGCATCCGTCGGAGGGCGAGGAAATCTCCGCCGAGGGAGCACAACGCCCCGCGCTGATCAGCGCCGTGTCCCATTCGTCGATTCGCGAGACCCAACAGATGCTGCTCGATCTCGGCATCCTCCCTTACCGCCTTGAAGTCGGCATCCTCCCGCTCATCGGCGCGGTCATCAATTACAACGAACAGCGGCAGGACACGCGCGCCGCCGTCATCATCGAGGTCCAGGAAACCCAGACGACCGCCTGGATCCTCGGCAAGGAGGGGGTGCATACGCCGACGCCGATCAAGGTCGGATACAACACGATCGAGCGCACGGCGCTCAAGGAGTTCAGCCTGGCCAACGAAGCCGAGGTTCACGAACGCCTGATGGTGGTCGAGGAGGAGCTTCTCCTGCGCGCCAACCGCCTGGTCCGCCTGCTCGTCCGGGAGCTCAAGCCGGTTTTCGACTCGTTCGAGATGACCACGGGCCAGCGGGCCGGCGAGTTGTACTGCGCCTATCTGCCGCCGTGGCTGTCGTGGCTCAACGAGCCGCTCGCCATCGGCACCGGCCTCGAGCCGTTCGCCATCGATTGCAACTCCTGGCTGGGGACCGTCGGCCTCACCGCGGCGCCCGACGTCCAGTTCCCGCCCAATTATTTCAGCCTCCTCGCCCTCGTGGCCCGCCTGGGAGCACCCAAGACCAATGGCGTCCAATAAGGCCAGTTCCGCGTTCACGGGTCCCTGGCATGTCGATTGCCGGCTCTCCAAGGAGCTGCCGGACGACAATCCCATCCGGATGCGTTTCCTGGTCGCGGTCGTCGCCGGGACGCTCGCCGCGGCCGCCCTCACCTATCTGCTCTGGGCGGTCTATTCGCGCCAGACCCTGATCGCCGACATCGTCGCCTCCCGCCACCGGATCGAGGCCGGCAGTGCCGAGGCCGCAAATTTGCGCACGGTCGGCTCTGTCCTCGCCTCCGATGCCGCACGCGTGGATGACATCTACGCCCAGACCCGCTCGCCGATCACCGTTTCCGAATTCATCGAGGAAACGGGCCGCACCCGGCCGGCGCCGATCCGTCTCGACATGGTGGAGATGGCCAACGGCTCCATCACCCTGCGCGGCGGCCTCAACGAGTCGTCGCAGCGCGCCAGCATCCTCCTGAGCCGGTACGTGGCCGACCTCCGCGCGGGCGCCTATTTCCGCCGGCTCTTCTCCAGTATCACGCTCACGTCGCTCGACCGCAATGAACAGACCGGGTCGATCAACTTCGAGATAACCCTGAAGCTGAAGGCCGACGCCTCATGACCGCCTTTTTCCAGCGCGCTTTTGGCCTGATGAAGGAATACGCCTTCGTCACCCTCTGCACGGTGGTCTTCCTCGGTGCGGGCACCGCCGGCTACCTCGTGCGCGGCGGCCTGAAGCTCATGGAGGCCGACCACGAGGTCGTGCGCAGCGAGGATGAGATCCAGCAGAAGCTCATCGCCGGCGCCGCCAACCTGCGCGCGGATCGCGATGCCATCGCGGCCGCCGCCCAGGAAATGACCTCGAGCCTCCTGATCGAGGAGAATCTCGCCGACAACCTCGGTTACTTCTACAAGATCGAGGATCAGAGCCGGGCCCGGATCTCCGACCTGCACCAGATGCCCGCCCCGCTCGGCGCCGCCAACGGCACGTCGAAATCGGTGCCGTTCACCGTCAATGTCACGGGGAGCTTCGCGCAGGTCTTCGGCTTCCTCTACCAGCTCGAACATGGGTCGCGCCTGATGCGCATCACGGCCTTCACCCTCGACCGCAAGGCGCAGGCCGGCGACTCCGTCGTCCTCGACCTCAACCTCGAGATGCTCGCCCGGCCATGAAAACCCGCCGCGCCGTCATTCTCGCCCTGAGCCTCGTGGTTTCGGTGCTCGCCGCTCCGACCGGCGGGCAGCCGTCGGCCGATTGGATCAAGCGCACCAAGGACCGCATCGCGCAACTGCTCGGCCCAAAGCACGACAAGTCCCCGCCGCCGGCGAACGTGCCAAATCCGTTCCGCCAGCCCGGCCGCCTCGACTCGACGAACGCGGAACCCGTCGACGCCCACCCGGAACGCGGCGACGCCGATGTGCTCGATCACCTGGTCGCATTGATCAAGGTCAACGGCCGTGTCACCCTCGCCGGCGTCCCGCAGGTCTTGATCAACCAGCTTCTATACAAGGAAGGCGACCTGGTCGCCGTCCGCAGCGGCGACAACCCGGTTTACCTCCGGGTGGTGAGTATTTCGCCGACCACGGTGACGCTCGGGATGAACAAGGTCGAACAGACCGTGCGGATTAAATGAGCGGTCGCCGCCGCGCCCCCGCCGCGACGAATCCGTGAACCGTCCCCCGAGCGCGCCCTGGCGGGAAGGCTGGGAAAGCGCCCGAGCCCTTCTGCGCCCCGGCCTGTTCCTGCAGGCCGTGGCCGTCGCGGTGGTGATCGCTTACTATGCGGTGCCTTCGGCCGCGCCGGCCTTCGCCGCCCTTGCCCGCTGGAAGGCCGCCGGGGGCTACACTTTTTCCGCGCTCGCGAGCGTGGTGTGCGGCGGAATCGTGCCGTTCCTGTATCTGCACTCGCGGCCGGCCTCGCGCCAGCGCCAGCCGCTGGCCCAATTCGCATTTTATTGCCTCTTCTGGGCCTGGAAGGGAGCCGAGGTCGATCTCTGGTACCGCATCCTCGGGTCCGTCTTCGGTGCGGAAAACCGTCCCGGAGTCGTGGCGCTCAAAGTGCTGTGCGACCAGTTTCTCTACAACCCGCTCTAC
Source organism: Candidatus Didemnitutus sp. (assembly GCA_036499305.1). Classification (GTDB taxonomy): domain Bacteria; phylum Verrucomicrobiota; class Verrucomicrobiia; order Opitutales; family Opitutaceae; genus Didemnitutus. The sequence goes on from DASYDZ010000211.1 coordinate 7,372, forward strand.
ACGACGCCGGTCGGCAATCTGCTGTTCGCCTGGAAGGATGCCGGGTTCCGGTGGAAACCCGTGCGGCGCGACCTGCAGGCCGGCCAATGGTATTGGCGCCGCGTCATTCCGGCGCTCATCGCGGTCTGGTCGCTGTGGATTCCCGTCGTCTGCTGCGTCTTCGCGCTGCCGTCCGCCTTGCAGGTCCCGCTTTTCAATGTCGTCCTGTGCTTCTGGTCCATGCTCTATATCAGCATCACGCTGCGTCAGAACGCCGTCGCCGCCTGACGGGATGTTTACACTTCACCCTTTGAAATAAAGCGGGCCGCGGCTACTCTCACCGTTTCCATGCCGCGATTCCGGTTGCCTTCCATTCTCCTGCTGGCGCTGTTCGCCGCGTCCGCGGTTTTTGCCGCGAGCCCGGCGCGGAACCACGCCGTGACGGCCGAACTCGTGGCGCACGACACCGCGATCCAGCCGGGCCGCCCGTTCTGGGTGGCGTTGAAGATGGTTCATGAGGAGCACTGGCACAGCTACTGGATCAATGCGGGCACGGGTTACCCCACCACGCTCGAGTGGGACCTTCCCGCGGGTTTCAAGGCCGGCGACATCGTCTGGTCGATGCCGCATGTCGTGCGGGATACGAGCCACACGGTCACGGGCCTGGGCTACGAGGGCGTCAATTTCCTCTTCGTGCGGATCACCCCGCCGGCCGGACTCGCGCCGGGCACGAACGTCGCGCTCAAGGCGAAGGCCGCCTGGCTGATGTGCAAGGACGTCTGCATGCCCGGCGAGGCCGCGCTCGTTCTCACGCTTCCGGTGGAGTCGCACCCTCCCGCCCCCAATGCGGAGGTCGCCGCGGAGTTCGACCGGCGCTTCGCCGCCCTGCCGGCCCCCGATCCCGCCTGGACCGCGACAGTGTCGCGCACCGGAAGGAAATTGTTGCTGCATCTGGTCGCGAGCGGGACGACGCCAGCCCACGAACCCACGGACCTGCATTTTTTCGACCGCGATGGCCTGCTCGACTACGTGGCCCAACAGCCCGAACACGGAGGCAAGGGCGACCATCAGCTCGAGCTCACCCTTGCTGATGACGCCAAGCCGGACGTGTCGCGCCTGGTCGGGGTGCTTTCTTCCGGCAACGGATGGCACGACGGCCAGGGCTACGCCGGCATCACGATCGACGCTCCGATCACTGCGGCCGGCGCCAGCGCGATCGGGTCGTCCAGTCCGGGGCCCGCCCATCCTCCAACACCGGCCAGCCCATCGGGATTCACGGGCCAGTTGCTCCTCGCCCTCGTCGGAGGCATGATTCTCAACCTCATGCCGTGCGTTTTTCCGGTGCTCGGCATCAAGATCCTGGGCTTTGTCAATCAGGCCGGACACGACCGCCGCAAGGTCACCCTCCACGGCCTGGCGTTCGCGGGAGGCGTGCTGCTTTCGTTCTGGCTGCTCGCCGGCATCCTCCTCGCCCTGCGCGCCGGCGGCGAACAGCTCGGCTGGGGCTTCCAGCTCCAGTCGCCGGCGTTTGTGTTTTCGATGACGGTGTTCCTGCTGATCTTCGCCCTGAACATGAGCGGGCTGTTCGAGTTTGGATTGGCCGCCACGGCTGTCGGCGGCCAGCTCCAGACGAAGCAGGGATTTGCCGGCTCATTTTTCACCGGCGCGCTGGCCACGCTCGTGGCCACACCATGCAGCGCGCCCTTTCTCGCGCCCGCACTGGGCGCCGCGTTGTCGCTCGGCGCGACTCAATCGCTCCTGCTTTTCACCGCCATCGCGATCGGATTGGCGCTGCCCTATCTCCTCCTCTCGATCTTTCCTCAGGCCGTCCGGTTGCTGCCGCGGCCGGGGGCCTGGATGGAAACCTTCAAGCAGCTCATGGCGTTTCCGCTCTATGCCACCGTGGGAGCGCTCGTCTGGGTGCTGGCGGGCCAGACGCGTGACGATGACTACGCCCTCCTCCTGGTGGCGTTCGGCCTCGTCCTCGTCGCGATGGGCGGCTGGGTCTACGGACGTTTCGGCCAGACCTATGGCAAGCCGCGGCGCCAGCGTTTCGGGCGGCTCGCCGCCGTGGCGCTGCTCGCCGCCGGTGTCGCCACGGGCTGGCCGCAAAAAGCCCTTCCCCCCAAACCCGGCGAGGTCGCGGTCACGTGGGAAAAGTGGAGCCCGCAGGCCATCGCGGCCGCGCAGGCCGCCGGACATTACGTTTACGTCGACTTCACCGCGCGCTGGTGCGCGACCTGCCAGACCAACAAGGCCGCGGTCTTTCATTCCGATGAGGTCCTTGCGGAGATGAAACGAAAGAATGTCGTCCTGCTGCGCGGGGACTGGACCAGCGCCGATCCGGCGATCACCGCCGAGCTCGCGCGCTGGGGCCGCTCGGCCGTTCCCTTCGATCTCATCTACGCACCCGGCAAACCCGATCCCGTCGTTCTCCCCGAGCTGCTCACGCCAGGAAAGGTCCTCGACGGCTTCGCCGAAGCCGGACGCTGAACCGGGCTCGTGCAACTTGGAGACCGGGGTCTGGCGCCCCCGGCTACACCGAACCCCAGGCGCGCCGCCCAAGCCGGATTCCCCGCGACAAAACGCGTTGGTCGTTTTGTAGCCGGGTCCGCCGGGCCCGGTCGAATGAGACTCCGTTGGGCGCGCCGGCATGGCCCATTCCCTCTCAGCCGGGATCACGCAGTTGAGCCAAGGTGGAATCGGACCTCCCCGTTCGACAGGCTCAGGGCCCCGAGCGAGGTCGAGGGGCGGGCCGGTTCTCCTATGAAAGTCTTGCTAACCCGCCCGGAGGTCGGGT
>DASYDZ010000212.1:0-4028 GCA_036499305.1 Candidatus Didemnitutus sp.
GTGATGGGTGATGGGTGATGAGAATCAAAGGGGACAGACCTCTTAAATAGTTCACGTCCCACGTTCATCCTTAACGAGGGGCCGCAGGACCCTGAGCCGTCACTTCGTCACCGGGTTTATGTTGCTTTCGCCCTGTTCTTCCGCTTTCCGCCTTGCTGCGCGGAATGTCGTCTTGGCGAAACAAGCAATGCATTGGAACGCGGCGGTGTGCCGGGCCAGGGAAACCAGGTAGACAGCGGCCATCAACAGCCCCAGCATGACGCCCACCGGCCACGCGTAAATGCCGATGCACAGGCAAATCGCCGCGAGGGCCCAGAAGAATATCTTTCCACCAATGGACCAGGCAATTCCCTTATCGCCGCCATCCGCGTCCTCCGTCATCGCGACCTTCCCCCCGCACTGAGGGCAGATGAGCGCCCTGCCGAATGCCGCCGATGCGGCCGCCGCGCCGAACGCCGGCAGGCAGCCAGTAACCATCACGCCCGAAACGAGGTAATAGATCCCCGGGGGCGCGTCGTGGTAGAGGACGACCCCGGCCAGGGCGGCGCCCGCGAATGGCATCACGGCGCTCAGCACGAGTCCCGGCCAGCGCGCGCGCCAGCCGCTCACGAAACCCGCGAAAATCGCGGCGACTATCGGAATGAACGGCACGAAATCGCAACCCGTGCCGCCGATCTCGATGTCGGTCGTGCCGAAATGGCAATGCTCGTCGGAAAGGTAGGCGCCGACCCCTGCCATGACAGCGTAGAGCAGCGTGGCGGCGAGGAACTGGAAGATTTGGCGGACTTTCATAAGTGACGGGTGACAAGTGACGAGTGACAAGATTTCCGCTCAGCGGGACTTCCCGTTACCCATTACTCATCACCGACTTCAGGATCTTTCCCCTATTGCCTTCAGAAAGCGGAGTGTAGTTCGCGCCCGGCCCGTCGGCTATTCCTATCCCGCAGGTAGCCGGCCATTCAGGAACGGCTTCAGCGCGGCCCAGATGAAATCGCTCGCCGGCGTCGGGATGCCGTGTTCCCTTCCCAGTTCCCTCACCCGACCGCCCAGCCACGGCAACTCCAGGCGATTGCCCGCGACCAGGTCGACGGCCATGGAGGGCATCACCATCGGCGGCGACATTCGCGCGCGTGCGATCCGCGCCGCAGCCTTCTCCTCCGGAATTGAAATGCCCGACGCGCGCCCCACCGCGACGGCCTCGTTGAATATGGCGGTGTAGAGCGCCCAGCACTCTTCGTCCTTCTGCACCACGCCCATGGGCGATCGCAGCAGCGCGCACACCGAGCTGTTCGCCACCAGCCCGATGAACTTCTCCCACAGCAGGGCCGGGCCATCTTTGCTGATTTCGACCGTGATGCCCGCGGCCCCGAAGGTCTCCTTGACCTTGAGCAGCCTGGCGGATTCTCGCCCCTGCTGCTCGGCCACGGTAATGCCGTACTGCGGATTTCTTTGACGGATCACGCCGGGTTCTTCCAGCGCGGCGTTCAGGGAAGCGGATCCGTAGACGACGTGTTCCCAGCCGAGCGCCTTGGCGAGCGTCGCCGGCGCATCGACGCCGTTCTGAACCGGAATGACGGCGGTGTCTTTCCCCAGCAGCGGCTTGAGCGTGGGAGCAATCGCCTCGACAGCCCACATCTTCGGGGTTACGACCACGACGTCGCAGGCGCCGATGGCATGCGGATCGGACTCCGCCCGGATTTCAACGCTGAACCGCCCGCTCGGGGCGATCACGGCCAGGCCATTGCTCCTGATCGCCGCCAGGTGCCGCTCGGTAACCAGCAAGGTGACATCGACCCCGGCCCGCCGCAGCACTGCGGCAACCAGTCCTCCCACTCCGCCGGCACCTACCACGCAGACTTTCATTGAAAGCTTTCCTGAAATAGACAAAGGCGGTCAGTGTAACTTTTCCGCCGCGATCTGAGACGATTCATCTGCGACGCTTTACCTGCGACGCTTCATCTGCGACGATTTACCTGCGACGCCTCGTCTTAAGGAGAGCTCCCATGCGTAACCTCGCTGTAATCGTCATTGCACTGTCGTTCGCAACCGGCGCGTGGGCCCAGGCGTGGCGGCCGGAAAAAACGGTGGAATTCATCGTTCCCACCGGCGCGGGCGGCAACAGCGACAAGATGACGCGGATCGCGCAGAAGATCCTCCAGGACCACAAGCTGCTGACGACGCCCTCGGTGATCCTCAACCGAACCGGCGGCAACCAGACGCTGGCGGTGATCTACACCCTCCAGCATCCGGGCGACGCGCACTACGTCCTGTTCCTCAACCCGACGATCTTCGCCAACGAGCTGAACGGCATCACGCCCCACCGCTACACCGAGCTGACGCCGCTCGCCCTGCTGGTGATCGAGAACACGGTGCTGACGGTGCGCGCCGAATCGCCGATCAAGAACATGTCCGACCTCATCGCGCGCCTCAAGGCCGATCCCGAGTCCATGTCGTTCGGCATGCCGCCGCGCGGGGGACAGCCGCACCTCACGGCCGCCGCCGCGGTGCGCGCCGCCGGGGCCGACGCGCGCAAGATGAAAGCCGTCGTGTTCAAGGGCAGCGGCGAATCCACCACCGCCCTGCTCGGCGGGCACGTGGACGTGATGGTGTCCTCCTCCGGCTCGGTGCTGCCGCTGGTGCAGGCGGGAAAGGCTCGGGTTCTGGCCGTCGCCGCCGCGCAGCGCATGGGCGGCAGCTTCGCCAATGCGCCCACCTTCCGCGAGCAAGGTATCGACTCGACGGGCATTCCCGCCTGGCGCGCGTTCTTCGGTCCACCGAAGCTCACGCCGGCGCAGATTGCGTTCTGGGATGAGGCGCTCGCGAAGATGGCCGCGACGCCCGAGTGGAAGAAGTACCTCGAGGACGGCGACCTTACCCAGCAGTTCCTGCGCAGCCGCGAGTTCGGCCGCTACCTGGATGCCGAGTACGCCAATACGAAGGCGATCATGGGGGAGCTGGGACTCGTCAAGCAGCCCTGATTACGGGTGATGGCCCTTAAGGATGAAAGGTGGAAGGATGAAGGATGACCCCAGGCTTCGCCTGAACGAGTAAGAGTCCCTCCCTTTCGCAGGTGCACGGTCGGCTGCTTCCGGCCGAAGGCTAGGAAAGGCCGGGACCTGATCTTGTCGCGCAGAGCGCGACGATCATCCTTCCACGTTCCACATTCGACGTTTAAGCGCGGGCAGCACTAATTCCCCCGCGCGCGGTCGAACGGCTAATTCACGGGAGCCATTGACCATGTACAAAGCCAAAGCCTATTCCGCAGCCGGCGCGAAATCCCCGCTGGCCTCCTCCACCATCCAGCGCCGCGATCCGGGCGAAAACGACGTCCAGATCGAGATCCTGTTCTGCGGCGTCTGTCATTCCGACCTGCACCAGGCGCGCGATGAATGGCACAACTTCTTCCCCACCGTCTATCCCTGCGTGCCCGGCCACGAGATCGTCGGCAAGGTCGCCAAGGTCGGAAAGGGCGTCAAGAAGTTCAAGGTCGGCGACCTCGCCGCGGTCGGCTGCCTGGTGGACTCGGATCGCACCTGCCCCGAGTGCAAGGAAGGGCTCGAGCAGTTCTGCCCCAACGCGACCTTCACCTATAACTCGCCGGACAAGCATCAGGCTGCCCCCGTCACCTACGGCGGCTATTCGGACAGCGTGGTGGTGGACGAGCGCTTCGTGCTGCGCGTGCCTTCCAACCTGAATCTCGCCGGCGCTGCGCCGCTCCTCTGCGCGGGGATCACGACCTATTCGCCGCTGAGGCACTGGGGCACCGGCAAGGGCAAGAAAGTGGGGGTCGTCGGCCTGGGCGGGCTGGGCCACATGGCCCTGAAGCTCGCTCACGCGATGGGCGCGCATGTCGTGGCGTTCACGACCTCACCCGGCAAGAAGGAAGACGCGCTGCGGCTTGGCGCCGACGAAGTCGTCGTCTCCACCAACAGCAACGAGATGCAGAAGCACGCGGGCAGCTTCAACTTCATCCTCGACTGCGTTTCCGCCCAGCACGACATCAACGCCTATCTCGCCCTGCTCGCCCG
>DASYDZ010000213.1:0-8366 GCA_036499305.1 Candidatus Didemnitutus sp.
TCGTCGGGACGCGAGGCCCTCGCGGCCGTCGGCCCGGTACCGGCGGAATCCGCCGCGAGGCGCGCTGCTCCCGCCGCGACGCCGGCCATTGCCGATCTGCTCGACGCCATGCTGCAACACGACCGCAACGCCGCACGCCCCAAGCGCTGACGGCCTGAATGAAACCCACGACCACCCGATCTCATGACAACCACGACCATCGAAAAGAAACCCGCCCCCACCCTCGGCGCTCCCGAAACCGCGTCAGTCACCCCACCGTCCCCGTCGCCCCGCAACGGGGACCGGCGGCGAATCCTCGTCGGCTTCGACCTCGGCACCAATGCGTCCTGCGTGCTGGCCGGTCCGGCGGACAAAAGCGATATCGCCACGAGCAAGATCGTCCCGTCCGTCGTCGGCTATGCCCGCGAGGGACTGGTCGACGGCATCATCGCCGGCAATGCGACCGTGCTGATTGGTGACGAGGCCCTCAACCACCGCCTGCAGCTCCGCCTCGTCGCTCCGCTCGCGGACGGCGTCATCGCCCATCGGGACGCGGCCCGCGACTTCGTCGTCCGCATCCGGAAGGCCATTGATCCCTCCGGCGGCGCCGAGATCCGCGCCGTCGTCGGGGTTCCGGCCAACGCCGGCCAGCCGGCGCGGGAGGACATCCGCGCATGCGCGACGGGAGTTTTCGATCGCGTGCTCCTCATCCCCGAGCCGTTTCTGGCCGCGCTCGGATTCCGCGACGACTCGCGCCTCGGCCAGCCAAACTATCTCGATCCGGTGACCAACTCGCTCTTCATCGATATCGGCGGCGGCACCAGCGATCTCTGCCTCATCCAGGGATATTTTCCCACTCCCGACGACCAGGTGAGCATCGCCTTTGCCGGCGACGCCATCGACAAGCTGATCGAGGAGGATCTTGAACGGGTTTACCCCAACAACGGCATCTCCCGCTCCACCGTGCGCCAGATCAAGGAGGAGCACTCCTATGTCGGGCCGATCCGGAAGCCCCTCGAGGTCAAGGTCCTCATCGGGGGCAAGACCCACACCATCGAGCTCGGCGAGGTGATCGGTCGCGCCTGCAACCGCCTGATCGAAAAGATCTATCCGTCGCTGACGGCCCTGATCGCCCGCGCGCCTTCGGACTCCGTCGAACAGCTCCTGCAGAACATCGTCGTGACCGGCGGCGGCAGCCGCATCAAGGGCATCGACACGGTGCTGCAGGAAAAACTCACGAAGGACGGCTTTGCCGCGCCGAAAGTCCGGTTGGCGGGACAGGATTTCAAGCGCTTCGTCGCCGTCGGGGCGCTCAAGGCGGCGCGAAACGCCCGCGACGATCAGTGGCAGCATCTGCTCGCGTAAAGCCACCGTCCCCGGCGCAGCGCCTGCTTCCGCGGTTCCCGATGAAAAACATTCGGCGGGCTGCAAACGGTGCGCTGCCGCCGCGCCGGCGGAAACTGTTGGCAAACCCGCGGCCGTCATGGGCCGCCTGATTTCCCGGCGGGCTTTTCTTGGTGGAATCCTGGCCGCGACGACCGGCACCGGCGGCTATGCCCGCCTGGTTGAACCCGAATGGCTCGACGTCACCCATCGCCGGGTGGTGCTCGGACCGGCGCCGGGCGTCACCCTCCGCGTGCTGCACCTTTCGGATCTCCATGCATCCGATGTCGTGCCGCTTGCGCTGCTGCAACGCGCCGTGACGCTCGGTCTGGCCCAGCGCCCCGACGTGATCTTTGTCACCGGCGATTTTGTCACGCGCAGGTGGAACGATTTCGCCGCCTACGCCGAAATTCTCCGGCCGCTGTCCGCGGCCGCGCCGACCTTTGCCTGCCCGGGAAACCATGACGGCGGATCGTGGGCCGCCCGGATTGGCGGCTATGCGGATCTTTCCCGCGTGGGCGAGCTTGCGACTGCGGCCGGCATCGATCTGCTCTGCAACCAGGCGCGGGAGATCTCGATCGCCGGGAGGACGTGGCAGATCATCGGCGTCGGCGATTACTGGTCGGGCGCCTGTCATCCCGACATCGCCTTCGCGGGGCTCTCCGCGCGACTGGACGTCACGCGGCTGGTGCTCAGCCACAATCCGGATTCCAAGGACCTTCTGCTACCCCGCGAGTGGCCGATCGCGTTTTTCGGCCATACGCATGGCGGTCAATTCCGGCTGCCGATTCTCGGGGCGCCCTTCGCGCCGGTGCAGGACAAGCGTTTCATCGCCGGCCTCTACCGCTGGAATGACCGATGGCTGCATGTTTCCCGTGGCGTGGGCAATCTCCATGGCATACGGTTCAACTGCCGGCCCGAAGTTACCCTGCTGGAACTCAGCTAGCCGGAATGATGCCGTCGGACGGCGAATGGACCCGGATAAAAGAGCGCCTCACGCCGCCAGATGGCGGTGGGGGTGGCGGGCGAGCGAGGTCTTGATGCCCTGCGGCAGCGGTGGCCGGAGCAACTGGGCACACGCGGCCGGCGTGGATTTCGCCGCCGCCGCCAGGGCGCGGATACCGGCGATGATTCGTTCGCACACGAGATAGAGCGCTCCCAAACCCCCGTTGATCCAACCCATGAACTGGAGCCAGAGAGCACTGGGATTCATCAAGCCGGGACCGGATTGAGGAAAATGGCCCGGTGCCAGAAGCGGAGCCACCCACATCAGGGCGCCGACCGCCAGGAAGAGGCATGCATCGGTTGTCTTCATCTCCCGTTTGACAGCCGGCTGGGCGGCAGGTTTGCCGCGATGTCGTCTCCGATGCCGTTTGCCGGCACTTACCGGATGACACCCTCGGAATGGAACGTAATACCCGCACGGGTAGTTCACCTCCGTCTGCGCCCGCGCAACTGACTTTCATTCGCCTCCGTTCCCTCAGTTCTCTCCTGTAAAATTGCCGGGCCTGGTCTTCCCTCTCGGCTTCGCCCAAACCGGCTTGCGGATCGGTCTACGCGAACTCTGCGGTCTCCTGTAAAATCTCATTCCTGAATCTCTGGATTTCACAAGAGCGCGCAGAGATCGCTGAGCAAACCACTGAAGTTTTCACACGAGAAAACAGAGCTAACGGAGGACCATCCGTCTCCGTTTCCTTCGTTCTCTGTAAAATCGCTCTTCGTTTCAGCTCGCGATGCGGAGATCGAAAAAGAACTCGGTCGTCTCGTCCCGCGCGGGGCTGAACACGCCGACGCGGCCGCCGTGCACCGCGGCGATCTCGCGGCTGATGGCCAGACCGAGGCCGGTTCCTTCCGCACTCTCGCCGGGGCGCCGGAAGAACGGATCGAAGACGCGGAGCTGTTCCGCGTCGCTGAGTTGCTGCCGCGCGCGATTGACGACACTCAGCCGCACATAGCCGTCGCCCCGCTGGCGCGCCCGCAGGACGATCGGAAGCCCAGGTTCCCCGTACTTCGCCGCGTTGCTGAGGAAGTTTCCGATCACGCGCACCGAATGGACCGGCTCCGCCATCACAGCCGGCAGATCCTCCGGCACATCCATCTCGAAGGAGTAGCCGCTGGTGCGGGCCGGACCGCCAAAGGTGCTTCGCGCCTCACTGAGCAGTTCGGCCGGAGGATGGGCCGCGAGCGAGAACCTGATCTTGCCGCCCTCGAACTGGGCCAGTTCGAGCAGCGAACGGAGCACCCGCAGGAGCCGGCCACAGTCGTCCCGGCCGGCCTCGAGCAGTTCCTGCTGCTCCGGCGTCAACGGTCCCAGTCTTCCGCCCAGCAAGAGCTCGATCGTCATCCGCAATCCCGCCACCGGCGTCTTCACCTCGTGCCCGAGCGTGGACAGCGCGCGGTTCTTCGCGTCGTCCATCCGACGCTGGGCCGAAACATCAACCAGCAGAATGGCCCAGCCGGGGACGCCGTCGAAGGCGTCCGCCATCCGGAAGATCTGGGGCAGGAAATGATGGTCCGACGCCGCGGGCGACTCGTCGGCGGGACGCACCGCAATCGCGCGCCGCACGTCGCTCTCGACGACATCGGCGCCCCGCGCCGCCGCTTCGTCGATCCGCCGCCGCACTTCGCCCGGCAGCGCGCCGGGAATCCCGAGGCGCCGGCTCAACTCCTCGGCCTGCGGATTTCCCATGCGGACCGCGAAGGCATCATCCACGATGTAGACCGGGTACGGCAGCACCTCGAGGATCGCGCGGTTGATCCGGCTGGCCTGCAACGCCCGCTCGTCCGTCTCGGCCACGTACTGGTGCAGCTTCACCGCCATCCGGTTGAAACTCGACGCGATCTGGCCAAGTTCATCGCTGCCGTCGATCGGCACCACCGCCTCGAAGCGGCGATCGCCGACCTGCCGGAGCGAATCGCGCAGCCGGCGGAGCGGTTCGAAAACCGCGCGCGTGAGGCGGGTTGAGGTGTAGATATAGAGGCCCAGTGAAAAGACCGCGAACCCCACGGCGATATAGGTCACCCGCCGCCCGTAGCTCAACGCATACGTCCGGCGTGCCAGCATCGCCTCCTCATTCAGGTCCACGATCTGGTCCGCCAGGTCCGCAATGTCCCCCGTCAGGGCCGCCAGCGAGGTTCCGAGCTCCGCGGCCCGGCGGCCTTCGGTGGTGTGCAGGGAACGCAGCTCGTCGCAACCGGAGAAAAAATCGGTGCACAGCGCGCCGAGACGAAGGATGCGTTCGCGGTCCCCGGACCGGGAGGCGTTGGCCAGGAGCTGGCTGATCTTCATTTCGACGATCGTGCGTTCCTGCCGGAAAGTCTCGTGGGAATCCGGCAGGCCGCCGGCATCGCGATTGGTCACGTAGCGGATCGACACCCGCGCAAGCGACGAACGTATTTCCCGCACTTCGCGGATGCTTTCGTAATTCTGGCTGATCAGCGTCCCCATCTGGTCCGTGAGGCCGCGCGTGGCCCAGATGCAGAAGCCGCTCAGGACGAGCAGGAGCAGGAGGGTGACCGTCAGCCCGCCGATGAACGCCCAGCGCTTCAAGTCACCTCCGTGGCCACGGGCGGGCGCGAGGCCCAGCGTTTTCGTTTCCGGTAGATGGTGGCAACATCAACCCCGAGGATGCGCGCCGCCTCCTCCAGCGTCGCGGTGCGCGCCGTCACCTGGCGCACATGGGATTCCTCGATGGCCTTGAGCGGCACCAGGGCGCCGAGCGCCACGTCCAGGCCGGGATGGCCGGCGGACGCGATTCCCTCGGGGAGGTCGGAAAGGCATAACTCGCCCGACGTGCTCAGGATCACCGCCCGTTCGATGGCGTTGCGCAGCTCGCGCAGGTTGCCGGGCCACCGGTAATTCCGGATTGCCTGCCAGGCGTCCCCGGCGAATTCGCGGACCGGGCGCCCGGCTTCGGCGGCGAAGAATGTGAGGAACTCGCGGGCATGGCGCTGGAGCCCCACCGGACGGTTGCACAGCGGCGGAACCACGACGCTGATCACGTTCAGACGGTAAAAGAGATCCTCGCGGAAATGCGCCGTCTTCACCGCCGCGGCGAGGTCGCGGCTGGTCGCCGCCACGACGCGGACATCGGCCAGGCGGGTCTTCGTGTCGCCCACCCGTTCGTAGGCGCGTTCCTGCAGGAGCCGAAGGAGCTTCGGCTGCAATTCGGAGGGCAGCTCCCCGATCTCGTCGAGGAAAAGCGTGCCGCCCCGGGCGGCGTCGACCTTGCCCCAGGTGTCGCGGATCGCGCCGGTGAATGCGCCCTTTGCGTGGCCGAACAATTCGCTTTCCAAGAGTTCGCGCGACAGGCTCGGGCAACTGACCGTGACAAAGGGACCCGCCGCGAACGGGCTCAGCCGGTGGATGTGACGGGCGAGCGAACTTTTGCCGGTCCCGTTTTCGCCCAGCAGCAGGATCGTCGCGCGGGTGTTGGCCGCGCGGGCGACGATCGACACCGCCGACTCCATCTCGGGATCGTCGCCCAGAAAGCTCGCGGCCGGTCCGGTTTGCGCCACCTGCTGCTCCAGTTCGTCAACCCGCTGGCTCAGCCGCCGGGCCCGTTCCGTGCGGGCCAGGATCTGCCGCAGGTGCTCGGAGGTGAATGGTTTCTCGAGATAGTCCTGCGCCCCGCGACGCATCGCCTCGACCGCGGTCTCGATGCTGCCGTGAGCCGTGCAGATCACGACCGGCAGGTGCGGCGTGATTTTCAGCAGGCGGCTGAGACATTCCAGCCCGTCGTTTCCGCCTTCCAGAAACAGGTCGAGCAGGACGAGATCGTATCGCTCCTCCTGAAGCTTGAGCGCAGCGAGATTCCCGCTTTCCGCCGTGTCCGCCTCATGTCCCTCCGCCCGGATGGACTGCGACGTGGAAAGCCGGATGCTGCGCTGGTCGTCGACTACGAGAACTCGCATGATGGTTTAAGGTCTGCGTCCGGAACCTGAAGCAGGAGCCGGACCCGCCGCGCTTCTGCTGACATCGCGGTGCCGCCGGGGCTCCGCGAAATTTACGTAAATGCGGCGGCCCGGCCGTGCAGCCTGCAAAGGTCGGAGCCGCGGAATCGGGCATAATGCTAGTCGCACGCGGTGAGACAAAATTTTCCTCATCTGTTTATCTCGCTGCGGACGAGAATGCTGCAGCCGGCAGCGGACGCCGCGGCACGATTCGCGCAATGCCTTCGTTCGCGTTTGGCGGAGTCGGGCCCGGGGCCGGGCTCTGTCGCAACGTTGGCCAGGCAGTCACCGCATCCAATCCATCCTATTTCCATGACCTCGATTCCAAACAGCATCCTTCCGCGGGTTCCCCGCGACATCAGCGAGCTTTTCCGGCGCGACCTCACGTCGCTTTTGGTCACGAGCCGCGCCGTTATCCGCTCCTTGGAAGCACTCCGCCCGGAGTGCGCCTTCTCGAACGAAGTGACGACCCAGATTGATGATCTGATCGGCGCCTCGGCTCAGGGCGAGGAGCAGATGCGCGCGCCGCTCGGCCGGGCCGGCGTGGTGCTGGCTCCGGCGATCGAGGCCGATCCGGGCGTCCCGGTGATGAGCTATTTCACCCGGCTTCCCGCCGGCGTATCGGCGGCCATGCTCGCGGCCGAGGTCATCGTGAACCTGCGCCTGCTCGCGCAGCACCTTGAGCTCAAGGCCCGGCTCGCCGCCGAGGAGGCCCTGCTGGTGGGGCAGAAGGCGGTTTCACAGGCATTGCTGCGCTGGGCCCGGGCCTGGTCGCAGTGCGGCGACGGACGGCGCGCGTCGACCACGCGCGCCCGGGTGCAGGCCAGTGCACCCGAATCCGGCGAACCGGTGGCGGCACCATCCTCATGAATCCCGCCGCCCCTTCCGCCGAAACCCCATCTACCCCTCCCTCGGACAAAGCTCCCGCCTCGGTCGCGCCGGATCGCGGCACGATCGATGCGTGGACGCTGGTCTACTTCGCCCGCGAGCATGCACTCGTCCTGATCCTGTGCCTGCTGCTCGGACTGTGCGCCGCCGCCGCCTATCTGAGCGTGGTGAACCCCATTTATGAGGCTCATGCCACTCTCGAGGTCGCGACATCGGACCGCAGCCTGGCCGATTTCCAGCAGCAGCCCGAATCCCCGGTCGACCTGAGCTCCGCGTCGCTGCTGAAGACGGTCGAGCAAACGGTCGGGGGCGACGCCGTCCTCGGCCGCGTCGTGGCGGCCAATCATCTCGCCTCCGATCCATCGTTCGCGCCGCCCGGGCAAACCGTGTCGGACGCGGCCCTGATCGATCTCCTCGGCCGGCGCATCACGGTCGGCCTCATCCGCGGCACCCGGCTGATCGGAATTGCCGTCCGCGACGGCGATCCGCTGAAGGCGCGGCGCCTCACGCAATCCATCATCGACGAATATTTCAACGAGACGATGCAGGACCAACGCGAGGCGTCGGACAACACCCGCACCGTGCTGATGACGGAGGCGAAGCGCGTCGCCGACAAGGTCAGCGATTCCGAGCACCAGTTGCAGCGCTACCGGGAAAAGTATGACGCCATGGGGCTCGCCGACCGCCAGACGATGGTCGTCGAACGAATCCGCCACCTCCACGAGCAGGTGAGCGACGCCCGCAACGCCCGCCTTGCGCTGGAATCCGAACAGGCCCAGATCACCGCCGCGCTCACCGGCCGGAACGTCGTCGCCGAGCTCCTGAATCTCGGCCCGATCGCCGAACGGCCCGAGATCATCGAGCTCCGGAAGCAGCTCGACCTGCAGCAGACGCAGATCACGCCGCTCGCCCTTCGCTACGGCGAGAACCACCCGGTGATGGTGCAGGCGCGGCTGCAGGTGCGGGAAACGGAGCGCGCGCTTGAAGCCGCGGCCCGGGCGGCGGCGAGCGGACGGCTCCACGCCTACGAGGCGGCGCTCAGCACCGAGAACGCCCTGCAGCACGAGCTGCAGGTCGAGGAGAAGGGGGCGATCGAACTGGATCGGGACGCGATCGCCTACCATGCGCTCGAGCGCGACGTGCAGGCCAACACCGCGGTCTAC
>DASYDZ010000214.1:0-27941 GCA_036499305.1 Candidatus Didemnitutus sp.
TGAACCGCGTCCTCAAGGTGGAGGTGGAGTTCGCCGTACCCCCACTCGGCGTGCCGGGCGAGATCACGCCGCAGGAAATCCATTCGCTCCATCTGCCGGGCGAGGTCCCATTGAAAGGCGCGGATCATCGCCTGCAGTCAGGCGGAAGTGCCCGCCGGCCGCAACAGCAACACGTCCAATCGATCTCCACGGAACACGCCCTTCGGCAGGGATCGACGTCCTAATCGATCCGAAAAAATCTTCACCGGAGGCCGCGGAGAAAGGCAGATTCCAAGGGTGGGGCGGGACCGCTGGGCCCGCCGAATATCTTGGCGGCGGGCCCAGCGGTCCCGCCCTACCTCAAGACATATTGTTTTTCTCCGCGCGCTCCGCGGCCTTCTGGAAAACGAAATCCTAGCGCTTGGCCGCGAGCACCTGCTCGAGCTTCCGGATGTCGGCCGAAAATACCCGGATGCCCTCCGCGGTCTTTTCGGTGGCCATCGCGTCTTCATTCAGCGCGAACCGGAACGACTTCTCGTCGTAACTCACCTTCTTCAAGTCGGTCGCGGCCGCCTTCGCCGGATCGAGCTTGCGCACGATGGGATCGGTCGAGCCTTGGAGCTCACCGAGAAGCTGAGGCGAGATGGTCAACAGGTCGCAGCCGGCGAGCTCGAGAACCTCGCCCTTGCTGCGGAACGACGCGCCCATGATTTCCGTCTGGTAGCCGAATTTCTTGTAGTATGAATAAATCTCAGTGACGGACTTTACGCCGGGATCCTCGGCGGCCGCGTAGTCCTTGCCGGTGCTCTTCTTGTACCAGTCGAGGATGCGGCCGACAAACGGGGAGATCAGCTTCACGCCGGCCTCGGCACAGGCGACCGCCTGGGTGAACGAAAACAGCAGGGTCATGTTGCAGTTGATCTTTTCCTTCTGCAGCTCCCCGGCCGCCTTGATGCCCTCCCAGGTCGACGCGACCTTGACCAGGATCCGCTCCCGCGCCACGCCGGCTTTTTCATAACGCCCGATGATGTCGCGCGCCTTGGCGATGGTCGCCTCGCGATCGAAGGAAAGCCGGGCATCGACTTCCGTGGAGACGCGGCCCGGAACGATTTTCAGTATTTCCTGGCCGAACAGCACGAGCAGGCCATCGATGAGGGATGCCGGTGTCGCGCCCGCGCCCGCGTCCTTCAGCGCTTTGTCGATCAGCCAGGCATATTCGCCCATGCCCGAGGCCTTGAGGATCAGGCTGGGGTTGGTCGTGGCATCCCGCGGGGTGTACTGCTTGATCGATCCGAAATCGCCGGTGTCCGAGACCACGACGGTGTACTGCTTGAGCTGGTCAAGTTGGGTGGGGGATGCCATGACAAAGCTACTTAAGGGGGATCGGATGGGCCCGCAAATAATTCCGCATCCATTCCACGCCGCCGGCCTCGTCGGCGAAAGCGCCATCGAGCTGCGATTCGAACGCGGCCTCGAGCATGGGCTTGAAATCCGGACCAGGCGTGAGTCCGAGGGAAATCAAATGCCGGCCCAGCACGATCGGCTGGGGCGCGGCGTGCTCGAGCGCCAGCCGGTTCGCAACGACTCGCATCTCGTCGATCCGGGCCAGGGCCTCCGGCGACACCAGCGGGGGACGGCCGAGATGGTCGGCCATCATCACCGCGATAAGCTCGTCGAGCGTGGCCGGCGCAATCTTGCGCGCGAGCCGGCGGACGGTGGTGTCGCGCAACTTGCCGGGGCTGTGGTGATGGGCGAGATGGCTCACGACCAGCGGGCGCACGTAGCTCGCCAGGCCGGAGGGGGCACCGATGCGGACAAGAAAGGACTCGGCCAGCGGCCCGCCCGCGGCCTCATGGTCCGGGCTGACCCAGCGCAACTGCCGGCGCCGCATCGCCTGGTGCGTGGTGCCGGATTTGCCGAAATCGTGCGCGAGCACGGCGAACGAGAGCGTGCGCCGGACCGCATCGTCGCCGTCCTTCCACGCCGCCAGATTGACAAGGGCATCGAGGCAATGGCCCGTATGCGTGAGCACGTCCCCCTCCGGATGCCATTCCGGCTCCTGCGGCAGCTCGTCGAGCGCGGCGATTTCGGGGAAATGGCTGAGCCAGCGCGTTTCCTTGAGCAGCGCGAGCCCAAGGGACGGCTTCACGCTCCGCACCGCCCACTTGTCCCATTCCGCCCAGATCCGTTCCACCGCCAGTTCGCCGTACCCCTGCCGGATCGAGCGGCACAGCGCGACGGTTTCCGTTGCCATGGTCAGCTCAAAACGCGCCGCCAGTTGAAAGCCGCGCAACACACGCAAGGGATCCTCCGCAAAGGCGTCGCTGGTGTGCCGGAGGATTTTCGCCCGGAGGTCCGCCTGGCCGCCATGCGGATCGATCAGCTGGTTGGTAAACGGATCGTACGCGATGGCATTGATCGTGAAATCCCGGCGGGCCGCGGCGTCGGCCTGGGTCAGCTCCGGATCAGGTGCAATCGCGAAGCCGCGATGCCCCGCGCCGGTCTTCGATTCGCGCCGCGGCAGCGAAAAATCGTACTCGTGGCCGTCGATCCGCACCTTCAGGACCCCGAAACTGGCTCCGACCACGTCCGTCACGCCGAACGGAGCCAGCGCGCGGCCCATGGCATTGAAATCGAGACCGAACACCTCGACATCGAAGTCCTTCGCCTCGAGGCCGAGCAGCCAGTCGCGCACGCATCCGCCGACGAGTTGCGGCGCACCGCCGGCAGCCCGGAGCGCCTGTAGTCCCGCGACCAAGGGTTCGGGCAGTTTCATGCCACGCGCTCCATCCGGGCCAGGCGGATGACCAAGGCCCAGCCCACGAGAAGGCTGAGTCCGCCGAGCGGAGTGACCGGTCCGAGGATTTTCGGGCCGCCAAGCGCCAGCCCATAAAGCGAACCGGAAAAAAGCACGACCCCCGCCAGCCAGCATCCTCCGACCGGAGCGGCGCCGGGCATGGCCCCCACGCGCCCGATCGCGAGCGCGAACAGGGCCACGGCATGGACAAGCTGGTAGAGAACCGCCGTGCGCCAGAGATCGAGCGTCGCGTGGCTCTCCAGCGTCTCCTTGAGCGCGTGCGCCCCGAAGGCGCCGAGAGCCACGCCGAGGAAACCGAGCGCTCCCGCGGCGATGAGGATCCAGTTGGGCGACGAGTTCATGTCCCGGAGTGTGTGGACAACCGTCCCAAAAACAAACACATCAGTCGCCACCGCATGCCCCGCCGGCTCTTAGTCATTTTCCTATTTGCCGCCACAGGCGCGCTTCACGCCCAGGACGACGAATGGAAGCCGCAGGCGGGGGGCGGATTCGCTTCGGAACGGGACCTGCGCGGCGTGAAGCGCTCCGGCGCCGCGGCGACGGGCACGATCGGCGGAAACTATTCCGGTTTCGAAACGGAGATCGTCGTCGCCCGTCCGTTTGCAAACGAACCGGTTGAGACCGACCTGCATGCCGGTTACAGCATTCCGGTCGGTTCCGGTTTCAGCGCAACCCTTGGGGCCACGGAATATCTTTTTTCGTCGATTTGGCCGGGCGGCACGAAGCGCTCCACGGAACTCTCGCTGGGCGGAAAGTGGAAAGCGGAGAACGGCATTGCCTGGACGATCGACTATGCGCGCGACCTGCGGCTGAAGGCGGACATTATCGAGGGGCGTGCATCATACAGCTATCCGCTCGCGTCGCTGGGCGCGTTCCTCGATTTCACTCTTTTCGCGGGCGGGGCGCACGGCTCGGACCTTCGACCCGATGCTTCGGGCCCGGAAATCTCGGACAGCTACCAGTTCGTCGGAGCGGAAGCGCGCATTCCCTACCGCGTCGGCGAGCACCTCATGCTCACGGCCGGCGTGCGCTTCGCCGCCTCGTTCGGCCAGGATCGCGCCTGGTCGCCGGTGGATTCGGGGAGCGGTGTGCACTCGGGCGCCAGCATGGCGTTGAACTACGAATTCTGAAGCGAGTGGGGCCGGGGGCACCAGACCTCGGTGCGCTGGGCGGGAAGACTGTCCGGGGCCACTTGGACCCGGCTGCATCGATCCCGTCGGCCGGCTGCGACCATGACGGCCGTCGCCCATTCCGCTCAACCCTTCCGGGCGAAGCGCATGAAATCAACGAGGATCTCCGGCACGCCGCCGGACGGCAGGGCCCACGAAAACTGGCGCGTGATGCGCAGGCCGCGCACGGAGGCGATCGGCTGGAGTTGTCCGAGGACGAGTTCCTGGGTGATTGCGCACCGGGGAAGAAACGCGATGCCGAGTCCCGCGAGCGCGCCCGCTTTCAACGCAAGCGTGCCACCGAGCACGATGTCGAAGCGCAACCCCCGCGCCGGCACGCCCGCGGCGCGGAAGGCGGTCTCGACCACGCGGCGCGTGCCCGAACCGGACTCGCGCCAGAGCAGGGGCAGCGCGGCGAGTTCGCTCGCGGTGCGCACGGCGCCCGCGGCGCGGCGCAATTCCGGGGCCACCCGGTCCGGCGCGAAAACCGGCAAGATCTCGTCATGGCGGAAATGCTGCAGGCTCACCCCGGCGGCGCGGCCGGGGCCCTCGACGATGCCCAGCGGGACGACACCTTCGCGCACCAGGGCCAGGATTTCGTCCGTGTTGCCGACGCGCAGCTCGATGCCGTGCAGGAGGCGCTGACGCCCAAATTCCGCCAGCAGCGGCGCCAGCACAAAGGCGGCGGGCGTGGTGCTCGCCGCGAGAACCAGCCGTCCGGCGGCGAGCTCGGCGCGCCCCGCCACCGCCTGGTGCGCTTCGGCCAGCAGGCCGCCGATGCGCCGCGCGTAGCCCACCAGCTCCGCGCCGGCGGGCGTCAGCGTCATGCCGCGCGGCGAACGCCGGAAGAGCGCCGTGCCGAGCGACGCCTCGAGCTGGCGCACGCGTTCCGACACCGCGGGCTGCGAACGTCCGATCGCCCTGGCCGCCGGCAGCGCGCCGCCGTGTTCCGCGACGGCCAGGAACACCCCGAGGGCATCGGCGTCGAAACGGGTCAGGGCGGCCGGAACAGGCATTGCGAAGGCGGGACGTGATATCGGAAAATCCGATAACTCATATCGGCATACGATTACCCAACCGAAGCGCAATGCCGTATGCTGATGGTCATGCCCGGCCTGCCTTCCATTCTTCATTCACACCGTCCCGAGGGACCGGACGGACCCCGTTTGGTGGCCTGGCGCAGCGCGGTCCTTCCTTTGGCCGCGGCAACCTGTCTGCTGCCCGGCCTGCCCGCGTGGGCGGCGTTGCTCGCGGGGATGGGATTGGGCCTGGCGGGACTCAACCCCTGGCCGGATCGGATCCGAAAATGGTCGCACCTCCTGCTTCAGGCCACCGTGGTCGCCCTCGGCGCGGGACTCAATCTCGGGGCGGTGCTCCGATCGGGGCGGGATGGCCTGGCGGTGACTCTCCTCAGCATCAGCGCCACCTTGCTGGTGGGACGATTTCTGGGGCGCCGGCTTGGCGTCTCGCGCGATGCCACTTGGTTGATCAGCGGCGGCACCGCCATCTGCGGGGGAAGCGCGATCGCCGCGCTCTCCGGAACGCTGCGTCCGCGGGCCCATGAGGTTTCGATCGCGCTGATCACCGTCTATCTTTTCAACGCGGTCGCACTCCTGATTTTCCCGTCGATCGGCCACGCGGCCGGCCTGAACCAGACGCAATTCGGCTGGTGGGCCGCGCTCGCGATCCACGACACGAGCTCCGTCGTCGGCGCCGGCGTGGCCTACGGCGCCACCGCCCTGGCGGTCGGGACGACCATCAAGCTCGCGCGCAGTCTCTGGATTGTGCCGCTCACCTTCGGGCTCGCCCGGGCGCGGGCGAGGGGAGCGACGGCCGATCGCAGGGGGACCTCAATTCCGTGGTTCGTTCTGGGATTTCTGATCATGGCCGCGGTGTTCTCTTATCTGCCCGGGCTGGCGCCGGCGGCGCCGATCGTCACGCGTCTGGCACAGCGCGGCCTGGTCCTCACATTGTTCCTGATCGGCGCCGGATTCAGCCGGGAAGCTCTGCGCACGGTCGGGCTGCGTCCCCTGAAACTCGGCCTGATCCTTTGGATCACCGTCGCCACCGCGAGTCTCGCCGCGATCAAGCTCGGCTGGATTGCGAACTAGAGCGACTACGTGTGATGCGAATTGACCGGGCGAGAGCCATTGAGATGGCATGTCAGAAATTCACTTCTTCAATCCGTGTCCTCCGTGAAATCCGTGGTAGTCTCATTTCGCGGCTCAGGATATTGGAACTTGCCGAAATACCTTGCGGAATCGGCGGTCGCTGCAAATCGCGCGAAATAGCGTTAGCCCTTGGAAAACAGGGCATTTGAACCAAATCACCACTGCAAAACCTTCGCAGTTGACAGGGTGGGGCAAAGTCTTTGGCGTAAGACCCTTTCCGCAATGAAAACGTATCTGGCTAAGAAAGAAACGGTCCACCCCAAGTGGTATCACATCGATGCCGAGGGCAAGGTCCTGGGCCGCTTGGCCGTCAAGGTGGCCAACATCCTCCGCGGCCGCCACAAGGCCACTTACACGCCTCATGTGGACACCGGCGATTTCGTCATCGTGACCAACGCGAGCAAGGTCGTCCTTACCGGCCGGAAGGAAGAGGCAACCTCCTACATGTCATTTTCGGGCTACGTCGGCGGCGAGAAGTACCGCAACCTGCCCGACGTCCGCCGCCAAAGGCCCGACTTCATCGTCATGCACGCCGTCAAGGGCATGCTGCCGAAGAACCGGCTCGCGCGCACCATGCTCACCAAGCTCCGGGTTTACCCCGGCGCCGAGCACCCGCACACGGCGCAGAATCCCGTCAAACTCTGACCTGACCCATGAGCGCTGATTCCACCGTTTATAGCGGCACTGGCCGCCGCAAGACCTCCACCGCCCGCGTCCGCCTGGTGTCCGGCACCGGCAAGCTCGCCGCCAACGGCCGCGACTTCGATGCCTATTTCAAGCACGAGAACTACGTCCGCAATGCCGCGGCCCCGCTCACGACCGCGGATGCGAAGGACAAGTTCGACGTGATCGTCGTCGTCGCCGGCGGCGGACTGAGCAGCCAGGCAGGCGCCGTCTCGCACGGCATCGCGCGCGCGCTGCTCAAGTTCAACGCCGAGCTCCGCGTGACCCTCAAAAAGGCGGGCCACCTGACCCGCGACCCGCGCGAAAAAGAGCGCAAGAAGGCCGGTCAGCCGGGCGCCCGCAAGCGTTTCCAGTTCTCGAAGCGCTGATCCCGACCGGATCTGTTTTCATTCTCGCGGGGTGCCCACCGGCACCCCGTTTTTATTTGCGCATCCATAACCGTACCGCATTAACTCCACTTCTCCCTAGATGAATGTCGGCATTGTCGGCGCGTCGGGTTACTCCGGCGAAGTTCTGGTCAAGATCCTCCTGGCCCATCCGCATGCCACCCTGGCGGCCGTCACCTCGCGACAGCACGCCGGCAAGGCCCTTTCCGCGGTCATCCCCGCGCTTCGCGGCACGATGGCCGATCGCCTGAAGTTCATCGATTCCGACGCCGCGGCGCTCGCCGCCCGGTCCGACATCGATCTTTGGTTTCTCGCGCTGCCCCATGGTGCCGCGGCGGATTACGCGCGGGCGTTGGTCCCGGCGGGCCGGCGGGTGATCGACCTCAGCGCGGACTTCCGCATCGCCGATCTCGCGACCTACGAGAAATACTACGGCGCCCATCACGCGCCCGAGTTGCTGCCGCAGGCCGGCTACGTCCTGCCCGAACTCACCGATCCGTCGTGGAAGGAACGCATCCGGCTGGCCGCCGCGCCGGGTTGCTATCCGACGGGCGTCCTCGTGCCGCTGGCCCCGCTCCTCGCCGCCGGACTGGTGTCGCGCGAGCACATCGTCGCCAATTCCTTCAGCGGCGTCAGCGGGGCGGGCCGCAAGGTCGACGAGCAGTATCTGTTCGTCGAGCGCGCCGAAAGCGCCAAGGCATACGGATTGGTCAATCACCGGCATCTGGCCGAGATTGAGGAACAGCTTTCGTTGTCCGCCGGCGCGAAGATCGTCGTGCAGTTCAATCCGCATCTCGCCCCCATGCGCCGCGGAATCGCCACGACCATCACGGTCCCCGCCACCGCGGGCGCGACGCTCGACGCCGTCTACGCAACCTGGGAGCGGGTTTACGCCGGCCGGCCGTTCGTGGCGATCCTGCCGTCGAAGGACACGCCCGACACCGCCTACACCACCGGCACCAACCGCATCGACATCGCCGCCGTCCACGACGAGCGCACCGGCAATTTCATCCTGACCTCCGCCGAGGACAACCTGTACAAGGGCGCCAGCGGGCAGGCCGTCCAGATCATGAACCTGTGGTGCGGTTTCCCCGAGGCGGCGGGCCTGGGTTGATCTTCCAGTTTTCATGAGCGACCTGACCGTTACCCCCGATTCGCCCGGCCTGACCGACGTGCCGGGATTTGAAGCGGCCGGGGCCGCCTGTGATATCCGCCAGAAAAACGACCTGAAGCGCCTCGACGTCGCGCTGATCTATTCCCTGCGCCCGTGCACGGCGGCGGGGGTTTTCACGCGCAACCTCATCAAGGCTGCGCCCGTGGTGCTCGACCAGAAGCAACTGGCGGAGGGTGGTCCGTTTCACGGCATCATCGCCAACAGCGGCAACGCCAACGCCTGCACCGGCGCCGATGGATTGCGCGACGCCGCCGCGACCGCCCAGCGCGCGGCCTCCACGCTGAACCACAAGGCGGCCGGGTTCTTCGTCTGCTCCACCGGCCGCATCGGCCAGCCCATGCCGATGGACCGGCTGTTCAAGGGGCTCGAGCGCACGGTGAACGAGAAAGGACGCACGGCGGTCCACGGCCGGCGCGCGGCCGAGGCGATCCTGACTTCGGATACGCGCCCGAAGACCGTCACGATTTCATTCGTCTACGATGGCAAGAAACACACGGTCGCCGGCATCGCGAAGGGCGCGGGCATGATCCAGCCGAACATGGCGACGATGCTGGCGTTCCTCGCCACCGACTTTTCCGTGCCGCGGAGTTTTCTCCAGAAAACCCTGTCCGAGGCCGTGGCCGGCACGTTCAACTGCATCACGGTCGATGGCGACATGAGCACGAACGACACCGTGCTCATGCTGGCCAACGGCCATTCCGGGGTCAGCGTCGGCGACAAGAGCCCGCGCGAGCTGCGCGTTCTGTTCGCGCAGGCGGTCTGGAAGGTCTGCGACGTGCTGGCCGAGAAGATCGTCTCCGACGGCGAGAAGATCACCAAGGTCGTCGAGGTGAAGGTGCTCGGCGCCGCCTCGGCCGAGGACGCCGAGAAGGTCGCGCGCGCCATCGGCAACTCACTCCTCGTGAAATCGTCCTGGTACGGCGGCGATCCGAACTGGGGCCGCCTCGCCGATGCCGCGGGCTACGCCGGCGCCAAGCTGGTCGAGGCCAAGCTGGACATCCTGTACAACGACACGCCGGCGATGACCGCCGGCCTGCCGCACCCCGACCTGAAGCCGAAGTGGAAGGAAATCGTCAAGGCGAGGCGTTTCACCGTGACGCTCAACCTGCACCTGGGGAAAGCGTCATTCCGCCTGCTCGCGAGCGATCTCACCGAGGGTTACGTGAACTACAACAAGAGCGAGTGAGCGGGTCAGGTGATTGATGTCGGGCGGCATCGCTCTGGCCGCCTGAGCCGGACTCATGCAGTTGGATCCGCTCTTTCGAGTGACTCGACCTGTACTGAATGGTGGAACCCGACCTCCGGGCGGGTTCGCAAGACTTTCGTGGGAGAACCGGCCCGCCCCTCGACCTCGCTCGGGGCCCTGAGCCTGTCGAACGGGGAGGTCCGGTTCCACCTTGGCGCAACTGAATGAGTCCGGCTGAGAGGCGGGATATGGAAATCCCGCCCTACAACTGACGAGCGGGTCACGGGATTGATCGAGAGCGGCATCTCCCTGGCCAGGCCTTGGCGATGGCGGGCGAATGCCGCCACGGCACACCCGGGCCGTCGAAAATGTTGCCGAAAAGTTTCCCGGCGGCCGCCGGACCGACAGGTTGTCACAAATACACTTGCACTGACGGGCGCGCCGCGAAAAAAGTTGCTCTCCTCCGGACAAAACGGACCGGACCTCAGCAGTCGGGGTTCTCCGTTTCACCTCCGGGAAACTACGAAACGCATCATGATCGAATTCAAAAAGAAAGTCCTCTTCGTCGGCTACGGCGCCGTGGCCGAATGCACGCTCCCGATCCTCTTCAAGCACATCAATGTGCCGGCGGCAAATGTCACCGTGATGGATTTCGAGGACCGCAGCGGCAAGCTGGCCCAGTGGACCGCGAAGGGTGTGCGTTTCGTGCGCGACCGCGTGACCGAGGACAACATGGCGACGCTGCTCGCGAAGCACGTCGGCGCGGGCGACCTGCTCATCGACCTCGCGTGGAACATCGACGCGTGTGAGATCCTGCAGTGGTGCCACGACCACGGAGTGTTGTACATCAACACCTCGACCGAGCTCTGGGATCCGTATGCCGCCGGCAAGAAACAGCACCCGACCGAGAAGACGCTTTACTGGCGCCACATGAACGTGCGCCGCCTGATCGCCGGCTGGAAGACGCCCGGTCCGACGGCCGTGATCGAACACGGCGCGAATCCCGGCCTCATCTCCCATTTCGTCAAGCAGGGCCTGATCGACATCGGCCGCAGCCTGATCGCCGACAAGAAGGTCAAGGCGCGGGCGGCCGAAAAGATCGTCGCACACATCGACGCCCGGGAATTCAACCACCTCGCCCGCGCGGTCGGCGTCAAGGTCATCCACTGCTCCGAACGCGACACGCAGATCACCGACAAGCCGAAGCAGGTCGATGAATTCGTGAACACCTGGAGCATCGAGGGCTTCCGCGAGGAGGGCACGACGACCTCCGAGATGGGCTGGGGCACGCACGAGAAGAAGCTCCCCAAGCACGCCTTCCGGCATAAGGACGGCCCGAAGAACCAGATCTGCCTCGCGCGGATGGGCATCAACACCTGGGTCCGCTCCTGGGTCCCCGACTATCCGATTCTCGGCATGGTCGTGCGCCACGGCGAGGCCTTCACCATCTCCGACAAGCTCACGGTGTGGGAAGGCAGGAAGGCCGTCTACCGGCCGACGATGCACTACGCGTACTGCTGCTGCGACGAGGCGATCTCCTCGCTCAACGAGATGCGCGGTTACAACTACAAGCTGAACGCGAACCAGCGCATCATGAACGACGAGATCACGGCGGGTGCCGACATCCTCGGCGCGCTGCTCATGGGCCACGCCTACAACTCGTGGTGGATCGGCAGCGACCTCAGCATCGGGGAATCGCGCCGCCTCGTCCCGCACCAGAACGCCACCACGATGCAGGTCGCGATCTCGGTCGTCGCCGCATCCATGTGGATGATGGAGAACCCCGAGTCGGGCGTGAAGGTGCCCGACGATCTCCCGCACGACTACGTCCTCGACGTCTCGAAGCCCTACCTCGGCCGCTGGATTTCCAAGGCGTCCGACTGGACGCCCTTCAAGGACCGGGACACGACGTTCGATTCCGTCAACAAGCCGGACCTCGATCGCCGCGATCCCTGGCAGTTCCAGAATTTCCTGGTGACCGACGCGGGCTGACGCACGCGCCTCCATGATCCCGCTCAAACGGCTTCAGTCGCTCGCGCGCACGCACGGCACGCCGCTGTTCATCATCGATCACGACGCCCTGCGGAAGGCCTACCGGCAGTTCCGCCGGCACCTGCCGCGCATCCAGGTCTACTACGCGGTCAAGGCCAACCCCGACCCGCTGATCGTCCGCACCCTGTTCGAGGAGGGCGCCAGCTTCGACGTCGCCTCGATGCCGGAGTTCATGATCGTGTACGAGAACATCAAGTCGATGCTGGCGAAGAAGCGGCAGGACTGGATCTGGGACAAGATCATCTACGCGAACCCGACCAAGCCGACCGACACCCTCGAGCAGCTCAACCAATACAAGCCGCTCGTCACCTTCGACAACCGGGAGGAGATCCACAAGATCCGGAAGCACGCCCCCGACGCCGGCCTCGCGCTGCGCCTCAAGGTGCCGAACACCGGGGCCATGGTGGAGCTCTCCTCCAAATTCGGCGCCTCACCGGGTGAGGCCGTCGACCTGATCCTCGAGGCCGACCGCGCGGGCCTGACTGTCGAGGGCATCAGCTTCCACGTCGGCAGCCAGACGACGAACTTCGAGAACTACGTCCAGGCGCTGAACCTGACCGCCAACATCTTCAAGGAGGCCCGCGACCGCGGCTACACGAAGATGAACCTGCTCGACATCGGCGGCGGCTTCCCGGCGCCGTACGACGCCACCGTCCGCCCGTTCGAGGAACTCGCCAAGGTCATCAACACCGAGATCGAGCGGCTTTTCCCGAAGGACATCCAGATCCTCGCCGAGCCGGGCCGTTTCCTCGCCGCCGTTTGCGGCACAAGTGTTGCCTCGGTGATCGGCAAGGCCGTGCGCGACGGCAAGACCTGCTACTACATCAACGACGGCGTCTATCACACGTACTCGGGCGTCATCTTCGACCACTGCAAGTATCCGGTGAAGGCCTTCAAGAAAGGCCCGACGGCCATCTGCTCCGTGTTCGGGCCCACCTGCGATGCGCTTGACGTCGTCTCGATGGCGGAAAACCTGCCGGAGCTTGAACGTGGCGATCTCGTGTATAGCGTGAACATCGGCGCCTACAGCCATGCCTCCGCGACTTATTTCAACGGGTTTCCGCCGGCCAAGGTCGTCCATGAAAATCGCTAGGCGTCGAAGCGGGTTCTGATGGAAGTCCAGGACATCATCGCCAAGGCCCGCGTCCTGCTCGAGGCCCTGCCGTACATCCAGGCGTTCCGCGGCTCGACGTTTGTGGTCAAGTATGGCGGCAGCTTCATGGATGACCAGGATCCGGCGGTGCGCAACCGCGTGGCCACCGACATCGCGTTCCTCGCCGCCGTCGGCGTCAACGTCGTCGTCGTGCACGGCGGCGGCAAGGCGATCAGCCGGGCGATGGACGACGCGGGGCTCAAGGCGAATTTCGTCAACGGCCTGCGCGTTACCGACGAGGCCGCGATCGCGATCGTGAAGAAGACCCTCGACGAGGTGGTGAACAGGGAGGTGTGCGAGACGCTCACCTCGGTGAAGGCCCGCCCGAAGGGCCTGCCGGGCGACAGCGTCCTCGTGTGCCAGAAGCTCGAGGTCGACGACGACGGCAATCCGTGCGACCTCGGATTCGTCGGCGAGGTGACCGAGGTGAAGGTCAAGTTGATCAAGAAGGAGATCGCCGACGGTTTTGTGCCCGTGATCTCGCCCGTGGCCGAAGGGCTCGACGGCAAACCGTACAACGTGAACGCCGACACCGTGGCCGGCCGCGTGGCCAGCGCCCTGCGCGCCCGCCGGCTGGTCTACATGAGCGATGTCCCCGGCCTGTTGTCCGACCCGAAGAATCCGGCCACGCTCATTTCCACGCTCAAGATCGGCGAGGTCGAAGGATTGAAGAAAAAGGGCGTCATCGACAAGGGCATGCGCCCGAAGGTCGCCAGCGCCGTGCGCGCGCTCGAGGACGGCGTGCAGCGGGTGCATTTCGTCGACGGGCGGATGCCCCACAGCCTGCTCCTGGAAATCTTCACCGATCAGGGTGTGGGGACCGAAATTGTGCACGGCTGAGCGGATTTTCGCTTTTGGATTGTCGGGCGGGCGATGGATTGGAGCAGACGGTGGAAATGAAGGAGCCTGCTTGCGGGCGATCAGCGCCGGCAGGGACGCTGCCCGCCCATCGTTGTCTCATACTGTAGGAGCGGCTTTATGCCGCGATCCCACTGATCCCACCGGGCCCTTCGGACCCGGCTACAACGTCGGATTCAGACGAGGTATGCGTGGACCGCTGTAACCGGGGGCGCCGGCAGGGACACCGACGCCCGTCTATCTCGTACTGTGGGAGCGGCTTTATGCCGCGATCCCACCGGCGGGCATGGGATCCGTTCGCCCGCCGGTCGGGTTGGTCACCAACGTCCTCATCGGCAATTTCTCCGACAGAATCACCGGAAAGCAGGCTCCTGCATCGCGAAAACGCCGCTCAGGCAGGCACCATAATTTCATCTTCGCTGTATTGCTCGCGGGAAAATATCTGCTGACGCCGGGGGTGGATTGTTTTTTGTGCTTCTTTGCGTCTTTTTGTGACTAGTCTTCTTGTCTCGCTCCCCGCTTCCCGGTTCTCGCTCCTGTCTTTATGAATCCGCCTTCCATCGTCCGCACCAACACCGCCGAGCTCTACGACGCCTATGTGATGAAGAGCTACGCGCGCGCCGCCATCACGCTGGTGCGGGGCAGCGGCTGCCGGGTGTGGGACGACACGGGCAGGGAATATCTCGATTTTACCTCGGGCATCGGCGTCTGCGCGCTCGGCCACTGCCATCCGGCGTGGGTGGAGGCCGTGCGCCGGCAGGCCGGCGAGCTGATCCACACCAGCAACCTTTTCCGCAATCCGTTGCAGGGCGAGCTCGCGCGGAGGCTGGTGCAGAAGGCCGGCCCGGGCCGCGTCTTCTTCGGCAATTCCGGCGCCGAGGCCAACGAGAGCCTGATCAAGCTCGCGCGCCTGCATGGCGTGCGCAAATCCGGGGCCGAGGGAAAATGTTTCAAGATCATCGGCGCCGAAATGGCTTTTCACGGTCGCACCTTTGGCGCCATGAGCGCGACCCCGCAGGAAAAGATCCAGAAGGGGTTCCGTCCGCTGGTCCCCGGTTTCGCTTTCGGCAAACTCAACGACCTCGACAGCTTCGCCCGGTTGGTCGACGACGCGACCGCGGCGATCCTCGTCGAGACGGTTCAGGGCGAGGGCGGCGTCACCCCATGCACGCCGGAGTTCCTTTGGGGCCTGCGGCAGCTCTGCGAGCGGCACAACCTGCTGCTCATGCTCGACGAGGTGCAGTGTGGCGTCGGCCGCACCGGGGCCTTCTACGCCTTCGAACACAGCGGGATTCGCCCCGATGCAGTTTCCATGGCGAAGGGACTCGGTGGCGGTTATCCAATCGGCGCATTCTGGGCGGCGGAAAAGAACGCCGAACTGATCACGCCCGGCTCGCATGGCACCACATTTGGCGGCACGCCGCTCGCCGCCGCCGCCGCCCTCGCGGTGCTCGACGTGATGGAGCGCGACCAACTGGTCGCCCGCGTGAAGGCCGGCGGCGCAGCCTGGAAGGCTTCGTTGGAAAAACTGGCGGTCGAATTTCCGTCCCAGGTGAAGGGAGTCACGGGCCTGGGCTACATGATCGGCCTCGTGCTGCAATCGGAGCCTCCGCCCTACGTGACGGCCCTGCGCGAAGCCGGCCTCCTCGCGCCGCCGGCCGGCGGCAACACCGTGCGCCTGTTGCCGCCGCTGATCGCGACGATGGAGGAACTCGAGAAAGCCACCGCGATCATCCGCGGCGTGCTCGCCCAAAAGGCGAGGTAGACGGGTCGGAGTTTTTTTGCCGCAAAAGAACGCAGGGGCACCAACGCCCACCTCTTGTGCGTCGTCTCGTGCTGTAGGAGCGGCTTTATGCCGCGATCCCACCGATCCCACCGATCCCACCGGGCCCTTTGGACCCGGCTACAACGTCGGATTCAGGCAAGGTATGCGTGGACCGCTGTAGTCGGGAGCGCCAGCAGCGACGCCGACGCTCACCCGTCGTGCATCGTTTCGTGCTGTAGGAGCGGCTTTATGCCGCGATCTCACCGGGCCCTTCGGACCCGGCTACAACGTGGGATTCAGACCAGGTATACGTGGACCGCTGTAGCCGGGGGCGCCAGCAGCGACGCCGACGCGCGCCCCTTGTGCGTCGTCTCATGCTGTAGGAGCGGCTTTATGCCGCGATCTCACCGATCCCACCGAGCCCTTTGGACCCCGCTACAACGTCGGATTCAGACCGCGATCCCACCGGACCCGGCGAAACCGGCGACATCGTCGCACCGGACAATGTCTCCGTTCGGCGCAGGCCGTGCCGGTTGCTTCCCGCTCGCCGAAAATGGCTGACGACCCTCATCCCTCATCCCTCAACTCTCAACTCCTGACTCCTCACTACCCACTTCCGCCTACGGAATCCGGAGATCAGTGCCGATGCGTAGCACGCCCTGCGGTCCGAGGGCCGCGGCGTTGGCCGCGTAGATGTCCTTCCAGCGCAGCGCCGTTCCATAATAGAACTGGCTGATCCTCGAGAGCGAGTCACCGGCCACGACGTGATGCACGTGCCCGGCGGGCGGCGTCGCCGCGACGACCGTGGTCGGACGGGTGGACACGGGTGCGCTGGCGGCGGCCCCCTTGAGCTGGTAATTCTCCTGCGCCAGGGTCGTGTTTGCGCTCTGCACCTGAGCGAGGAGGGCCTTGGTCGAGGCGAGTTCCTGGGCCACCGGGGCGGTGGAGCGCTGCAAAGCGGCGTTGGCGTCGGTCAGACGGGCGACTTCCGCCTGTGCGGCCGCGACCTTCGCCTCGGCGTCGGTCGCCCGCGTCGCCAGTGCGTTCGTGGAATCGGTGGCGGCGGCATCGGATTTCGTCGCCTTGGCCGCGAGTTCATCGCGTTCCTTTTCGAGGACGGCATAGCCACGCAGGGAAATCGCGAGCTTGTCCTCGGTGTCCGCAAGTTGCTTTTGGAGCTCGGGCACGTCCACGGCCGGCGTGGCATCGGCCGGCTTGCTGCGCTGCGCCTCGAGAGTGCCCTGGGCATCGGCGAGCTGGTGCCTGGCGTCGGCGAGGCTGGACTCGAGCTCGTTCACGCGCCCGGACAGATCGGGATAAGCCGGCGCGGCGGCGGTTTGACGGGCGGCCTGGAGTTTGGCTTCCAGCGCGGCCGTGCGCTCGCGAAGGTCGGGATAGGCCGGCGCGGCCGGCGGCGAGGCAGCCGGTGCGGCGGCCAGCTGCTTTTCGAGCTCGGCGACCTTGTCGTGCAGATCCGGATACGCGGGGGTGGCGGAGCGCGCAACGTTGAGTTGGGTTTCGAGCGAGACCACCTTTTCGCGCAAGTCGGGGTAGGCCGGCGTGGCACCCTTCGCCTCCGCAAGCGCGGACTCCAATTCCTTCACCCGTCCGGAAAGGTCGGGATAATTCGGGGCCGCCGGTTTATCGGCCAATTGGTTTTTCAGGGTGGCGATCTCCGCCGTGAGCTGCGCCGCGTTGTCCTTGTCGGTGTCGGCCTGATGGCGGAGGGCCGACTTCTCGGACTCGAGCATCTGAACCTTCGAGCCGAGCGTCGTGTTCTCACGCTGCGCCTCGAGATTGGCGGTCTTGAAGTCGTTGAACTGCTTCGTGACATCGGCGCGCGACTGGTCGGCCGCGGAGGCCTTTTGTTCCGCGGCACCGACCGCCGCCTCGAGATCGTGAACCTTCCCCGACAGGTCGGGCGTGGACGGCTTGGCCGAGGCCTGGGCGGTCGCGAGTTGCTGTTCCAGCGCCTCCACCTTGCCGCTCAGGTCCGGATACGCGGGAGTGGCGCTGCGCACGGCCTTTACCTGACTTTCGAGATCGGCGACCCTCGTGCGCAGATCCGGATAGGAGGGCTTGGCTTGGGAAGCTTTCAAGGCGGACTCCGACGCGGCGAGCTGGCGGGTCTGCTCGTCGAGATTCTGCTGCACGGCGGCGAGGCGGGCGGCGGCGTCCTTGGTGCCCTGGGTGGAGGCCTGCTCGCTGGCGGCAATCTGGGATTCCAGTTCCTTGACCCGGCCGGAAAGGTCGGGATAAGCCGCCGGAGCCGGCTTCTCGGCGAGCTGCTGTTGGGCCGTGGCCAGGCGCGCCTGCAGATCCGACGCCTGCTGGCGCAACGCGGGGGCGTCCGACTGCGCCGCCGCGAGGCTGGTTTCCAGTTCCTTCACGCGGGGAGACAGATCGGGATACGCCGGCGGAGCCGACTTGGCGGCCGCGAGCTGTTGCTCCAGCGCGGAAACCTGCCCGCTCAGATCGGGATATTTCGGCGCGGCGGCGAGCGGCTGGAGTCGCGCAATCTCGGCCTGGAAGCCGGAGCGTTCCGTTCCGGCGGCGGCAACCTGGCTCTGCAGCTCGGAGATGCGCGTCGTGTCGTCCTTTTGTTTCAGCGCATCGTCGGCCGCCGTTTTTTGGGCGGAGGCGAGCGACGCCTCCAGCTCCTTCACCCGCGGCGAAAGGTCGGGATACGCCGGCGGAGCGGCCTTGGCCTCGGCGAGCTGTTTTTCGAGGGCGGAAACCTGTCCGCTCAGGTCGGGATATTTCGGCGCGGCATTCCTGGCCTCCGACAACTGATTTTCCAGAGCCGCGACGTGTTCATGCAGGTCCGGATAGGCGGGTGCCGCCGATTTGGCCGCGGACAACTGTTTCTCCAGTGAAGCCACTTGCTCGCGCTGGTCGGGATAGGCGGGCGCCGCCGATCTGGCGGCGGCGAGATCTTTTTCCAGCGCCGCGACGTGCTCGCGCAGATCGGGATAGGGCGGCGGGGTGTTGCGGGCGGCGGTGAGCTCGGCGACCTGTTGGTCCAGCGCGGTGGCACGGGCGGAAAGATTGCGGGAATTTTCCTGGGCGGACGTCGTTGCCTGCTGGCTGGCCGTAAGGCTCGTCTCAAGCTCCTTCGTGCGCGCGCGGAGATCGGGATAGGGAGGCGGGGCGGCTTTGGCCTCGGCAAGCTTCGCCTCGAGATCCTTAACCCGGGGTGAAAGATCGGGGTAGGACGGCGCGATGATCTTCCGGGTATGGGCGAGTTCATCCTTCGCCTTGG
This sequence comes from Candidatus Didemnitutus sp., assembly GCA_036499305.1. GTDB lineage: Bacteria > Verrucomicrobiota > Verrucomicrobiia > Opitutales > Opitutaceae > Didemnitutus. The sequence continues at coordinate 18,658 of DASYDZ010000214.1, forward strand.
CCAGCGCCGCGACATCCCCGGCATTGCGGGACTCGAGCTCCTTCACGCGCGGCGAAAGGTCGGGATACGCCGGCGGAACGGCCTTGGCCTCGGCGAGCTGTTTTTCGAGGGCGGAAACCTGTCCGCTCAGGTCGGGATATTTCGGCGCGGCATTCCTGGCCTCCGACAACTGATTTTCCAGCGCCGCGACGTGTTCACGCAGGTCCGGATAGGCGGGTGCGGCCGACTTGGCCGCGGACAACTGTTTCTCCAGTGAAGCCACTTGCTCGCGCTGGTCGGGATAGGCGGGCGCCGCCGATCTGGCGGCGGCGAGATCTTTTTCCAGCGCCGCGACGTGCTCGCGCAGATCGGGGTATGGTGGTGCGGCCGATTTGACCACGGTGAGTTGCTGCTCGAGTTCACTCACGCGGCCGGAAAGGTCGGGATAGGACGGCGTCGCGGGCTGGCGGCGCGCTGCTTCCAGGTCGCCCTTGAGCTGCTCGCTGGCGGTCGCGGCACTCGCAGCCTGCTGATTCGCGGTCGCGAGTCGTGCCTGGGCATCGTTCAACGCCGACTGCAACGCCGGGACGGTGCCGGCGACGCGCTCGGACTCAGTCAGCCTGGCCTTGAGATCGGCCGCGGCCGCCTCGGAAGAAGCGGCCGACTGCGAGCGCGCCTCGAGCGCGGCCATTTGGGCTTTGAGATTCTCGTTTTCCTTCGCGGCGTTTTGCTGGCTGGACTCGGCCGTCGACTTCTGGTCGTTGACGCGGTTCAGCGTGTCCTCCACCTGGTGTCCGAAGGTGCGGGCGCTGTCGCGATCGGCCGTGACCGTGGCGAGCTGACGGGCGAGCGCCTCCTTTTCCTGGCGCAGGCGGTCCGACTCGGCCGATGAAGCCCGGCTTTGAGCCAGGGTCTGCTTGAGCTCTTCATTCTCCTTCCACGCGGATGCGACTTCCGCACTGAGCTGCTTCTTGTCGGCCTCGGCCGACTCCAGGCTCCGGTGCAACTCGGCGGTGTCCGTCGAAGGTTCGGTCTCGGTCGCTTCCACCCGGGCGCGCGGTTGCTCGACCGGGACCTCGGTGGCGGGAGCAGGAGTTGCCGCCGGTGCCTGGACGACCGGCGGCTGGGCGGAATGGCCGGACGGCGACCTCATGCCGAGCGCGGCACGGCGCTCCTTCAGCCGCTGGCGCGCCGTGTCGAGCTGCTCATTGGTCAGGGAGCTGGTCACGCTCTCGAGGGCCCGGCCGCGCGCGCCGTTCTCGAGCGCCAGCGAAAGCCACACGAACGCCTCGACCTTGTCCGCCGCCACGCCGTGGCCGTCGGTATACGCGAGGCCCAGATTGTACATCGCCACCGCGTTGCCCTGCCGGGCCTTGGTCAGCAGGAAATTTACTTCGGACTCCGACTGGGCGGCCGCGGTCGCGGCCAGGGCCGCGCCGAGCGCGAAAATTTTCAGGGTGCGGAAAATTCTCATGGGTGCAGATGTGTCGGCGACACTCTTGCCGGTTTCGCTTTCTGGCTGCAAGCCCGCCGGCGATTTTGAGAGCGAATTAACCGGGGCCTAGTTGATGGCCCAGCCCCGCGCGCGGTCCACGGCCCGCCGCCACTCAGCCTGGCGCCGTTGCATGTCCCGCGCCCTCGCGCGGGGCCGGAAAGTGCGATCGGCGGCCCACAAGGCGGCGATTTCGGACCGGCTTTTCCAGAATCCGACCGCCAGGCCGGCCAGGAAGGCGGCGCCCAGAGCGGTGGTTTCGGTGGTGCGCGGCCGGATCACCGGCACCTGCAGGAGGTCGCTCTGGAACTGCATGAGCGTGTCGTTGACCACCGCGCCGCCATCCACGCGCATTTCGCGCAGTTTGAGGCCGGCGTCCGCGTTCATCGCGGCGAGGAGGTCGGCGCTCTGGAACGCGATGCTCTCGAGCGCGGCGCGCGCGAGATGGGCGGCGGTCGTGCCGCGGGTTAGGCCGACGATGGTGCCGCGTGCGGCCGGGTCCCAATGCGGGGCCCCGAGGCCCGCGAATGCCGGCACCACGTAGACGCCGCCGCTGTCGGGAACCCGCCCGGCGAGCGCCTCGATCTCGGCGCTCGACCCGATGAGGCCGAGTCCGTCGCGCAGCCATTGCACGACGGCTCCGCCGATGAACACGCTGCCTTCGAGGGCGTATTCCAGGCGGCCGTCGAGACGCCACGCAATGGTGGTCAGCAGATGATGCCGGGAAACGACGGGTTTTGTCCCCGTGTGCAGCAGCAGGAAACAGCCGGTGCCATAGGTGTTCTTGGCGTGGCCGGGCGAGAAGCAGGCTTGTCCGAACAGTGCCGCCTGCTGGTCGCCGGCGACACCCGCGATGGGCACGCCGCGCAGGCCGGGCACGGCCGTCACCTCGCCGTAGATTTCGCTGTTCGAGCGGATTTCCGGCAGCACCTCGCGCGGAATGCGGAGGATCCGGAGCAGTTCGTCGTCCCATGCGCCGCGACGAAGATCGAGGAGAAGGGTGCGCGAGGCGTTCGAAACATCGGTGGCATGCACGCGGCCGCCGGTCAGTTTCCACAGCAGCCACGTGTCGACCGTGCCGAACGCCAGCTCGCCCCGCCCGGCCCGGCGCCGCGCCCCGGGAATCCGGTCGAGAAGCCACGCCAGCTTCGTGCCGGAGAAATAGGGATCGAGCACGAGACCGGTGCGCCGGCGGAAAAGCGGCTCGAGACCGTCGCGCTTCAGGCGCGCGCAGCGGTCCGCGGTGCGCCGGTCCTGCCACACGATGGCGCGGTGGAGCGGCCGCCCGGTGCGGCGATCCCACAGCAGCGTGGTCTCGCGCTGGTTCGTGAGGCCAAGCGCGGCGAGATCGCGCGCGGTGACATTCGCCTCGGCGAGCGCCGCGAGCGCGGTGCGCCGCGTGGATTCCCAGAGGTCGTGCGCGTCGTGCTCCACCCAGCCCGGCTGGGGAAAATGCTGCGCGAACTCCTGCTGCGCCGCCCCGCGGACGCGCCCGCGCCGGTCGAACACGAGGGCCCGGGACGACGTGGTGCCCTGGTCGAGCGCGAGAATATGGGGCATGACAAGGCAGTCTAACCCGCCGGGACCACGCGCCAAGCCGCGATTCGGGCGCGATGAGACGCTCTTCGTTTGCGCCGTGCAACGAACGCTTGCTTAAAAGGTAAGCTAGCTTACCAATTGCCCCTCCATGCCCGCCGCCCGCCGTCAACCGGAACGCCTGTTGGGATTCCTTTTCGCCGACATCAACCGGCTGGCCCGAAAGGAATTTGACCGCCGGGTGCGTCCGCTCGGCCTGACGCGCGCGCAATGGATTTTTCTATATTATCTCGGCCGTTGTCCCGGCGCCACGCAGAGCGATCTCGCGGACCAGTTGCAGCTCGAAAAGATCACGATCAGCCGCCAGGCGGAGCGCCTGGAGCGCGCGGGCTGGATCCGGCGCCGCGAGGACCGCCACGACGGCCGGGCCTACCGCCTGCATCTGACGCCCCGCGCGGCGCAAACCGTAGATCGCCTGGAGCGGCTCGCCGATCGCCTGCGCATCGACTACATGCGCGGCGTGCCGTCGTCGCGCCGCGGGGCGCTGGTCAGCGACCTCACGCGCATCAAGGCCAACCTGGTTGAGATGGACGGAGTGCCAGCCCGATGAATTCTTCCATGCAAACGGACATGCTTCGCTTTTTCCCCCTTCCGGTGGCGATCCTCGCGCTCGGCGCGTTCTCGGCCTGCAGTCGCGCGGGTCCGGCCACCGCGGCCGCACCCGCCGTGCCGGTCCAGACCGCCATCGCGCAGGTCCAGGACGTGCCGCGCCAGGTGGAATCGATCGGCACGGTGCAGGCGGTGCGGACCGTGACCCTGAAATCGCAGGTGGACGGGGTCATCGCCTCGATTCATTTCACCGAGGGTGACGAGGTGAAGGCCGGCGACCTCCTGGTCGCGCTCGACCGCCGCCCGTTCGAAAACTCCCTGCGCAGCGCCCATGCCGACCTGGCCAACGCGAAGGCAATGGCGGACCAGGCGCAGGCGGACCTCGACCGCTACCAGCGGCTCGACGCGCAGTCGGCCATCTCGAAGGAGGAATACGTCCAGTACGTGACCAAGAACGAGACCGCGCGCGCGCAGGTGCAGTCCCGCGAGGCCGCGGTCGCGAATGCCGAGCTGCAGCTCGGCTATGCCGAGATCCGGGCGCCGATTTCCGGCCGCACCGGCCAGCGGCTGCTCCACGAGGGCGCGGTGGTGAAGGCCAACGACAACAGCTTCGCCCTCGTCACGATCAACCAACTGGCGCCGATCGCCGTCGCGTATTCGGTGCCCGAGGGCTCGCTGCCGGAAATCCGGGCCGCGCTGAACGCGGGCGCGGCCACGATCACCGCGACCGATCCGCTCTCCGACATCTCGCGCACCGACGGCCGCCTGCAGTTCGTCGACAATGCCATCGACCCCACGACGGGCACGATTGTCCTCAAGGCGGTTTTCCCCAACACCGACCACGCGCTCTGGCCGGGGCAGTTCGTGCGGGTCCTGACGGTCACGGGCCTCGATCGCGGCGCGGTCGTCGTGCCGTCGTCGGCCGTGCAGACCGGGCAGGACACCGCGCAGGTGTTCGTGGTGAAGGCCGACCACACCGTCGAACTGCGGCCGGTGGAGGTCACCCGCGTGGTCAACGACCAGTCGCTTCTCGCCTCGGGCGTCCGGGGCGGCGAGACAGTGGTGAGCGACGGCCAGCTCCGGCTCGTGCCCGGGGCGCGCGTCGAAACCACCGCGCTCGGCGGCGGCGGCGCGGGCTCCGGTCCGGCGCAGCGCTGATTCCCGATGAACCTGCCCGAGCTTTGCATCCGCCGGCCGGTGATGACGACGCTGCTCACCGCGGCGTTGTGCGTTTTCGGCCTCATGTCGTACCGGCTGCTGCCCGTCAGCGACCTGCCCAACGTCGATTTCCCGACGATCGTGGTGAGCGCCAGCCTGCCGGGCGCGACACCCGAGACGATGGCCTCGGCGGTCGCGACGCCGCTCGAACAGCAGTTCTCCACGATCGCCGGCATCGACTCGATGGTGTCGACGAGCACCCTCGGCACGACTGCGATCACGATCCAGTTCACGCTCGACCGGAACATCGACGCGGCGGCCCAGGACGTGCAGTCCGCGATCGCGGCGGTGCAGCGCCGGCTGCCCGACGAGATGCCGGCCCCGCCGTCGTTCCGAAAAACCAATCCGGCCGACCAGCCGGTCATTTTCCTGGCGCTCAGCTCGCACACGCTGCCGCTTTCGATGGTCGATGAGTTTGCGGAGACGATGCTCGCGCAGCGGATCTCCACGATCGACGGCGTGTCGCAGGTGCAGGTCTTCGGCTCCCAGAAATACGCCCTGCGCGTGCAGCTCGACCCGCGCGCGCTGGCCAGCCGCGGGATCACGCTCGCGGAGGTGCAGACCGCCCTGGCCGCGCACAACGTGAACCTGCCCACGGGGGTGCTCGACGGCAACCACCAGGCGATCACGGTCGTCGCCACCGGCCAGCTCGACCACAGCTCGCAGTTCCGCGAGATCGTCGTCGCCTACCGCAACGGCGCGCCGGTCCGCCTCGGCGAACTCGCCAGCGTGATCGACAGCGTGCAGGAAAACCGCGTCGCGAGCTGGTTCTACAGCAACGGCAGGGGCAACCGCTCGATCGTGCTCGCGGTGCAGCGCCAGCCGGGCACGAACACCGTCGAGGTCGTCAATCGCGTGCGCGCCGTCCTGCCCGCCTTCCGCGCGCAGCTCCCGGCCTCGGTCAGCCTCGACATCCTCGCCGACCGCTCGCAGACGGTGCGCCAGTCGGTGAACGACGTGCAGTTCACCCTGATGCTCGCCATCGCGCTGGTGGTGATGGTGATCTTCATGTTCCTGCGGACCTTCCGCGCGACGATGATCCCGGGCGTCGCGATCCCGATGGCGCTGTTCGGCACGTTCATCGCGATGTATTTCTTCGGGTACACCCTGGACAATCTCTCCCTCCTCGCGCTGACGCTCTCGGTCGGCTTCGTGGTCGACGACGCCATTGTGATGCTCGAGAACATCGTGCGGTACATCGAGCAGGGCATGGCGGTGCGCGAGGCCGCGTTCAAGGGCTCGGCCGAGATCGGCTTCACGATCATGTCGATGACGCTCTCGCTCGTTGCGGTCTTCATCCCGGTGCTGTTCATGGGCGGTATCCTCGGGCGGCTGCTTCACGAGTTCGCGGTGACGATCACGGCGGCGATCCTCGTTTCGGGCGTCGTGTCGCTCACCCTCACGCCCATGCTCTGCAGCCGGTTCCTGCAGGCGCACCGGACCGGCGTCCGGCACGGCGGTCTGTACCAGTTCTTTGAGCGGATGTTCGAGGGGATGAACCGGCTGTATGCGCGGACGCTGCACGCCTGCCTCCACCACCGGGGTCCGACCGCCAGCGTCGCCCTGCTCATGTTTTTCCTCAGCGCGGCCGCCGTGATCGTGCTGCCGAAGGGCTTCATCCCGACCGACGACACGGGCCAGATCTTCGCCTTCACGGAGGCGGCGCAGGACGTCTCGTTCGGCGCGATGACGCGGCACCAGGAGGCCGCGGCGGCGATCGTGGCGAAGAACCCGTACGTGAAGTCGTTCATGTCGGCCATCGGCGGCGGATCGGCCGCCTCCACCAGCAACCAGGGGCGCATTTTCATGCTGCTGGTGCCGCGGAGCCAGCGCCCGCCCGCGATCGAGATCGTGCAGCAACTGCGCAAGGAGCTGTCGGTCATCCCGGGCCTGCGCGTCTATCCGCAGCTTCTGCCCCCGATCCGGCTGGGCGGCTCGCTGACGAAGGCGTTGTACCAGTTCACCCTTTTCGGCAGCGACCTGCACGAGCTTTACACCGCCGCGCAGAAGATGGAGGCGAAGCTGCGTTCGCTGCCCGATCTGCAGGACGTCAACACCGACCTCCAGATTTCCAATCCCCAGCTCCGCGTGGACATCAAGCGCGACCGCGCGGCGACGCTCGGCATCACGCCGGAGGATATCGAGGATGCGCTCTACAGCGCGTACGGCGCCCGGCAGGTGTCCACCATCTACACGCCGACCAACCAGTATTACGTGATCATGGAGATGGCGCCCGAGTTCCAGAAGACGCCGGAGGCACTGTCGCTCATCTACCTGCGGGGCCGCACCGGCGGCGTCGTCCCGCTCGAGGCCGTGGCGACGCTGCGCCGCGAGGTCGGCCCGCTCACGGTCAACCACCTCGGGCAGCTCCCAGCCGTGACGCTTTCGTTCAACACGCGACCGGGCTTTTCGCTCGGACAGGCGACCGATCTGGTCTCGCGCCTCGCCCGCACCGAGCTGCCCGCGACGGTCAGCTACGGCTTCCAGGGCTCCGCCCAGGCGTTCACGTCGTCGCTGCAGGGCCTCGGCCTGCTGCTGCTCATGGCCGTGGTGGTGATCTACATCGTGCTCGGCATCCTGTATGAGGATTTCATCCACCCGCTGACCATCCTCTCGGGCCTGCCGGCCGCGGCCTTCGGGGCGCTGTTCACGCTCTGGGCCTTTCGGCAGGAGCTGAACATCATGGGCTATGTGGGCATCATCTTGCTCGTCGGCATCGTGAAGAAAAACGCCATCATGATGATCGACTTCGCCATCGCGAAGGAAGCCGTGCAGGGCGCGGCCTTCAATGCGGAGAAGGCAATCACCGAGGCCTGCCTGGTTCGTTTCCGCCCGATCATGATGACCACCTTCGCGGCGCTCGCGGGTGCGATCCCGATCGCGCTCGGGCTCGGCGCGGGCGCCGATTCGCGCCGGCCGCTCGGGCTCGCGGTGGTGGGAGGATTGATGGTCTCGCAGTTGCTCACGCTCTATATCACGCCGGTGATCTACATCTACATGGACCGCTTCACCCACTGGCTCGCCCGGCGCCGGGGCCGCAGCCGCGCGCCGCTGGCTCTTCACGACCCCGCACCGCTGGCCAAGTAGGAGAGCCCCGGCCGCGCCATCATTCGCGGTGGGTCCGACGCCCCGGAGCTTGCTCCGGCTGGGATTGTTGTGGGAGCGGCTTTATGCCGCGATCGAACGGGAAATCGCGGGGTAAACCCGCTCCTACAGGCAAAGAGGGACCCGGTTTCATGGGCGGTCTTGATCAAATGCCCCGGAGCTTGTTCTGGTGATGTTTACTTTGGCGCAGCAGGACGCCGTTCGGCGCGCGGGCGCCGGCGCCGGCCGCATCGGTTTCGCGCGATCCCCGGAGCCCGGCCATCGTGGCGCCGCATGAGACCGACCGTCATTCTTCTCGCGGCGCTCGCCTTCGCGGCCGCCGGTTGCACCACCACCCACACGGCGAAAAAGGACGCATCGGACGAGTATGTCGACTACGTCCCCACGGGCAGCAAGATCCCGATCAAGGTCAAGAAGAGCGAGCTTCAGACCTCGGCGACCGACACTGCGGCATCGCAGGAAATGATTCGCGACATGCAGACCAAGACCAGCATTCAGCCCACGCGCGGAAACTGAAGAGCCCGCGCCAGGCCGGGGGCGAAACGGTATTTGGTTTAGCCGCGAAAGAACGCCGAGGCGAGACCCCCTGATGGCGAAAATGGATGTCCGCCCGCCTCCGGCCCGGTCGGGCGGCGCTTGGCCCGTTGATCTCTTTCCCTTCGGGTCCTGTCGCCGGGGCCTTGATCCGTGGCCATCAGTGGTATCCGTGGTTAACTCCGGTCGATACCGACCAGATATATTTTAACAGGAGACCGCAGAGGCCGCGGAGCAATCAGGGCATTTAAGGCATTTGATTTTAGCCACGGATTTCACGGAGGTCACGGATGGGGAGGAGCCCGAGTTCCCGACGGCCATGGTGACATGAGCCCGATGAGAACTTCGGCGCGGGCGGATTTTACAGGAGGCCGCGGATGGAAAGTGAAGACGAGAGTGTTAGGGAGTGTGGCAGCGTCGATCCGTTTATCCGTCTCTTGGTTTTTGGATCGTTGGTCTGGTCGCCGAGGACTTGATCCGTGTTCATTGGTGCCATCCGTGGTTAACTCCGGTCAGTCCCGGCCAGATCTATTTTAACAGGAGGCCGCAGAGGCCGCGGAGCAATCAAGGCACTTAAGGTATTTGATTTTAACCACGGATTTCACGGAGGACACGGATCGATGAGGAAATCAGTCCCTATCTACCAAATCTTACAGAAGGCCGGAGAGATCGCGGAGAGGAGGTGAACGTGAGAGCGAAAGAGAGCGCGCCGGCTTGATCCGTGTTCATTGGTGCCATCCGTGGTTAACTCCGGTCAGTCCCGGCCAGATCTATTTTAACAGGAGGCCGCAGAGGCCGCGGAGCAATCAAG
>DASYDZ010000215.1:0-5448 GCA_036499305.1 Candidatus Didemnitutus sp.
CTTGAGGAGGGCTCGATCCTGTTCATGCCCACGTTGCTGCCCGGCACCTCGCTGACCGAGGTGAAGCGCATCCTCGCGTGGCAGGATCAGGTCATCGCAGCGGAGCCCGAGGTTGCCTCGGTCGCCGGCAAGCTCGGCCGAATGGACACGGCGACCGACCCGGCACCGGTCGAAATGATCGAAACCACGATCGTGCTGAAGCCGGTGGCCCAGTGGCGTCCGGGCATGACCAAGTCAGGCCTGATCGCCGAGCTCGCGCGCAAGCTCACCGCGGTTCCCGGATATGTGCCCGGTTTCCTTCAGCCAATCGAGAACCGTCTGCTCATGCTGTCGACCGGCGTGCGCGCCCAGGTCGCCGTGAAGATCTTCGGGGACGACCTCGCAGCGCTGCAGGCCAAGGCGTTTGAGGTCGAAAAGGTCATGCGAAAGATTCCGGGCGCGACCGGTGTCGCAGCCGCGCGCGCGCAAGGAAAGCCCTACCTCGAGTTTGCCGTGAACCGCGACGTGATGGCCCGCTATGGGTTGCGCGCGGCGGACGTGCTCCGGTACGTCGAGACCGGACTGGGTGGGTCGACCGTCGGCACGACCATCGAGGGCCGCCAGCGATGGCCACTCGAGGTGCAGCTTGAACGCGCGGATCGCGATGACCTCGACAAGCTCGGGGATATCCTCATCCCGACGCCGGCCGGCCCGCATCTGCCGCTCGGCCAGCTCGCCTCGATCAGGCGCGTCGCCGGGCCGAATGAAATCGAGAGCGAAAACGGCCGGCTGCGCGTCGTCGTCCAGGCCAACGTGAGCGGGCGCGATCTCGGCGGATTCGTCACGGAGCTGCAGGAGCGCCTGGCCGGCGAGGTCGTGTTGCCGCCGGGCATGAGCATCGAATACGGCGGCGAGTTCGAGAACGAGCTGCGGGCGCGCGACACGCTGCGTCTGATGTTCCCCCTCGTTCTGCTGGTGATCCTGGCGCTGCTCACGATGGTGTTCCGTTCCTTCGGAGAGGCCGCGCACGTGCTGCTCGCGGTGCCGTTTGCGCTCACCGGCGGCGTCTTTCTCCAGGCGCTCCTCGGCTACCGTTTCAGCGTCGCGGTCTGGGTCGGCTACATCGCGCTGTTTGGCACGGCCATCCAGACCGGCATCGTGATGGTCGTGTATCTCGAGGAAGCCGTGGCCCGGAAACAGCGGGAATGCGGCGGCCGGAACCTGTCCCCCTCCGAGCTGGTCGAGGCCGTGAAGGCGGGCGCCCGGCTGCGCCTCCGCCCGAAGGTCATGACGGTAGCCACCGCGGTGGCTTCGCTGCTGCCGATCTTCTGGGCGAATCGCACGGGCACCGAAATCATGCGGCCGCTCGCCGCGCCCGTGGTGGGAGGCATGATCTCCAGTCTCTTCCACATCCTGGTCGTGACCCCGGTGCTTTTCCTGATGCTGCGCGAGGGGAGCTCCCGCCTCACGCCGCGGCCGTGAGGCGACCTCCAAGCCGGAATGATGCAACAGGTGGGCGTCGGCTCCATACTGATGCCTCTGTCGCCGACGTGCCAATCGACGACCATAAAAGGACTTGGCGATCCTGAAGCAAAACCAGCTCCTTCTGCATCGTTACGGCTCAGCCGATCCGTTACCTTGCCGCGGTTGCCTTCTGTCGGAACCCGGCCATGCTTGATGGCGTCACAATCCCCATGAAAACCCGCCTGCTCACCCTCGCTCTTTCCGCGGCCGTGCTCCTTGCCGCCGGCTGCCAGACGGTTGACTCCCGGATCAAGGAAAAGCCGGATGTCTTCGCCCATCTCGATCCCGAGACCCAGGCCAAGATCAAGCAGGGCATCATCGATATCGGATTCACCGAGGACATGGTTTACATCGCCCTCGGCGCACCCGATCGCAAGCGCGAGACCGTGACCGCGAAGGGGCATACCACCACGTGGATTTACAACAGCTATTACGAGACCTACGAGGATGCGGGCTATGTCGGCTATTATCGCAGCGTTTATTTCGATCCCTACCTCCATTCGTACCGGCTCTATTACCATCATGCGTTTCCCGGAACCGTGGTGGTCGAGCAAAAGGACGAGCGCATCCGGATCGTCTTCAAGGACGGCAAGGCGTCCGTGATCGAGCAGGCGAAGGAGTAGACCGGTCGATTCGCCGGGGATTCGACCGCGGCAATTTCCTGCGAAACGAGCCCTGGCCGCCACTTCGCGTGGCGGCGGCCACCGCAAGTCAGCCGGCCATCACCCGCCGCAGAACCGGCCCGATTTTCCGGGCGAGCGCGCGGTTGGCATAGCCGACCCATGCCACCGCGGAGGTCGTGTCCAGCGGCGCGCGAAGCCTGTCCCCGATCGCGTCGGTCAGGATGCAACCGGCCTCCTCCGCCAGAAGGGCCGCCGCCATGTCATAAGGATGACACACTCGCGCGCTCACGATTCCGAGTCGCCGGTGGGCCAGCGGACGCACGTCGGCGACAAACCGGTCGTGGCCCATGATGAGTTCGTAGAGCTGGCCGCCGGTGCTCATGTACTGGTCGTCGAACACGTCGGCCCCGGCGCCAAGCTCGGCCCAAAGCCTCTCCTCGCGCGCCGCGAGCCACGCTTTGCCCTCAGGGAAAAACTTGGCGAACGACGAGAACCCGTGACCAAGGCCCCTGGTCTCGGACGGCTTCAGCCTCAGCCTCCGGCGCCGCCCGGTGCGCAGGTCCATCCGCTCCGCGATGACGCCCCCGTCGCGCACGGCGCTCAGTTGATCGGCCTGGCCCGCCTTGGCCGCCGGCAGCTCCGTCATCGCTGCGACCACGATGTCCGCCAGCGTCGTCGCCGTCCCCAACTGCGGGGCCAGCCCCGCGAGGCACCAGCCGCTGCGCTTGTCGTACATCAGCCCGCGGGTCCCGTCGATCGGGTCAATGATGCATTTGCAAACGGTCGCGGCCACCGGCGTCCCTCGTGGGAAGGTCACCGCTTCCCCGTCGTCGAGGCCTTCCATCACGAGTTCCACCGGCCAGCGGGCCGGCCAGCGCCGCGCGAACCAGGCGAGCACGGTCTCCTCGATCAGCGCGTCGATGACATAAATTGTGTCCGCCGCCGTCACCGTGGCGACGCGGGCGAGTCGCACGGAACCACGCCGCCGCACGGCGATCACCCGCGCCCGGACGTCGTCCTGCAGCTCGCAGAGCAGTCGGCGCAACGTGGAGAGGTTGCGGGAGGAGAAGCGCACGCCATCAGCTTCTCCGCCCGTGCGCGCAGTGACCAGTTCCGAAACGCCAGCGCCGGCTTGCCTCGTGTCATATGCCTGCCATGGTTGTCTCATGCCGACTTCCACGACCAGACCGGCGCGGCGGGTGCGCGAAGCGCCGGCCGCCCGCGTGCTTTCACCGCGACGCAAGACCACCGCGGCCGGCTCGATCGCCGAACTTGCCCTCGAGCAACTCGAGCATTTTCACGTGGATTCCAAGAGTCCCGTCGGCCGGCCGTTGCTGGCGCTGGCGGAAAAGCTCTATTCCGCCCACGGCGATTTGATGGAACTCTGGGAGGCCACGACGCGTGAACTGAGCCGCCTGCCGCGCCAGGATCGCCTGGCGCTGTTCAACGCGAAGAAATTCCTGTCCTTCCAGCTCGCGAAGCTCCTCGACACGCTGCAGAACCCGTCGCGCCGCACACACCAGTCGCTCCGCTATTCGAACGAGACGATGCTCGCGAAAGGGCCGTATCCGATCTTCGACAACGTCACGGCGATTTTTTCGGCCACGCCGGTCATCACGCGGACGGCGACCTATCTCTACGCCTGCTCGGAGTGGATCGACGATGCCTTCCAAGGTCGCGAGTTCCTGCACGAGATCTATTCGCGGCTGATGAACCCGACCTCGATCTCGCTGGCCAATCACATCGTCGACATCGAGGCCGGCCCGATGGCGGGCGAATACCTCGCCTGGAATTTCAACTCGGGCATGGCCGCGATCGACGCCGCGCTGTCCCACGTCGTGGGCTACCAGGACATCGTTCTCTCCTCGCGCAACATCTACGGTGGCGCCTACCAGCTCCTGCACGACTGGTTCGGCAAACGCTCCAACCTCGATGTCGGCGTGGCGTTCTTCGACGGTTTCGCCGTCGCCGATTTCGCGGCCGCCTTGACGGAGACCCGGATTCGCTTCGCCGACCGGATTGCGGCCGGCCGCCGCATCTACGTTTATCTCGAGAGTCCCTGCAACCCGCACGGGGTTTTCCTCGACGTGCCGGCGATCTGCCGCTCGGCGCACGCGGGCGGCCTGACGGTGATCTGCGACAGCACGGTGGGCACGCCGTTCCTCGTCCAGCCGTTGCGCCAGCCCGATCCCGCGGCGCGGCCGGACTTTGTCATCCACAGCTACACCAAGGATCTCACCGGGCACGGCACCACGACGGCCGGCGTGGTCATCGGCCGCAACGAGGACATGTTCCTGCCGAAGGGCGACACCTCGCCGTGCGGGCGAAGCTGGCAGGACACGCTTTTCTGGAACGTCTACTATGTGAAGGGCGCGTTTCTCGATTCCGACAAGGCCTTCGAGGTGCTCACCGGCATGAAGACGCTCGAGCTGCGGATGCTCCGCAAATGCATCAACACGCTCATCCTCGCGCGCTGGCTGGCCTCGAACCCGCTCGTCTCGGTGCATGGCCCCGCCAATCCGCGCGATCCCAATCGCGCCGTGGCCGAGCGCCTCTCGCATCTCGGCCTGCCCGCGCCCTTGTTCACGATCGATCTCGAACAGGCCGGCATTCCGCGGGCGGCGTTCGAGCGCTTCTTCGACTCGCTGGCGCCGATCTTCGGCCACATGGTCTCCCTCGGACAAAGCAACACGCTCGTGCTCTGTCCCGCGTTGACCTCGCATTCGGAGCTCGGTCCGGAGGCGCTCCGCGAGGCGGGCATCACGCCGACCACCATCCGCATCTCGGTGGGCGACGAGGCTCCGAGGGAGCTGATCGGCGATTTCCTCGCGGCCGTGCACACCGCCCTCGATTCCGTCATCACCGGGTTCAGCAACCGGTTCATGCCGGCCGCCGAAGTCGATGCCCTCGCCGACGAAGTCTACACCGACGTGCACCGGCGCCATGCCGCCGCGCAGCCGCGTCTGAGCGAGTGCGTGCGCTAGGACGGACCCGGGCGCCCAAATTGCAGGGCGCCTTGTCGCATCGCAATCGGCGCGATTCTGAACTTGTAGGGCGGCCGCCGCGGCCGGCAAGGTCAGCGGGGCACGATCCCTGGAAACCAGCACGCCTGCGCGAGGACCAGCAATCCAGCGAGTGTGACCAGGGCCAGGCTGTGCCAGAACACCCGCCGCAGGATTGTTCCCTCGGCGCCATGCTGGCCGGTGGCGACCGCCGCGACGACAATGCTCTGCGCGTCGATCATCTTGCCCATCACGCCCCCCGTGCTGTTCGCCGCGGCGGCAAGAATTGGTGAAACGCCGAGGCGTTCGGCCGTGACACG
>DASYDZ010000216.1:0-9435 GCA_036499305.1 Candidatus Didemnitutus sp.
CAGAGCCTCCTCTTACGCCTCGGGTGATTCGAGACGACGAAAGCGACAGGTCTACCTTCTCCTCTTGAGGGCCGTTTGGTTTGCGGGTGCATGATGACGTAAACCGCGCACCACAAACATCAACGTTTGTCAGGTGCATAGGTCCGCAATCGAATGATCGATGCTGCGATCCCACCGGGTGGGCGTCGGTTTCCACACCGACGCCTCGGTCGCCAATGTGGAAATCGGCGACCACCAAAGGACTGGTCGAACCTGGAGCAAAACCAGCTTCTACGGCATGGTTCGCCTCAGCCGGACTCATTCAGTTGCGCCAAGGTGGAACCGGACTTCCGGGCCGGTTCTCCAACGAAAGTCTTGCAAACCCGCCCGGAGGTCGGGTTCCACCATTCAGTACCGGTCCAGTCACTCGAAAGAGCGGATCCAACTGCATGAGTCCGGCTCAGGGATGCAGGGTGAGCGTATGTTCGGCCTTGCCGGGCAGGAACGGCAGAGGGCGCCCGTGAACCCAATCCTCGTGACCCGCGCGAAAATAAGGCGAAAGGGGATGAGCGCTCTGCCCTCCGGGCATCTCGAGGATGCCGTCCCCCTCGTGGCCGGGCGACACGACCATGCGCTCGGACTGCCCGAACGCGGGACCCTGGACGCGAGGCATGTCGTTGTCGCCCGGCATGGCCTCGGCGGGCATGTTGACGAAATGCGCGAGAAAGCCGGGCAGGATGCGGGAGAACGGATGGCGCATGGCCAGCGTGTTGCGCCGCCCCCAGGTGAATTTCCCGATCGGGACGCCCGCGCGATCGGCGTCCGCGAGCACGTCATCCGCTGCGGCGCGGAGAAGCGACTCCCAAGTCTTGTGCCGCGGATTCAGCAGACGGGCTGGCTGCTCATGCGTGAGCTGCCACACGGCGTCCTCGTCGATGAAGGTGTGGCTCGAGAAATCAGGATAAATCCCGGTGGCGCCGGTGAAGAACGGGGCCAGCGCCCGTTCGGTGACGTGCCCGCGAAAGGCCCGCACGATCCGATACGAGGCTGAGTCGATGCCGGCGTGGCCGTCCCACGCGCGGGCCGCATCGCGCAGTCGCGCGCGCGACGGTTTTTGTGCCACGGCCTCATCGTTCAACACCTCGAGCAAAAACTTCTGCCAGCGTTCGAGGAAAAGCGCGCGATCATCCATTTCCACGGCGAACAGATCCGCGGGTGCGACCCGGCGCGCGCCGGCGGTGAGAGCCCGGAGATTGTCGCGGATCTGGCGGGCGCGTGCGGCGCTCGCATATCCACCGCTGCCGAGCAGGTCGTAGCCGGCTCCGCCCAGCGGGCGGTTGTTTCCGGTCCACAAGGCTCCCGCCGGCGGATTCTTCACCACCGGGACTTCCTCCGGCGTGAGCCAGCCGTCCCAACCGCGATCGCCGAACGAGAAAACCACCGGCAGCGCGCCGCTGTATCCACGACGGCGGGGAATGAGCCCCGCAATGGTCCAGGCGATGCCGCCGTCGGCGTCCGCAAGAATCATGTTCGCGTTGGGCAGGCCGGCGCGATGGGCGATCGCGATCCCGTCGTCGACCGTGCGCGCCTTTTCCATTTCGAGGAGATGCAGGTTTGTCGCGCGCGGATCGTGGGCATTCCACGCGAGGGCGAGGTAGCGACCACGCTCAAAATCGGTGATCAGCGGGCCCCAGCGAGTCCACCGCGTGACCAGGTTGACCGGGGCCGCGCCCTTGACGGCGATGGTCTCCGTCCGCTCCTCGAACTTCACCCACCCCTCCGGGGTCAGGTAGGTGCGCTGCGCCGCCGGATCGGGTTCGACTGAAATCACGTCGGCGGTGTCGACATAGGAATTGGTGAAACCCCAAGCCACTCGCCCGTTGCTGCCCACCACGAGGAAGGGCGTGCCGGGCAGAGTCAGTCCGACGACGCGGTGATCGCCATCGGCGTCCGCCCAGCGGAACACCGCCCGATACCAGGTGTTCGGCACGGCGAGGCTGAGGTGCATGTCGTTGGCCATGATCCCGGCTCCGGTTGTCGTATGGCTGCCGGCGACGGCGAAGGAGTTGGAACCGACGACGTCATCCGACAGGCCGGGTAGCCTTGCGGACGATGCACCGGCGCCTTTGAACCGGACTGTCGGCAGCGACGGGGACGGAAAAGTGGAACCATCGAGCGCGGCGTCCCAGGAATTTCCGCGGGGAGCGAGGAAATCCATCGTTTCCGTGCCCCAGGCCTCGCGGATCGCGTCGCGGCTGCGTTCAAACCCGCCGGCGTCGTCCTGCAGGTCGAACCACATCGCAAAGATGCACAGGATGGTGTCCTCTTCGCTCCACGCCCGTGGCTGCGTGCGCAGCAGGAGGTATTCCCATGGCCGCTCGCGCAGGGCCGCGAGGCCGGAGTTCACGCCCGCCGTGTAGGCCCGCAGCAATTCGCGTTCCTCCGGGGTCGCCTGCCCGACGATGCTGGCCGACAATTTCCGGAATCCGTGTCGGCGTGCACTGCGATCGAGATCGAGCGCGGCCGGGCCAAACAGCTCGGCCAGTTCCCCCGCGCCGCGGCGCCGCAGGAGGTCCATCTGGAAAAAGCGATCCTGCGCATGGAGAAAACCGGTGGCGCGCGCGACGTCGACGCGCGAGTTGCCCGCGATGGTCGGAACGCCCAGGGCATCCCGTTCGATGCGAACAGGAGCATGCAGCCCGGCCAGCGCGCGGTCGCCGTCGAGTTGCGGCAGGCTGGCCTGGAGGCGACTCCAGGCATATCCGGCAATTCCAACCGCGAGGAGAACCAGCGCGCCGACGACCGCGAGGATCAGGCCGCGCCAGCGACGAAGGAAAGCCATGGATGCGATGCGCGGGCGGAGCGGTTCAGAGTTTCTCCCACGGCCGCGTGGTCGCCGGGTCGCGCCCCTCGTCGTAGTCGATCATCTCAAACCAGGTGACGGCGCTGCGGTCCGCCACGCCGACGTCGATGCAACGCTGCTGCAGGCGCGCCGTGGAGGCATCGCGCCAGCCGCGCTTGCTCAGGAACATGTTCCAGATGTCGCACTCCTCGTCGGTTCGCGCGCCACCCTGTTCATGGCACCAGGCGAGAATCTCCCCGTCGGTCCCGCCGGCCAGCGTCCGCGTTCGGACGGCAGCATACGAAACCCGAAGGAAGCGGCAGCAGCGGGCGTCGAAAAGTGTCGGCTCACCCTGGTCGCCGAGGTTGGCCACGTACTCGGCCGGCAACTGGCCGGCGGGATGGAGCCGGATCTTGTCGAGCATCCGCCCGAAATAAACCAGGCGGCCGACCTTGTCGTAGCAACTGCGCAAACCGGGGACGTGAGGCATGGGGCGAGAATTTGGATTCGCGGAGTTGAATCGATCCCAAAAAGCGCCGCTCTATTCGCGGTAATAGTAGACGGCGGTGGCAAGGGTCGCGAGCACCCAGGTCGGTGCGTTGACCCAGAGCTGGTGGAACGGGACGTTGTAGTGGTGGACGGCCCAGATCACGGCCACGTGTTTGATGGCGATGAGGATCCAGGCGATGAGAATGAAGCGCGTGACGCGCGGCGACGGAGGCTCCCGGCGCACGACGCGCACCTCGGCCACAAAGGCTTCGTCGTAACCCGGCGGCGGCCGCCGCGAGATCCACTGGAAGAAATCAGCCAGCATCAGTTTCCACCCTATTCGCGGACCACCGAAAGGAAAGCGGCGATGGATCTGCGGGTGAAATGGCCGCGGGACGGCAGTGCAGGCCGGCAAACGCCGGCGATTCAGGAGCGACCGAGGTCTGGCGCCCTTGGCTACACGGAGGCAATCCGACTCCGAATGTCGCCGGGTCCGCAAGGGCCCGGTCGGCTCGCGATTCAGATGCGACCGAGGTCTGGCGCCCTTGGCTACACGGAGGCAATCCGACTCCGAATGTCGCCGGGTCCGCAAGGGCCCGGTGAGTCGCGCCCGGGCTAGCCCAGAATGATCAGCAGAATTCCCGCCAGGATGCCGAGCACCGCCGGAAGCTTGCGGAGTCCGTTGGCCTCGCCGAAGAACAGCAGGCCGCCCGTGAACGCGACGAGCAGGCTGCTGCGGCGCAGGCTGGCGACGATCGAGATCGGCGCGGCGGGATCGCGGAGCGCATTGAAGTAGATGAAATCGGCCACGAGCAGGGACAAGGCGAGCAGGGGGATGCTCCAGCGCCAGATGAATTCATGCCGCGGCCACCACCTCAGTTTCCATCCGGCCGCGAAGGGCAGGACCAGCACGGTCGTGTAGATCGCAAACCAGCACTGCACGGTCGGCGCGCGGAATCCCGCCCGGCCGAGCAGGAACTTGTCGTACAGGCCCGAAGCGGCATTGAAAACCGTTCCGAGGACGAGCCACCAAATCCATTTGTCGCGATGAAAATGCACACCCTCGCGCCGACCGGCGGCCGAGAGTCCGACCAGCGAGACCAGCGTCACCGCCAGGCCCGTGAGCTGCAGCGCGGCCGGCCGCTCCGCCATGAGCGTGAGACCGCCGGCGGCGGTCCAGATCGGACCGGTGGCCCGGATCGGCGAGGCCAGGGACACCGGCAGGTGCTTCACCGCAAAATACGTGCACGCCCATGAAGCCGTGACGATCGCGGACTTGAGCAGGATCTGCCCGTGCTGCCCGATGTCCAGCGGGTCAACCACCAATGCCGCCGGCGCCGCGACCGCTCCCGTGCGCTGGAGCAGGAGCATCCCGCCCCAAAGCGCGGCGTTGCAAAGGTTGCCCAGGAACAGCACCGGCAGCACCGCGTTCGCGCGCACGGCGTGTTTCGTCAGCAGCTCGTAACAGCCGAGAAAGAACGCGGACAGCAGGCTGGCGGCGACCCAGGACATTTCCCGAGGACTGACGACCCCACCCGTTCCACGCAAGCTGACGGGCCGTCTCCGGTCTTGCCCGGCCCGATCCGACTGCTACACTGAACTTCCTATGGGACGTCAATGGCTCCACGCGAAACGGGCGATCGTCAACCTCAAGAAAGGCCAGACGGTCGGCAAGCTGGTGAAGGAAATCACGGTGGCGGCGAAACTCGGCGGCGCCGATCCGGTGGGCAACGCCCGCCTCTTCGCGGTTCTCGAGAAGGCCCGCAAGGCGAGCGTGACGCGCGACGTGATCGAGCGTGCGATCGCCAAGGGCGCGGGCACCGGGGGCGACAAGATCAGCCTCGAGCACGTCGTCTACGAGGGCTATGCGCCGCACAAGGTGCCGGTGATTGTCGAGGTCATGACGGACAACCACAACCGCGCGGCCGGCGAGATCCGCATTCTCTTCAAGAAGGGCGTGCTCGGCGGGGCCGGCAGCAACAAGTTCCTGTTTGAACACCGCGGCATCGTCGAGGCGCATACTCCCGACGCGAACGCCGATCTGGAGGCCGCGGCGATCGAGGCGGGCGCGGACGATTTTGAGGCGCTGACGCATGCCCAGAACGACGATGTCCCCGAGGGAGCCCACGCGGCGCGCTTCCTGACCGACCGGCACGCGGTGCACGGCGTGTCCGTCTGGCTCAAGCAGCACGGCTGGCACGTGATCACGGCCGAGCTCGGTTACCTGCCGAAGCAGTTTCCCGAGCTCGACGAGACCGCGCGCACGGAGGTCGGCGAATTCCTGCAGGCGCTCGAGGATCAGGACGATGTGCAGCGGGTCTGGGCGGCGGTGAAGTGACGGGCGCGTCAATTAGCGGCCCTTAAAAAATTCGAGGGGTCGTCAGCAGGCGGGCTTTTAGCCGGCGGGGACAATCGCGTCGCGGCTGCTTTTTCGGACGTTCGGAGTAGATTGGGGCCATGGATCCTTCCACCCTCGATGCCGTGCAGGCAGCGGCTGCCGCCCAGTTCAACCGCCAGAGCGACTGTTATGGCAAGAATCACATCCTCGCCGACACGGCCGACATCTCCTCGGCTCTTGAAGGGATCGAGCCGCGCGCCGGCGCCACGGCGCTCGACGTCGCAACCGGCGGCGGGCACACGGCCTTGTGGCTCGCGCAGCATGGCTGGCAGGTCACGGCCGGCGACATCGCCCAGCGCATGCTCGACAACGCGCGCCATCTCGCCGCCGAGGCCGGCTGCCTGATCGCCACCCGGCTTTTCCCGGCGGAGGAAATTCCCTTTCCCGACGGCTCGTTCGACCTGGTGAGCAGCCGGGTCGCGCCGCACCATTACACTGCGCCGGGGAAATTCGTGGCGGAAGCCGCGCGCGTCCTTAAACCGGGCGGCGTGCTGCTCGTGATCGACGGCAGCGTGCCGGACGACAATCCGGAGACCGA
This sequence comes from Candidatus Didemnitutus sp., assembly GCA_036499305.1. Classification (GTDB taxonomy): domain Bacteria; phylum Verrucomicrobiota; class Verrucomicrobiia; order Opitutales; family Opitutaceae; genus Didemnitutus. The sequence continues at coordinate 6,247 of DASYDZ010000216.1, forward strand.
GGAATGGCTGCATCGGGTGGAAAAATGGCGCGACCCGAGTCACGGCCGTTTTCTCTCCCGCCGCCGCTGGGAAGAAATCGTCGCCGCTTCCGGGCTTCGCATGCAAAGATCCGAACTTCATCCGTTCAAGCAGCCCGATCTCGAGTGGTATTTCGAGACGGCGGCCACGACGCCGGAGAACCGCGCCAGGGTGCTCGCGTCGGTCCGCGCGGCATCGCACCCGGTGCGTGAGGCGCTCCGGCTCGGCGAGGAGGACGGCCGGATCGTCTGGTGGTGGCCGCGCCTGACGCTCGTCGCGACGAAATGACCGGAGTCGGCGAGCGGCTGCCCACCGGACCGGGTTCGCCTATCGGCCGTATAGCTTCGCGATTTCCGCGAGATAGGCGGCGGCCGGGCCGGACAGGGCGCGCAACTGGTCCGCGGTGAAACGCCACTGCCAGTTGCCCTGGGCCGACGACGGCGTGTTGAAACGCGCTTCGGATCCGAGTGACAGCAGATCCTGCATCGGCAGGACGGCCAGGCGGGCCGGCGAGGAAAACGCGCTCCGCACGAAGTCCCATGGAACCTCCCGGCCGTCGACGCGCAGGTAGTGGTTCACGTGATTGCGGGTCGCCTGGTCGAGGGTCTGGTACCAGCCGGCGGTCGTGTCGTTGTCGTGCGTGCCCGGATAGACCGCCGCGTTGGGCGTGTGCAGATGCGGCAGGTAGCTGTTGGTGGCGTCGCCGCCAAACGCGAACTGAAGCACGAGCATGCCCGGAAGTCCGGTGTCCGCGAGGAGCTGTCGCACCGAATCCGTGAGCACGCCAAGATCCTCGGCGATGATGCGCGCCTCGGGAAACGCGTTCCGCACGGCCGTGAAAAAGCCGAGTCCGGGGCCCGGAATCCATTCGCCCTCCCGCGCGTTCTCGGCCGGCCACGGCACGCGCCAGTACGCATCGAAGCCCCGGAAATGATCGAAGCGGACGATGTCGTACAGGTCGAACGAGGCCTTGAGCCGCGCGAGCCACCAGGCATAGCCGTCGGTCCGGTGCGCCGCCCAGCGGTAGAGGGGGTTGCCCCAAAGCTGGCCATCCTCGGAAAAATAATCGGGCGGCACCCCCGCCACCGCCACCGGCTGGAGCGTCTTCGGGTCGAGTTCGAACAATTGGGGCGCCGACCACGCGTCGGCCGAGTCGCCCGCAACAAAGATCGGCACGTCGCCGATGATGGTGATGCCGCGCGCCGCCGCGGCGCCGCGAATGGCCTGCCACTGACCGAAAAACAGGTACTGCGTGAATGCATGCGCGTCGATCGCGTGGGCGAGCTGTTTCCGGAGCGGCGAACGCAGGGCCCGGCGATACTCGTGCTCGGCGGCCGGCCATTCCTGCCACGATCGTCCGCCGAAATGATCCTTGAGGGCGCGGAAATAGGAATAGGCGTCCAGCCACCCGCGATGATCGCGTTTGAACTTCTCGAAACTGCCATAGGGCAGCGAGACCTTGCCTTCGCGGAAGCGGCGGTGCGCCGCGAAGAGCAGCGGCCATTTCAGGCGGAACAGCGCGCCGTAGTCCGTATGATCGGAGGGCAGCGCCGCCAGCGGGGCGAGCGCCGGCGCACCGAGCAGCCCGAAACCCACGAGCGCCGAGAGATCGATCAGGAGCGGATTGCCCGCGAACGCCGAGAAGCACTGGTACGGAGAATCCCCGTAGCCGGTGGGACCGAGCGGGCAGATCTGCCAGTGGCGGAAACCGGCACGCTGCAGGAAGTCGAGAAAGGCGACCGCGTTCGCGTCGAATGTCCCGATGCCCTGTCCACCCGGCAGGCTCGTCGGGTGCAGCAGCACGCCGGCGGTGCGCGTGTTCAGCCAGGAAAACAGGGGAGCGCGCGGCGCCGTGCGGCGAAGGACCGGAGTGGGAGTCTTCGCGCCGGCATTTTTTTTGGCGGGTCGGCCGGGCATGGGCGGCAGGCTGGAATGAGGGCGGCCGGTTGGCGAGCTTGGAGCAGGCCGAGGGGACAACACCGTAGCCCGGACCAACGGACGCGGGCCGGCACCCGCATCGGTCATACCATCGCGACGACAATGATCGCGGTGAGGGTGAAACCCACGGTGATGGTCAGGCCGTACACGATCGCGAGCACCACGGCCTTGAACGAGGTCTTCAGCCATGACTGTCCGTACAGGCGGTGCAGCATGACGACCGGATAAAGGATCATCCACAACCCGGCGGCGAGGGCAACGGCGGCGCCGAGGGCCGGCGACAGCAGCGAGGTCAGTTCGGACCAACCTGCCGAGACGAGCCACCACAGGAAGACGAACGTGTGGTAATGCACTGAAACGATGAGGTGCGGCAGGTACAACTGCCCCGCGCGCCGGAAAAGCAGCCGGGTCAGCAGCGCGAAAACCGGCAGGCAGATGAGCAGCATCTTCGGCACGGCGTGCACATAGGCCTCCTTGATTTCCTCCTGATGCCGAAACGCGAACGCGGTGCGCTCGGTCAACATCCTTTCGAGCGGCGGGCGCACCTTTTTTTCCTCGCCGCCGATCCGCACGGGCGGCTGCGCAGACGGGATCGCGGCCTCCGCGTCGTTAGCTGATCGGGCCGGCACCTCGCTTTCCGTGCCCTGCAGCAATCGCATGAGGAAAAACAGGACGCTGATGAAAAGATAGAGGCGGAACGGCGGCATCTGTGCCGCCCGGCGTCCGGCATTGAAATCGGCCGAAAGCTGACCCGGACGGAACAACAGGGTGACGACATTGCGGAAGAACTTCTCATCGAAATGAAAGAAGTTCTCCAATGCCTCCCGGAAGACGTGGCCGAACGAACGGTGAAAATCGAAGTCGTGCTGTCCGCACTGGTGACAATAGGGGCCATGCATCGCCGCCCCGCAGTTCTGGCAATGGGGATGGACCGGCTGCGCCGAATGTCCGCTCACGACTCGGGGAATGGTTCTCCTCCGGCGCGCCGAGGCCGCCGGGGAAGTCTTTGGAACGGGAGCGGCGGCGACGTCCGTCCCGGCTGGTTATTCCTTGGGCTCGACCGCCATGCCCTGCTCGATCCCGGTGCCGGACACGATGGAGCAGATCGAGATCTTCTCCTTCACGGTGTCGACGCGGATCTGCGCCTTTTCCGTGAAGCTGTTGTCGAGCACCTCGCCCGTGCCGGGGTCACGCAGGACCTCGGAGGCGCCGACCTTGAAGATCTGGCCCGG
>DASYDZ010000217.1:0-3420 GCA_036499305.1 Candidatus Didemnitutus sp.
GCGGTGTCGCTCACCGAATCGTACTTCGTGACGCCGATGACGGCCGCGAACCGGCGGATGGCGCTGGCCGGAATGCCGCGGCGCCGCAGGCCGGAGAGCGTGGGCATCCGGGGGTCGTTCCAGCCCGAGACCTTGCCACCCATCACCAACTGGTGCAGCTTCCGTTTCGAGACGATGGTGTAGCCGAGGTGAAGCTTCGCGAATTCGTATTGGTGCGGCAGCGGACGCGGCAGGTCGAGGTGCTCGAGAATCCAGTCGTAGAGCGCCCGATGGTCGATGAATTCGAGCGTGCAGATGCTGTGCGTGATGCCCTCGAGATAGTCGCTGAGACAGTGGGCAAAGTCGTAGAGCGGATAGATGCTCCACTTGTCCCCCGTCTGGTGATGCGCGGCGTGGCGGATGCGGTAAAGCAGCGGATCCCGCAGCCAGATGTTGGGCGACGCCATGTCGATTCTGGCCCGCAACGAGCGGGCACCGTTGGGAAATTCGCCGGCCTTCATCCGTGCGAACAAATCGAGATTCTCCGCCACCGCCCGGTTGCGCCACGGACTGTCCCGGCCGGGTTTGTCGGGCGCGCCGCGATAGGCGTCGGTCTCCTCCGGAGTCAGGTCGCAGACGTAGGCCTGGCCGCGCCGGATCAGCTCGACGGCGTAGTCGTGCAACTGGTCAAAATATCCCGAGGCAAAGAACGGCTCCGTCCGTTCGCGGGCATCCGGGGCGCGCAACTCGGCGGGATCGACCGAGGGAAGAAAGTGATCCGGACGACCGTTGACGGTCTGCGAAGCGGGGGCGGCACCCTTGTGTTTGAAGCCCAGACACTGGTCGGCCCAACCGGCCACCAGCCACCGGACGTCGTCCGTGATGGCCTCGACATACTCGATCTCCTCCCTGGCGGGATTGGTGTCGTCGAAGCGGAGGTTGCAGCGCCCGTTGGTCTCCCGCGCGATGCCGAAGTTCAGGCAGATCGACTTGGCGTGCCCAATGTGCAGGTAACCGTTGGGCTCCGGTGGAAAACGCGTGACGATCCGGTCAAAGCGTTTGGCGGCGAGATCGGCCGCGACGATGTCGCGGATGAAGTCACTCGGCTCGGGCGGGACGGTCGGGTCGGACATGGAGCCGGGGAATTTGCAACTTCCCCCTCCGACGATCAATGCTTGTTTTCAGGACCGGAACGGCGGGCCGGAGCGCGCGCGCAGGCCGCCGGTGTCGTCGGCGATTTCCCGGATGAGTCCCGTCAGGTAAGGGATGAGCTGCTTCTTGCGGGAGACCACGCCCGGCAGGTCGAAGATCTCGTCCTGGGTCACGTGGGTGTAGGAGATTCTCCGGATGACCTCGGTGTCGCCCTTCACGAGCATGAGCGAATTCTGCGTGTTGATGTCGGTTACCAGCACCGCGGCGAAGACGAGTTTTTCGGCTTCGCGCAGCTCCGCCACCGCCTGGGCCAGCGGCTTGGCGTTCTGCCAGAAATTGTCGAACCCGAGCTCCTCGATCTGCGAAACCGCAAAACGCACGCCTTCCTCCGTGTAGATCTTGAAGTCCGAGCGGACCACCTTGTCGGGCGGATTCGCGAGAATCACGGACCCGGAGCTGAAGATCAGGTCGGCGAGGGCGCGGGCCTTGATGTCTGCCAGGGGCTCCAGCCACGCGAGGACGTCGGCATCCTTGGCGGTCGACGTGGGGCTTTGCAGCAGAAGCGTGTCGGAAATCAGGCCCGACATCATGATGCCGGCGAGGTCGGCGCTCGGGGTCAGGCGGTACCGGCGAAAGAGGTCGGCGACGATCGTGCAGGTTGACCCGACCGGCTCGTTGATGAAAAGGATCGGCTGCGCGGTGGAAATCGGGGCCAGCCGGTGATGATCGATGATCTCGGTGATCGTGACATCCTCGGCGCCAGGGACCGCCTGCGTCAGCTCGTTGTGGTCGACGAGGACGAGGCGCGTCGGCACGGGCTTGAGGACGTCCGATTTGGACAGGATGCCCTGGATGCAGCCGTCGTCCGCCAGGACGAGAAAGGCCGGCGCGGTGGACGCCCCGATCTTGCGCCGGATATCGGCAAGCCGCACGTCGGCCTTGATCGACGTGAAGCTGCGCTCGATGATCGGCGCGAGCCGGCCCGCGGTGCGGATCAGCCAGGCGGTGGTGGCGGTGTCGTATGGGCTGATGATCAGGCTGACGCCTTTTGCACGCGCCGCGGCCACGACCGCGTCCTCCACCGCCAGGTTGCCCGAGATGACAAGGAGTCGCACGCCCAGGGCGATCGAGCGTTCCTGAATCTCGCGGCGGTTGCCGACGACAATGATCGATTGGGCGGCGGGAATTCCCTCCGATTGCGAGAGCTGCCAGAACGATGCGGTGTCCATCGCGCCAATGCGCACGTACAGCTCCTCGATGCGGCGAGGATCCTCACCGAGATGAATGGTGAGCCCCCGCAAAGTGCGCGCGATCGACTCGAGGTCGGTCGTCACCTGGCGCATCCGCTTTGGCTGCGTGATCTGGGGCAAAAACGCGTGGGCGAGCCGGGCGGTCGTGATGATCCCGGCCACCTTGCCATTTTCGGCCAACACGGGAACCATCCGGTGACCGTGGCGGTCGATCGACTCGAGCGCCTCCGCGCACGTGGCGGATTCCGTCAGGGTGTGAATCTCCGTCGCCATCACGTCGTGGACGCGGGCGGCCACGTCGCTCAGGTACAGCGGGAGAGGGGTGTGGAACCGCTCCATGATCCCGTCGATGCGCGCGTTCGAGTTTCCGCACCGGGCCGCGACGTAGCCGAGTTCGCCCTGATACTCCTTGAATGCGGCATAGGCGATCGCCGAGCAGATCGAGTCGGCGTCGGGATTCTTGTGGCCGATGACATAAGTCGGAGTGGCGGGAGACATGCCGGTCCAGCGAATCGAATAGGCCGGTGCCGGGAAAGAAAAAAGCCCGCAGCCGGCCACGGGCCAAGTCCTTCATCACTGCGGCATCCGGCGTCGGCCCGGCAGGATGACGCCCCGGATGTCGCGGGGCTCCCGGTCAGGGCGCCGCCTCGGCGGGCGTCCCCGCCAGCGAGCCTACGCCGGCGGGCGGAGTCGCATAGACCCGGGGATTGGCCGTCGCCACCGCGTTATAGGGCAGGGCCTGGAGCACCGATGGTCCCTTCTTGCCGTTGTTGAGAGTAAGCTGATTGGCGGCGTCCGCGGTGTTCGAGTAGAACTGCACGTTTCCGCCGAGGAAGGCGATGTGGCCGCCCAGAGACTTGTATGTGCCGTTGGACGGATCCCAGGTGCCATCCGCCAACAGGCCCCGCGTGAACGCCACCGGCGTGGTGGGGGCGTCGCCCATGCGCAGGCCGCCGACAAATTCAAAGCTCAGGACGCGATTGGTGGTAAAGCTCGGATCCAACTGCGAATGATCGGCGGGCGTGACGATCGCGGACGG
>DASYDZ010000218.1:0-8952 GCA_036499305.1 Candidatus Didemnitutus sp.
GGTTCGCGGAACTCGAACAAAAGGCGGTACGACGCGCTGCCTTTCGCAGCGTGCCCGAGTTGCAACGGGCTATCATCGATTTCTTGGTCGCCTGGAACACTCAACCGACTCCCTTCGTCTGGACCGCCAGCGTCGCGCGTATCCTCGAAAAGGTGAATCGCGCCCGGCAGCGCCTCGAACAGATCAAACCAGACTCCACTCGACCAACCCGGCAGCGCGGTCTTATGCCGAGTTAATTACGGGACACTACACTAGGGGTAGACGGCCCCTTTTATTGATCGACGCCGATCGGGCCCGTGAGGCCACTCACGGAACGCTCGAGAATCGTCCTGCCGCTTCGCGGCGACCGACGGATTGCACCCCCTGGAGATTCGTGGCCGCTATCGCGCCGTCAGTCCAAATGACGGATCCACCTCGAGGCCGAAGTAGGACGCGGCATTGCCGAAACAGATCTGGCGGACCATGCCGCCAACCAGCTCCAGATCGGACGGCAGCTCGCCGCGCTCCATTTCCCCTCCGAGAAGATTGCAGAGCACGCGCCGGAAATATTCATGGCGCGTATAGCTCAGGAAGCTGCGGGAGTCGGTCAGCATGCCGACAAACCGGCTGAGCAGGCCGTTGTTCGACAGGGCGTTCAACTGCCATTCCATGGCCTCCTTCTGGTCGAGGAACCACCAGCCGCTGCCCATCTGCATCTTTCCCGGCACCGATCCGTCCTGGAAATTGCCGATCATCGTCGCAAAAATGTAGTTGTCGGACGGATTCAGATTGTAGAGCACAGTCCGCGGCAGTTCGCCGGTGGCATCGAGGGCGTCGAGATACCGCGCCAGGGTCGACGCCTGCGGGAAATCGCCGATGCTGTCGAACCCCGTGTCGGGGCCGAGTTCCCGCAGCAGCCGCGTGTTCGTGCTCCGCAGGGCGCCAAGGTGCAGCTGCTTGGTCCAGCCGCGCCGCGCATCCCATCGGCCAAATTCGAGCATCAGCAGTGACGCGAACCGCGCCTGCTGCCCCCCGTCGGCCGCGCGTCCGGCGCGTGCGGCATCGAAGATCGCCGCCGCCTCCGTCGCGCTGCACGGCTCGGCCCAGGCCGATTCGAGGCCATGATCCGACAGGCGTCCTCCAGCCGCGTGGAAATCGCCATGCCGTCGGTGCAGGGCCGCCAGAAAGTCATCGAACGAGGCGATGCGCGCACCCGCGGTGCGCTCAAGCTTTTCCACCCACGGAATGAACGTCGCGGGCGCGCCCACCGCGAGGGCCTTGTCGGGCCGAAACGTGGGATACACCCGCGTTTTCAGGCCCGCTCCCGCGATCGCCGCATGGACGTCGAGGGGTTCCGCGGGGTCGTCGGTCGTGCAGATCACCGCCACCCGGTTCGCCGCGAGGATGTCGTGGACGCGCAGCGTGGCGAGGCGCTCATTGGCCTCCCGCCAGATGCGATCGGCCGACACCGGACTGATCAGGGTGTCGATCCCGAAGTATCGCTTCAGCTCGAGGTGCGACCAGTGATAGAGCGGATTCCGCAGGGTGGACGGCACCGTCGCACACCAGGCGTCGAATTTTTCGCGGGCGCCCGCCGCGCCGCTGCAGAAGCACTCGTCGACACCGTTCGCGCGCATCGCCCGCCACTTGTAGTGATCGCCGGCCAGCCAGATCTCGGTCAGGTCGGCAAAGCGATGATTGTCGCGAATCAGGGCCGGCGGCAGATGGCAGTGGTAGTCGAACAGCGGCTGCCCCGCCGCAAACCGGTGATAGAGCTCCCGCGCCGCGGTCGTGGAGAGGAGAAAATCGTCGTGGATGAATGATTTCATGGCCGATGGATCCGAGGAAGGCGTCAACGCGAGATGTCGGCGAGCATTTCGCCATGGGTGCCGTAGCGCCCCAGCAGTTGCCGGACCGCCGCGCATCGATCGGCCGGGACCAGGCCCGCATGCTCGGCGAGGAACACGACGTAGTCCGCCACCCCCCGCGCGTATCCGAGGCGCGCCTCGTCGCTGATGGCATAGAAGCGCGCGCGCTGTGCGTAACCCGCGGCGGTGTGGTCGCCGAGCGCCAGTTTTTCCGGGCGCCCCTCCGCCGCGAGGACGTAGAGAAAATTATACTCGAAGAAAAACATGAGCTCGGGGTTGGGATCGAGCGCCTCGAGTGCCGCGCGGCATTCGTCGGGCGACGCAAAGACCTCTCCGGGCCGGCCGGCCGAGGCCAGGCTGGTGGTGACGAAACTGCGGGCCATGCGCTGCTCCACCGGATCGCCACTGAAGGCGCCGGCCAGCGCCAGCTCGAGCGTGAAGCGATACCAGTCCTTCCAGAGGTGCTGGTCACCGGCCTCGGACGAACCCGCCAGCGCCTTCCCCATTTCATAGGTGTAGCGCCCGCTGGTCTTGATCTCGAGGGCCCCGCCGGTGACCTCGCCGAGCACGCGATAATTTTCAGCCGACTTTCCCGAACCCGAATGAAACCCGATGCTCGCGCCAAACGCCTGGCAGACGTCCCACTGCGCCTGGACCATCCGGCGCAGCGCGGCATTGTCCGGATACGGCATGTTTTTCTGAAAGCCGAACGCGGGCGCGACAAAATTGGCCGCCATTCCCATTGCTTCACAGAAGGCCAGCATGACCGCGGTCGTTTCCGGAGTCGTCAACCCCGGCAGCTCGTCGATCGAAAGCTCGCGCAGATAACGGCGGCCGGCCGCCGTCGAGAACACCGCGTGGCGTGCCGTCGCATACTTGGCATCGCGACGCTTCATCTTTTGCAGCGCGGGCCAGACGGATCCGACGAGCCGGTTGAATTCGACCGGTTCGATCCGGCAGCCGGCGTCGGCCACGCGGGTCCGGACCCGCACCAGCAGGTCCGCCGGCACATCCGACACGGAACCGGGGCGGTTCGGCGCCAGCTCCGGCGAGAGGTCGAAGGTGATGTAGGTCGCAAGCAGGCACCCGCGCACCAGCGTGTCCTCGCGGGAGTCAAACTTGCCGCCGATCGGCTGATGGTCGGCGTTGAAGCTCCAGGCAATCCGGCGCCGATGGAAGCCCGTCCGCAGCTTCGAGAGCACCGCGCCGTGGCTCATGCCCTCCACACTCTGGCCCTGATGGCCCTCCGGCACGTGGGCGCCGATGAACGGGAACGGGACGGTGTCCAGCCGGCCGTCCAGCATCGCATCGACGTCGTAGACCAGTTCGCGGGGAATGCTGTTCTGGTTGGCGGTGACTCCAATTTCGAGCGCGCTCATCGCCCACTCCACCGCCGGCCAGTGCAGGGTGGTGAACCGGGCGCCGATGCCCAGTGTGCTCCGTCCGAGCGTCGCGGTCGCGCTTGGAAAAATCGTGCTCCCGGCGTCGTGTTCCTGAACCAGGTTCTTCAGCGCGAGCAGATTCTCCCACGACGCCGGAAATCGGCGCGTGCCGTCGGACGCGTCGAGGCCGCCGTCCAGTTTCACAATTTCGGCCGATGAAACCCGAAGGATCCACGCGCAGTCTCCGTTGGTCCGGTCCTCGGCGAGCGTCCACGCGCCCGCTTTGGTCTCGAACCGGCTTTTTGGCCATTCGACAAAAGCCGGATCCGCGATGCGTTCAGGTTCGAGGCAGAAATCCGGGCTGACGCACGGATTGGACGCGAGACGCAGGTTATGGCGGAGCAGGAACTCGTTGATCGGTTTCACCGGGAAAGGGTCGGAGGGCCATCCAGACGGTCCTCATGAAGGATTTCACCGCCGTCGTCGAGGATTTCGCTCCCGAACAGCAGGAGTCCACCCGATGCGTACGGCCACACGTCATCCGGTCCGGCCGCCGCGGGCCGGGCGCCGAACTGCTGGGCGTAGCCGAGGTGGCCATCGGCACCGACGACTCCGGCCAGCGCGCGCCAGGCACGCGCCGCCGCCGGTCCGTAGAGATCGCGGTCCAACAGGTGGTGACGGATGCCCCAGGCGAATCCGAACCCAAAAAATGCGGTGCCACTCGATTCCGGATTTGGAAACTTCGCCGGCACCAGCAGGTCCGACCGCCAGAAGCCATCCGCGCCCTGCGCCGCCAGCAGGCGCCCCGCCATCCGCTGAAACAGGCTCACGTAACGAACACGCATGGGATCCGAAGCGGGAACGAAGTCGATGATGCGTGCGAGACCGGCGAACACCCATCCATTGCCGCGGCTCCAGAATGTATTCTCGTCCCCCGGCACAGCCTTGCGCGGAAGAAAATGTTCGTCCCGGTAGAACAATGACTGCCGCGGTTCGAAAAGGAAGTCGACGGAGTCCCAGTACATCCGATGCATCAGCTCGCGGTAACGCGGATCGCCGGTTGCCTCGGACAACCTCGCGAGCGCCGGCGGACCCATGAAGAGCGCGTCGCACCACCACCAGTCAACGCGCCCGGGCTTGGGATCGGCGACCAGCATGTCGGCATGGCGGCGAAAAGCCGCGATCTTGTCCGCGCCGCCCTCGGCCAGGAAAAGCTCGATATAGGTCTGCGCGCAACAGTAGTCGTCGGCGTGACGCGGCCGCGGCGCCGGCTCCCAATGCCCGTCGGCGGCCCATCGCTCGGCCGCGTCGTGATAGGTGCGGTCGCAGGTGGCACGCCACGCGGCCATCGCGCCGGCATTGAACACCGAGTTGATCCAGCCATGCGGGTTCTCCTCGTGTCCGGGCGGCATGATCGGCGCATGGGCTTCCTGATAGGCAAATACGGCGTGCATCAGCGGCGCCACACCGCTCGCGTCCGCTCCGCCGGCGGGTGCGGGCAGCGCGCCGAAAAAACCTGCGATCGGCAGATCCAGCCGCTTCATTTCGGCGATGGCGAGATCCGCCACGCGACGCGCGCCCGCCGTCGTAAAATGGGTGTTGTCCTCCTTGCCCTGCGGAAACCGCGGATCCACTCCCGGAGCGAGCGACACGTAAAGCGGCTTCGATTCTGCGGGGCCCAGCGTCGACACCAGTTCGCGGGTAACCTTTTCGAGATCGAGCAGCGGAACGTTTTCCTCCGTCGCGACGCGGCGCATCGCGGCGGGATAGGCGCCGTGGGTGTCGGCCAGGGTGCCGTCGGCTTCGAAGTGACGGCGAACGACGGGCGTCGCGAGGACAGGATTTGCGCCGTGCGCCCGCACCTCACGGACGTAGGCGCGGAGGTTGGCCGGATAGTCGCTCGCGGCGTCGGCAAAACGCGCGGGGTCGTCCTTCTTTTCGTCATTGTGGCCAAACTCGATGACCACCCAGTCGCCCGGATGCAGTTGCGCCAGCATCTCGTCCCAGTGTCCGAGCGTCCGAAACGATTTCGTGCTGCGCCCGTTGACCGCGTGGTTGATGACGACCCACGGCGGTCGCACCGAATCGCGCAACAACTGGCCCCAACCCCGCTCCGGATAATCGAGCGCGGCCTTGTCGGCCATGGTCGAATCCCCGACGAGATGCACCGCCGGCGCGGCCGCGGGATTCCATCCGTCCGTCGCGCCGAGCACCGCACCCGGCGTGTAGCGCGCCGACTCGCCCGATTCCACGTGGCGCATCCAGCCGACCCGGTGCGAAGTCGCAGCGCCCGGCCCGAAATTCGCGAACTCGACGTACCGCGCCCGCGTGTGGGCCTGCGGCTTGTTCCAATCGTGCCAGCCTTCGGGGCGAATGACGTCGCCCAAATCCGTCCGGACAAAGGCCGTCGCGGCAAAGTCGCGCCAGGGCCGGCCCAGGTAGGCCCGCACACCCGGCTCGCCGGTCACGCGGCAATCCGCGAACACGAATCCGTAAGCCTGGTGGTCGGGCGTCGAGGCCGCCGTGATGTAGCCGTCGCGCCGCACATGGATCGCGCAATGATCAAAATAGGCGGTGGCGCCCCCGAAGATAAAATCGACGTGCCCCTCGATGGCGCATTCCGCGAAATAGTGGCGGCCGCGGTTGACGAGGAGTGTGTCCTGCCAGCCACGCAGCGCGCAGCGCCGGAACACCGCGCGATCACCGTCGACCCGAAGGGCGACCGCCTGACCCACGGGGCCCGCCGCGTTGGCAATCGTCAGGTCCTCGACGGTGAAATCGTCGGCGTCGACCTGCATCGTCGGCGTGCGGAAGGTGCCGATGGGTTTTCCGTCCGGACCCGGCTTTTTCGCCGACAGATCGTAGGTGATCACGGTCGAATCCACGCCGGAGCCGGCGAGCACGACGAACCGCTTTTCGCGCTGCACGTAGATTCGTTCGCGGTAGGTGCCGGGTCGAACCTTGATGAGCCAGCGCGGCGCACCGCCATCCGTAAGCTGGGGGGCCGCGTCGATCGCCTCCTGCACCGTGCGATATTGGGCCGAACCGTCCGCCGCGACGACGGCGTCGGGCGGGGCGGCCAGCGAGCGAAGAGCGGTAAAAGCAAGGCCGATGGCGGCGAGCAAGCGCAGGGGTTGCATGGTCGATCAGGATTTGCGCCGCGTTCTCCAGGCCGGATAGTCGCGTTCGAGAAGCGCCCGGGCGTCGGTCCGATACCACGCGTATCCGACCCGGCGTTCGTGCTCGATCCGCGCCACGTCGTAACGAATCACACTGTCGCGTCCGCTGAAGATCGGCCGGTTGCTCCCGATTTCGTAGAACCGCGCCCAGATCGGCGGGGCCGCCGCATCGCGCACGACCACGCGGTCCTTGCCTCCGGGCAGCGCCGGCGCCGGCACGGTTTCCCAGCGGATGCCGTGCAGGGCGGACGCGCGGAACCAGGCCACGGCGGACTCCACCGCGTCGACCACCTCCGGAGAGGGGGCGTCGAGGCTCATCAGGAACCGGACGATCCCCACGCTCTCACCCCCGGAAAGCGAAACCATTTCGTAGCGCCGGGCCGGCGCGGGCGCCAAAGTCACCTCGTCATGCTGCGCGCACCACACGGTCTTGTGTCCGTTCACGACCACCTGGCAGCGCAGGATGCAGGCGATTCCCCTCTGCACCGCCGCCGCCGCGCGGGTGCGTCGCCCGGAGTCAACCCAGGCATAAGGCGCGCGGTCCGATGCGACCGCCTGCAGGACGCTGAGCGCGTTCACCATCGCGTCATCGTTGAACGTGATGTGCGTGTAGTAACCGTGCCGCAGCGGATAGTATTGCGGCCAGCCGCCGTTCTCGTACTGCGCGGCCAGCAGGTAATCGAGGCCGCGCAGGATCGCCGGTCGCAGGCCGGCATCGTCCCCCGCCGTCGTCACGCGCGCGAGGAATTCGATCTGGGTCGTCGTCGCGTCGTTGTCGATGGTCGGCGCCCGGTGATCGGGCGCCTGCTCCGCCAGGAATTCGGCCGAGGGCGGCACGGTCATGTCGTGGTTCTTCGGCCAGCCGCCGGAGTCGGTCTGGTATTGCAGCACAGCCGCCGCGACGCGGCGCGCGTCGGGCCCGCCGTACCATGGCGCCGGTTGGCGCAAAATCTCCCTCCAGGTGACCGAGCCCGCCGCCAGCGGAACAGCCGCCAGCGCGCCGGCCAGCAAGGCGAGAACAAGCAGGCGCCCCAGACATTGATCATTCGTGCGCATCCGTGAAATCATTCCCGTGGCCGTGGTGGAACCGACGATTCGGTGAAGGTTCCGGTGGCGGGAAGCGACCGCCGGGCGCGCCGCCAGAGCACCCGCGAACCGTCCGGTGGTCCGTCCCCACCGGCGTCAGACTCCAAAACGAAGACGGAAGCCGGCGCCATGGTCGGGTTCAGGCGCGGTCGAGATCGACCATCTCGAAGCGCGGCGCGAGCAGGTGCTGCAGGGCAAACGCCACGAGGTAGGCAAAGCCGCAGGCCGCAAAAAGAACCCCATAGCCGGTCGTCACGTCGTTTCGCGCCTTGAAGACATCGAGCAGGCGGCCGGCGACGATCGGAAACAGGATGTTCATGCCCGATCCCACCATCCCGCCCAGGCCGACCACGGACGCCACCGCGCGCCGTGGAAACATGTCGGAAGCCGTGGTGAACAGATTGGCCGACCAGGCCTGGTGCGCCGCGCACGCGAAGCCGATCAGCAGCACGGCGGGCCAGTTCCCCACCGACTTGACCAGCACGATCGGCACGACGCAGCAGGCGAAGATAAACATGCCGGTTTTCCGCGCGCGGGTGATGCTCCAGCCGTGGTGAACGAGATATCCGATCACCCAGCCGCCGAAGATGCTCAGGACCGTCGCGATCGCATAGATCGAGGCGATGTACCTGGCGCTGTGCGCGATTTCCAGATTCCGCGTCTGCTTGAAGAAATCCGGCAGCCAGGTCAGGAAGAACCACCAGACGGGATCCGTGAGTCCCTTGGCGACCACGAACGACCACGTCTGGCGGAACCGGAGCAGGCCCCGCCACGAGACGCCGCCCTCGTCGCTTCCGGTGTCGTCCGGATCCGAGCGAATATAGGCGCGCTCCGCGTCGTTCGCCCGGCGCGCGCGATTGGGCAGATGATACAGCGGCAGCCACGCGGCCAGCCAGACCAGGCCGGCGAGACCGGCGAGGACAAACGCCCAGTGCCATCCCCAGACCGCGACAATCGGCGGGACGATCAGCGGGGCCACGATCGCCCCGACATTCGCGCCGGCGTTGAAAATGCTGGTCGACAGCGCCCGCTCCCGTTTCGGAAACCAGACCGCCACCGCCTTGATGGCGGAGGGGAAATTGCCGCCCTCGCCAAACCCGAGCGCGGTGCGGGCCACAAAAAATCCGCCCACGCTGCCGACGAGGGAATGCCCGATCGCGGCGGCGCTCCATGCCACAATCGACACCGCATAGCCGATCTTGGTGCCAAAACGGTCGACGAACCAGCCGAAGAACAGGAGGCTGACAGCGTAGGCGCCCGAGAAGAACGCCGTCGTCATGCCGTACTGTTCGTTCGTCCAGTGGAGCTGCTCGTCCAGGGTGGACTTGATGAGCGCCAGGATCTGCCGGTCGATGTAATTGATCGTCGTCGCGAAAAACAGCAGGGCGCAGATCGTCCAGCGGTAACGCGTGGCGCGGGGGGTCGACGAGGCGGTCATGAATGGGCGGGGGCGGCCGG
>DASYDZ010000219.1:0-6086 GCA_036499305.1 Candidatus Didemnitutus sp.
CCACGTCGGCGACGGATGCGTCGGTATGGAAACCGACGCCCACCCACTGCATCGTTCTGGCTCAGTGGCCGCCAGTAGACGGGTTGTCGATCGGCCACGCTTGACGACAACTGGCTGGAAAAGAGGGGGTTTTGTGAGTGGCTGGTGGATGCAAAACGCTGATGAAAGAAATCTGCATCCGCGGTAAAGGTTTTGGTTGCATAGCCCGGGAGCGACCATTCAACTTCGGACCCTTTTTCAATTACGCCTGCCTCCAATTCCGGAGTCACAGGGGGAACGAAAATCATGAAAAAATTCGAACTTATCGTCTCGTCCCGCGAAGGAACTGGTCGCAGCGCCTCCCGCCGCCTGCGCAAGGCCCAGAAGATCCCGGCCATCCTTTACGGAAAGCACACGAAGCCCGAAACCCTTGCGGTGGCGGCTCCCGAATTCACCAAGCTCCTGAAGAATATCGCAGGTCGCGCGGCCCTGATCGAGCTGAAACGTGACCCGTCCGCCCCGTCGGCGCTTTCCTTCCTTCAGGAGGTGCAGCGTGACCCGATCACCGACCGCTACCTGCACGTTGACCTGCAGGAAGTGAAGGAAAACGAGAAGATGGTGATCAATGTCATCGTCCACACCGTGGGCGAGTCGACCGGCGTGAAGAACGAGGGCGGCATCCTGGACATTGCGAGCTATCGCCTGCGGATCCGGTGCCTGCCGAAGGATCTTCCTGACTTCATCGAGGTTGACGTCACCCCGCTTGCGGTGGGTGAGGCGATCCACGTTTCCGACCTGAAGCCGATCCCGGGTGTCGAGTTTCTCGACGACAAGAACCAGGCCGTCGTGCTCTGCGGCGAGCCGCCCGAAGAGGAGGCTGCTCCGGTGGTCGCCGCGGCGGAAGGCGCCGTTCCCGCCGAGGGTGCTGCCGCCGCTCCGGCAGACGGTGCCGCTGCGGGCGACGGCAAGGCCGCGGCTCCCGCCGGCGACGCGAAAGCGGCCGTCCCCGCCAAGGCAGGCGACGCAAAAGCGGCTCCCGCCGGGGCCAAGCCAGCCGCGCCGGCGAAGAAGTAATTCGTTTTTCCGCCTGTCGGACGCTCCGCGCCCGGCTGGCGTTTGCAGCTCGTTCTTTGAGTCATGTCCGTTTCGCTTATCGCCGGCCTGGGCAATCCGGGCCGCGAGTACGCGGGCACGCGCCACAACCTCGGCTTCGTCGTGGTGGAGGCGCTCGCCGCGGCCGAAAAGCTCTCCTGGAAACATGAGGCGCGCTTTGAGGCCGACATCGCCCGCTGGAACGTTCGTCCCGGCCTCACCCGCTGGCTCGTCAAACCGACCACGTTCATGAATGACAGCGGGTCCGCGCTGCGCCGCCTGCTCGATTTCCACAAGCTGGAGGTCGGTTCCATCATCGTGGCCTACGACGACCTGAACATCGACACCGGTTTGGTGAAAGTCTCGGTCACCGGCAGCGCGGGCGGCCACAATGGCGTCGCCAGCCTGCTCGAGCACCTCGGAAACGGATTCGTTCGCTATCGCCTCGGCATCGGCACCGGCCGGCCGGCGGAGATGGACCTCAAGGATTACGTGCTGGGAAAATTCACCGACTCAGAAAATCAAATCATCGACCAACAATTGCATCACTTTGTGGCTGGCCTCCGCCTCTTGATTGAGAGTGGATATGCCAAGGCCATGAACAGCCTCAACCGCAGGGAATCACATGACAACGACCAAGCGTAACTACCATGCTTCCTTCATCCTCGATAACCGGGGAAAGGAAGATTCCATCGACCAGATCATCGAGGGCGTGAAGAAGGAGATCGCCGCCATCCAGGGTGAGGTGACCGGGGTCGAGAACATCGGCCGACGCGATTTTGCCCGCAAGACCGACGCCAAGTTTCCTTCCGGCGTCTATGTCAACATGACGTTCAGCGCCCCGGCCGGGGCCAGCGCGCAGCTCCACGAGCGTCTCCGGTTGAACGACAGCGTGTACCGCACGATCGTTCAGAACGCCTGATTCCCCGCTCCGCGCCCCCCGCCATGGCCAATCTCAACAAAGTCATGCTGATCGGCAACCTGACGCGCGATCCGGAGCTCCGGGTCACCCCGAAAGGCACGGCGATCTGCACTTTCAGCCTCGCCGTGAACCGCAAGTTCCGGGACGAGTCCGGCGCGGACCGCGAGGAGGTCACGTACGTCGACATCGAGGCGTGGGGCAAGTCGGGCGAGAACATTTCCAAGTACTGCACCAAGGGTCGTCCGCTCTTCGTCGAAGGCCGCCTGCGCCTCGACCAGTGGGAGGACAAAAACACCAAGGAAAAGCGCAGCCGCATGAAGGTCGTCTGCGAGAACTTTCAATTCCTCGGTGGCGGTCGCAGTGAAGGCGGAGCGCCCGGCGGAGCACCCGCCGGGGAAGGCGGCGAGAGCCGTTATTCCTCCCCCGCGCCGCGCAACGCCCCCGCCCGTCCCGCCGCTCCGCCGGCACCTGCTGCGCAGGAAAACCTCGACGAGGATGTGCCATTCTAGAAGTGAGCGGTGAGGTGCAGGGTGTAAGGTTTAAGGGTACAGCCAGCCAATCTCACCCAAGTTCCCACGACAAGACGCCACCCGGCCTGACACTCGCAACGACCCCCGTTCCCATCTCCTTCCTTCGTTCTCCTCCGCCACTGATCCGATCCTCACTTTCACTGTCACCTTCTCCCTCATTTTCCGTCTCAATCCATTCCGAACATGGCCAATAACGAAATCCTCCTGATCAAACCGGTCGACGGCTTGGGCGCCGAGGGCGACCAAGTCAAAGTCCGCGCCGGCTACGCCCGCAATTTCCTGCTGCCCCAGGGCATGGCAGTGCCGCTTACGCAATCCAACCGCAAGCAGGTTGAAGCGCTGAAAAGGGCGCGCGGCCTGCGCGAGGCCAAGGAGCTCGACGGCGCCCAGGCGCTCGCAAAGCAGATCGAGAAGACGGCGGTCGCCATCGCCGTGAAGACGGGCGAGGGCGGCAAGCTTTTCGGCGCCGTCACCGCCAACGACCTCCACGACAAACTGGTTGCCGCGGGCATCCCGATCGAGAAGCGCCGCATCCACCTCGGCCAGCCGGTCAAGACCCTCGGCAAGCACGAGGTGAAGATCCGCCTGCATCCGGACGTCACGGTCGACTTCGCGTTCGAGGTGGTATCGGAGAATCCGATCGAGCCCGCCAAGCAGTAAGGCTGAGCGACTTCTCGCGTGGCCCAGACTTCCGCGATAACCCGGCGCGGCAAGCCGGCGGACGAGCACACCGTGCCCGCCGCCGCGCCAGACCGCTCGCCGCCGCATTCGGCGGAAGCGGAGGAACACGTCATCGCCTGCTGTCTGCTGGACGGCAGCGACACGATCGCCCGCTGCCTCGAGGCGCGGGTGACGCCGGACGCGTTTTACTCACCGGCCAACCGGCTGCTCTTCGAGGTGATCGTGGCGATCTATCAGAAGAGCCCGCCAGTCACGCTGGAGGTTCTGGCCGAGGAGCTGAAGACCCGGCGCCAGCTCGAGGCGATCGGCGGCTTTGCCTACCTGATGCAGGTGACGGGCAAAATTCCGACCACCGCGCATGCCGGCTATTTCATCGAGAAGGTGCGCGAGAAACACTTGCTGCGCGAATTGATCAAGACCTCCACGGGCACCATCGAGCAATGCTACGAGTTTTCGGGTGGGCTCGAGGAGTTCGTCGACCGGATCGAGCAGGACGTTTTCAAGGTCACGCAGGATCGCGTCCAGGACAGCGCCCAGGAAATCAAGGAGTCCATCAAGGAGGCCAACACGGTCATTGCGAAGCTCCTGATGAAGAAAGGCGAGCTGACCGGCGTCACCTCCGGTTTCAAGGATCTCGACGCCTACACCTTCGGTTTTCAGCGGCAGGAGATGATCGTCGTCGCCGCGCGACCCTCGATGGGCAAGACAAGCTTTGCCCTGAACATTGCCGAGGCCGCGGCCATGCCGAAGCCGGGCAAGGCGGACCCGGTGTCGACCCTGGTGTTTTCGCTCGAGATGAGCTCGTCGCAGCTCGCGCTTCGCATGCTCTGCTCGCGGGCGCGGGTGAACATCAAGCTGCTGCGGGACGGGCTGGTGAGCCGCGACGGCTCCGAAGTCAATGCCCTCGGCCAGGCCGCCGAGGAGTTCAAGAAGGCGCCGATCCTCGTCGACGACTCGAGTAATCTTACGATCATGGAGATGCGGGCCAAGGCGCGTCGCATTTACGCCCGCCGGAAACTCGGGCTGGTCATTGTGGATTATTTGCAGCTAGTCAGCGGCACCGATCCCCGGGCGCCGCGCGAACAGCAGGTGGCCGAAGTTTCCCGCGGCTTAAAGGCGATGGCCAAGGAACTTGACCTGCCGGTGATAGTCCTAAGCCAGCTCAATCGCTCTTCGGAAAAGGAAAATCGCACTCCCCGGCTGTCGGACTTGCGCGAATCCGGATCCATCGAGCAGGATGCCGACGTGGTGCTCATGTTATCCCGCCCCAAAGACGCCGACGAACGTTTTCAAACGGCCGCCGGCGCCGCTGATTTGACCGTGGCCAAGCAGCGAAACGGACCGGTAGGAGATTTAAAACTTACGTTCCTCCAAGAGATTACACGCTTTGAAAACTTCACCCTGTAGCCCGCTTTACCGGGCTTTGGCGCTCGGAATCCTGATGGTTGCGACGGTCGCGGGCCTCTTCGCCCAAGACCTTGATCAGCCCGCGGGCCCGACCCAAAAAATAGGGACGATCACGATCAAGTTCGTGGGCGTGGCCAATGTGAGCGAGCAGGTCGTGCGGGCAAACATGGCCCTGCGCGAGGGCAACGACTTTGACGAGGCGCTGATCGACCGCGACATCCGTTCGCTCTACAAAACCGGACTTTTCGAATTCATCGAGGTCAAGCGCGAGAACGTTCCGCCGAACATCGTCAACCTCGTCGTCGAGGCCACGCCGAAATACCGGATCCTCTCGATCAGGTTTCGGGGCGACAAGGCGGTCAAGGAGCACCGCCTGGTCAAGGAGATCAAGTCGACCCGCAACGGCGCGCTCGACGAACGCCAGGTGAAGGACGACCAGCAGAAGCTCGTCGAGTACTACCAGAAGGCCGGCTACAACCAGGTTCAGATCGCCTACAACATCGACCGCAACAAATCGACCGGCTTCGGCACCATCACCTTCGAGATCCGGGAAGGGAACCGCGTCAGGATTTCGAGCATCAAGTTCATCGGCAACGACCACATCAAGAGCAAGCGGCTGCGCCATCAGATGGAAACCGCGCCCTGGCACATGTTCTCGTGGCTGACCGGCAGCGGCCGACTCAAGAACGACGAGTTCGACGACGACCTGACGAAGCTCCGCGAGTATTACAAGGACTGGGGCTACCTCGATGCGGAGATCGCCGAGGACAAGGTGACGTTTGACTATCCGAACCCCGGCAAGCTGAACATCACCATTCGGATCAACGAGGGCCGCCTTTACCATGTCGGGGACATCGGTTTTTCCGGCAACAAGCTCTACCAGGACAACGCGCTGCGCTTCATCCTGCGCCAGAAAACCGGCATGGTCTTCCGGCCGTCGAAGCTCGACAAGGACGTCGAGGGCCTGACCGATCTTTACGGTCGCGATGGGCACCTGGAGACGCAGGTGCGGCTGATCCGCAAGCCGAACCTCCAGACCGGCAACATCGACCTCGAGTACAAGATCGAGGAGGGCGACAAGTTCCAGGTCGAGACGATCAAGATCGAGGGCAACACGAAGACCAAGAGCACCGTCATCCTGCGCGAGCTCATTCTCGGCCCCGGCGATTCCTTTGACTCGGTGCGCATGAAGATCTCGAAAGCGCGCCTGGAGAACACCCGCTTCTTCGACGATGTGAACGTGACCGACGAGTCGACGAACATCCCCGGCCGCCGCAACATGAAGGTGGCCCTGAAGGAGGCGCGCACGGGAAACCTGACCTTCGGTGCGGGCTACAGCACGCTCGAGCGCGCCACGGTTTTTGCGGAATTGACGCAGTCGAATTTCGACGTGTTCAACCGCAAGTCCTTCTGGCAGGGCGCGGGCGAGAAATTCAAGCTCCGCGTCCAGATCGGCGACCTGTCCAACGAGATCG
>DASYDZ010000220.1:0-8451 GCA_036499305.1 Candidatus Didemnitutus sp.
GACCTCCAATAGTCACTCTCAAGGCCCCGTGGGTGTGCTTGCAGTAAAGCCGGTATTGAACGGCGTAGAACGGGCGCAGTTTGCCTGCTCGGGCGAGCGCTTCGGCGCTGACCTTTTCGTCGCGCAGATCAAAGCCCGCCAAAGCGATCGCGTATGCTGCCTTCGTATCGGCCCATTGCTTTTCAAGCGCGGCTATCTCCTGACTGAGTCCCTGGTTCGGAGAATCCCGGAGCATCGTCAATTCGTCCATGGATTCTGTGAACGCTACGCGGTAGAGCATGCCGGCATCCTCCATCACGGCGGAGATGCGGAAAAGCGCCTCAAGTGCTGGCCGGACCATGAGTTGTGACGCTGCGAATAGGTTTTGGCGCCGCAGAACGACAAATCCGTAGGCCGCCCTATTGAGGTAGGCCGCGATATGGGCACAGTACGTATGATTCGGCGGGAGGGTCTTCCCAAGCAAGGATCGGATGGCGCGGTCGAGCTCGCGCTGGGCGTCACCCGCGAGGGTCAGCCAGCCGGACTCAGTGTCTGGTTCCGTGTAAGGTTTAGGGTCCAAGCGTTCCCTTTTCGTTCCCTAAAATGGTCTCTCCTCTGTAGATGGCGCCCCCACGGGGAATCGAACCCCGGTTAACGGCTTGAGAAGCCGCTGTCCTAGCCGCTAGACGATGGGGGCGGAAAAGACCAGAACGGGCAGGAAAACGGACCCGACCGGGAGTCGTCAAGCGTGCAGATTGCCACGGAATGGTGCTCGAATCGAACCACGCCCTCCGCTCGGAATCGGTCGAGGAACTCAACTCAAACTATCCCACGAAAGGCACGAACGCTCACGAAATCAGGGTTTTCGGCCGAACGAGCGATCCAGGGCGCCGAATCCGTCGGAAACGTCCAGACCGATCTCCTCCGCGTATTTTGTGTGTTTCGCGGGCAACCCTCCGGATGCCGGCTTCTCTTTCCCGTGATCCCGGACCGCGGGTCGGCCTCAGCCGAAGATTTCGTCGGCCTTGAAGAAACGCGCGATCTCGATTTTGCCGTTCTCGACGCTGTCGGATGCGTGCACGACGTTCTTCATCATCTCGGTGCCGAAATCACCCCGGATCGTGCCCTTCGCCGCCTTCCGGGAGTCCGTCGGACCAAGCAGGTCGCGCACCTTTTGCACGATGTTTTCGCCGCGCAATGCCATGACAATCACCGAACGCGAACTCATGAACTTCTCGATTTCCGGGTAGAACGGCATGTCCGCCACATGCGCGTAGTGCTCCCGCAGCAACGCCGGCGCCAGCCGGGTCATCTTGCAACCGATGATCTCGAAACCCGCCTGCTCGAAACGTTGCAGCACCGTGCCCACCAGGCGTTTCTCCATGCAGTCCGGCTTAAAGATGACGAAGGTCTTCTCCATAAAAGTTGCCCACCATACACCGATTGCCCCGCTTGAGAAGCCCGGAATGAGACATGGCGCCGACGGCCCAAGTCAGTCGCGAAATTGCCTCTGCCCCGGCATTAGCTGGGAATCCGAGGACGACCGCCAGGTTGGTCCCCTTTTACGCGCGACTTCATCCGGGACGGCTCCGAACCGTTGACTTGAAGGCGGCCAGCGCGGCCTGCCGGGAGGCCGCATGATCCACCATGGGAAGCGGATAATCGCTTCCCAGAGCAACCCCGGCTTCGGCCAGGGATTCTTTCGGCGCCGACCAGGGTTCATGGATGTATTCCGCCGGCAACCGCGCGAGTTCCGGAACCCATCGCCGGACATAGGTTCCGCCGGGGTCGAACTTCCTTCCCTGCCGGACCGGGTTGAAGATTCGGAAATACGGCGCCGCGTCCGCGCCGCAACCGGCCGACCATTGCCAGCCGAGGGTGTTGTTCGCCAGATCCGCGTCGACCAGCGTCTCCCAGAACCACGCCGCGCCTTCGCGCCACGAGTGACGCAGATGCTTCACCAGAAATGACGCCACGATCATGCGCGCCCGATTGTGCATCCAGCCGGCAGCCCACAACTGGCGCATGCCGGCATCGACGATCGGATAGCCCGTCCTTCCCCGCTGCCAGGCCCGTCGCGCCGCGATATCACGCTGCCAGGGAAACGCCGCAAACCGCTCGCGCAGCGGTTCGGTGGGCGTTCGGGGAAAGTGCCAAAGCAAATGATACGCAAACTCGCGCCATCCGAGTTCCTTCAGGAAAACCTGGGCCCCGCGACCAGAGGGAAACACGCCGGAGTCGCGGCTTAAAGCCTTCACCGCCGCCCAGATCTGCCGCGGACCGATCTCCCCGAAATGCAGGTGGGGCGACAATGCCGATGTGCCCCCGTGACAGGGCCTGTCCCTGTTCAAGCGGTCGGCGCGATCCAGCCTGTCCCTGTCGGTCGCATACGAATCAATGCCATCCGCCAGAAATCGCCTGAGCGCCCTGGCCGCGCCTTTTTCGCCCGGATTCCAAACCGGATCGAAACCATTCGCCCAATCCACTGCGGGCAACAGGGACAGACCCTTGATGCCAACCGATCCGGGCCAGCGCTTGGGAGCGGCAAACGGGCCGGATGGGAGCCTTTCCGGCACCGCGACCCGAAGGCTCAGGCAATGACGCCAGAACGGCGTGAACACCTGAAATGGCCCCCCCGACTTGTTGCGCACGTCCTCGGGTTCGAAAAGCAGTGACGCCCCGAAGGTCCGGACGGCGATCCCATTTGCCGCCAGCGCCGCTTCGGTATCGCGATCCGAGGAGACGACCGATGGTTCGTAACGTCGATTCCAGTAAATCGACGTCGCCCTGGTCGCCCGCGCGAGGCGGATGAGAGTGTCGGTGCTGTCACCGGCCGCGACGACCAGACGCGAACCGCGACGGCGCAGCGATTCCGCCAACCGGACCAGCGAATGATGCAGCCACCATTTCGAAGCGCTTCCGAGCGGCCACCGACCCTCTCGTTTCTGGTCCCAGACATATACAGGCACAACCGCATCCGCGGATCGCACCGCCACGCTCAATGCCGGATTGTCCTTCAGCCGCAGATCCTGCCGGAACCAAACCAAGGTCGTTTTCATCGGCGTGGACCGCTTATTCGACCAACCGGTCCCCGCCGCTTCTTCCCACGCCCGCCATCATTCACGGTAAAGGCTCTCGTATTCGCCGACCACCGAGTCCCAGGAAAAATCCCGCCGCATGCCGCGTTGCTGCACATCCGCGAGATGCGGCGCATCATTGAAAAGTCGATGTGCGCGTTCGATCCCGCGCCACAGCCCTTTCGCATCGGGCGTGCCAAGCAGGCCGGTGCCATCCGCCGGCCGCTCGTCGAGATCGACGATCGTGTCGACCAGTCCTCCCACCCGGCTGGCCACCGGGATCGTGCCGTAGTTCTGGGCATACATCTGCGTGAGGCCGCACGGCTCGGTCAGCGAAGGCATCAGGAAAAAATCGGCGCCGGCGATCAATTCGTGACTCAAGGCCTCATCGTATCCTTCGACGAACGCCATGAATCCTCCGTGCGTCGCCGCAAATCCCCGATAGCTCCCGGCCAGCGCGGCGTCGCCCGTACCGGTGACCACCAGTCGGCCGGGCGTGCGCGCGAATCGGGCAAGAACCTGTTGGAGCAGCCCATGCCCCTTGGCTTCCGTCAGTCGGCTGACGATCACGAAGATCGGGCCGACAAAATCGGCCGGCCAGCCAAAGCGGGAGCACAGGTGCCGACGGCAGGCAATCTTGCCCGACAGATCAGCCGGACCGAATTGCGCGGGTATCAGCGGATCGGCGGCTGGATTCCAAATCCGCGCATCGATGCCGTTGCGGATTCCGCGCACCGCGCCGTTGCGCAAGCGGATCACCCCCTCAAGCCCGGCTCCGTGTTCCGGTGTCGCGATCTCCCTCGCGTAGGTCGGGCTGACGGTCGTCACCGTGTCCGCATACATCAGACCTGCCTTCAGGGTGCTGATCCGGCCGTAGAATTCGATTCCATCCATCGCATTGAGCGATTCGTGGAGATTGGTGAGGGCAAATGAGGCGCGGGGAAACAGTCCCTGGTAGATCAGATTGTGGACCGTGAAAACCGTGCGCCGCGCCAGATGCACTCCGCTGCGCTGCTCCGCGTGACGCAGCAGTACCGGCACGAGGCCGGCCTGCCAGTCGTGGGCATGCACCACGTCCGCCGGCCCGTCCTGGCCGCGCAGGTGTTCAATCACCGCCTTCGCAAAAAAGATGAAGCGGGCGTCGTTGTCATCATAGTCGCGCTCGCCGTTCCAGTAAAGTTGGCTGCGATCAAAGTACTCGTCGCGGCCAATAAGGTGAATCGTCACCCCGGCCTCGGTCGTCAGCCGGTAGAGGTCGGCGACCAGGTCGGCCGAACCCAGGCGGACCACCTGCCGGCCGGCCCGCGCCACCAAGCCGGCGGGCAGCGCGTCGAGGAGCGGCCGGTACGCGGGCAGGTACACCGAGACCTCATGATCCCGGGCCGCGAGCGTCGTGGCCAAAGCGCCGACCACGTCCGCGAGGCCACCCGTCTTGATCAACGGATACATTTCGCTCGCCACGTGGACGATTCGCATCGGGCCACGGTACGGTCGCAAAAATGCGACACGAGATCAATTTGCGGAAGCTGCCTCTCCGGCAAGCGGATGCGGCGCGTCAGACGCGTGCCGGATAAATGGGGCGAAAAACCGATGGTTGATCTTTTTCCCCGGGCATGCATCGTGAGTTTCATTGGCGGTCTTACCGCGAGAATCGAAAGCCGTACGGCCCCCAAAGGGCGCCGTCGGGTGGATGAAAGATTCGGCCCCTCACTCTGAGGATCTGTTCCGAGACGATTAGTATCCGCGATTTCCGATCGGGAAACCGTCGCCTCATGCCCACCCCAATGATCTTCGAGCAACGTCTCCTTCAGCAACTGCGCCAGCGCGACTACGTGCCGGCACCCGCCGACGCGCTTTCCAAGCGCTGGCATCTCAACACCAAGGACCGCCGCCGATTCCAGGCCGAGGTCCGCCAACTCGTCCACGAGGGCCGCATCGTCCTCGTCAAGGGGGATCGCCTCTGCCTGCCGCAGACCGCCGACCTCGTCACGGGCCGGATCCAGTTTCGCCAGAGCGGCTCCGCCATCGTGTTTCCCGAGGGCAAGGTCACCGAACCGCGCAAGGACCCCATCCAGATCGCCGCGGAAAACACCGGCGTCGCCCTGCATGGCGACACGGTCGTCGTGCGACTGATCACGGGACGCGAACGCGAGCAGTATCGTTTTCTCAAGGAAGGGGAAAAGGCCGGGCGCGTGATCGAGATCCTCGAGCGCGGCAACGCCACCATCACCGGCACGCTCCAGCGCGGCCGGCTGTATTTCTACGTCGCCCCCGACGATCCACGGGTGCCGCACGACATCATCGTTGACGACCCCGCGCGGGCAAAATTCCGGCCGATGCCGGTGGTGGGCGACAAAGTCGTCGTGAGCCTCTCCGAATGGAACGATCGCGGGCGCAATCCCACCGGCACGATCACCGAGCGCCTCGGCCGAACGTTCGAACCGCGGGCCGAACTCGCCGCCATCTACCACAAGTACGAACTGTCCCCGACTTTCCCGGCCGACGTGCTGGAGGAGGCGCATGCCCTGCCCGACCGCGTGCGCCCCGCCGAACTCGCCGGCCGCGAGGACTTCCGCCAGGTCCCGACCTTCACGATCGATCCGGACGATGCCAAGGATTTCGACGACGCACTCTCGATCGAAACGCTCCCGGGCGGCGATATCCGCGTGGGTGTTCACATTGCCGACGTCAGCGCCTATGTGAAACGCGGCACCGCGCTCGATCGCGAGGCGCGGCACCGTGGCAATTCCACCTATCTGGTGGGCACCGTGGTGCCGATGCTGCCGGAAAAACTCTCCAATGGACTTTGCTCCCTCGTCGAGGCCCAGGAACGCCTGACCAAGGCAGCCATTATCACCTTCGGAGTCAATGGCCGGGTCAAGGACGTCGCCTACGCGAACACCGTGATCCGCAGCTTCAAGCGCCTGACCTATCGCCAGGCCTTCGCGTTGATGTTCGAGGACGACCTCGCGAAAATCCGCAAGCTGCCGCTCCCGGCGGCCCACCAGACCGGTTCGACGGGCCGGGCGCTGTCCGAAATGTCCGACCACGATCTCACGGCGCTGCGCGGATGGGTCCGGCAGCTCTGGTCGATTGCCTCGCGGCTGCGGGTCGCACGCATGCGGGCGGGCAGCCTCGACCTCGACATGCCCGAGACGAAGATCTTCGTCGACGCCCAGGGTTACGCGGACCGGATCGAACTGATCCACAACGATGAGAGCCATCAGTTGATCGAGGAGTTCATGCTGCTGGCGAACGAATCGGTGGCGCGCCTGACCCGGCAGCAGCGCCTGCCTTCGCTTTATCGCGTCCATGACGATCCCGACAAGGCAAAGCTGAACGACTACCGCCAGCTCGCCGCGACGCACGGCGTCAAGGTTGGCGATCTCTCCCGGCGCGAGGAAATGGTCCGCCTGCTGCAGTTGCTGCGCGATCACCCGCGTGGGTTTCTCCTGCGCACGCAACTTCTGCGGAGCATGCGCAAGGCTTGCTACCGCTCCTCGCCCGACGGGCACTATGGTCTCGCGAAACAGGACTACACCCATTTTACGTCGCCGATCCGGCGCTACTCCGATCTCGTCGTCCATCGTGTGCTGCAGTTCTATCTCCAGCGCGCATCCGGCCAGGGCGGACCGCCGGCGAAGCTCGTCGATGCCGCGGGCATGGATGCCCTCGCCGAGCATCTCAGCCTGACCGAGATCAACAGCACCGAGGCCGAGCGCGACTCGGTCAAGATCAAGCTGATGGAGTTCTTCGAGCGCGAGCTGGCGAAAAAACGCAAGACGGTCTTCCCGGCCGTCATCACCGAGGTGCGGAACCACGGCTTCTTCGTGGAACTCACCGAGGCCGGCGCCTTCGGCATGGTGCCCATTTCCTCGCTCGGCGACGATTTCTATCTCCTTTCGGGCGACGGCACCCAGTTTGTCGGGCGCAAGAACCGGCGGCGTTTCGAGCTCGGCCAGAAGATCAGCGTGGTCGTCCTCAAGGTCGACCGCCAGAAGCGGCTCATCGACTTCACCGTCGCGAAGGAATGACGTCCCGACCAGACGTGCCCGGAAAGAAGGAGAGTTGAAGGGACGAAGAGAGAGCAGGGTTGAGGGTTGAGGGTTGAGGGTTGAGGGTTGAGAGAGCGAGCGATCCTCGCGCCCGTGATTGAATGGGCCGGGCGTTCGCCTCGGCTTCTCAACCTTTGGCCGGAGACCGGATTATCGTCGGTGGGAACACCGGCGACCACCTGTCGCTTCGATCTTCGCGCCATGGTGTTGGTCCTTTGCGCCCTTTTGCGGCAAAATATTCATTCCGATCCGCCGCAATTGGCATCCGTGAACATCCGTGCCATCCGTGGTCAAATCTCTGGGCTTCGCTTGGGTCCTGTGTCCACGCCACGGTCGAATCATCGTCGGTGGGAACACCGGCGACCACCTACTATCGTCGGTGGGGACACCGACGACCACCGGTCGCTTGGATCATCGCGCCCTTGCGCCCTTTTGCGGCAAAAAATTCATTCCAGTCCCATCCTGGTCCAACCGTCCGGGAAGCAGTGTTTGCAAATCGGCCCGAACGCGTTCCCGTTGGTCTGTCATGAAAAACTACGATTTCGCGACGCAGTTCAAGGCGGTGTATGAGAAAGCGGTCCGCCTTTTCGCCCAGGGCAAGCGCGGGGCTGATCATTTCTTCGACGCCACGGAGCTGGCCTTCCTCAAGGCCAACGGCATCACGGCGCAACATCTCTACGATTACGCCGAGGACCAGAACAACTATGGCGAACCCGGTTACGAGCAGGCGCTCACCATCGAGACAATCCGCCGCGACTATTTTCACAACCAGCAGCACGAGCGGCCTTCGAAGACCGTCCTCGACGACGGGAAGATGCCTGGCAAGACGGAAGCCGTAAAGGGCATCGAGTGGCTCCCGCGCCTCATCCCCAAGGCGAGGGCTAAGCTCCGCGGTGAACTGCCGGCTTCGCTGATGTACTGTTGCGGTGGAGATCGGAAGTTCTTCCAAACGCACGACATCATGCCGGCGGAATTCCTCAGCCTCGTCTGGCGGAACGAGAACAACGACGCCGCGATTGTCGACTGGGTCGTCGCACGGCAGGCCGTGCCGGCGGGAGTGTGAGGGGAATGAGGCGAGATTAGTTGAAAGTTGAGGGTTGAGAGCTGAGAGGACGGACGGAAGTCGCGTCGGGGTTTGGCGAATGGGACGGTGTTCGTAACCTTCATTGGGTTGGGTGCATGGTTGGACTCCCTCGACGGACACAAAACGGCCCGGTGTCCAGGGCTTTGGCGCGAGAGCGCCGGCCGGGACGGACCTGCGGGCCGTCCACGAATTGTGTTACGGCGCGCCCAGCGGTCGCGCCCTACCCCCAGACAGCTTCGATCGCCCGGCGGGCGCG
>DASYDZ010000221.1:0-43297 GCA_036499305.1 Candidatus Didemnitutus sp.
ACTCGAGAACCACCTCGCCGCCGCCTCCAGGCTCTGGACGTTGCCCGACAAAGTTTCCGGCCTCATCCACGCCTGGCTCGCCGATCAGGTAAACTCTGGCGTGCCAGCTTAAAGTGTAATACCTAAGGGGGATTGGTATCAGCCGGGATGATGCAATTGAACACTCGATTGGCTCGGTGAAGCTGCGAATCAAATGGTGGAGCGTGTTGTCCTCAACGCGCTTCGATTCGCGAACGTGTTGAGACAACGCCTTCCACCCTCAATTGCATAAGTCCGCCTCAGTGCCGGCGCCGGCGTCGAAGTCCCCAGCCCACGATGCCGCTGCCCGCCAGAAGCAGCGCCCAAGTCGAGGGTTCGGGCACAGGGGCGAAGCCGCTCAGAACGACGTCGTTGACGCCGAAGCTGCTGCCCGATCCGTAATTCACAACGAAGGAGCCGAGGCCGTCGGCGGTGTCCAAACGAGACCCGCTCGCCACGTTGAGGAACGAGCTGCTGAGCGTGCTGCTCGAGACCAGGTCGAAAGTCATCGAACTGTTCACCGTGTTCTCGAAGCCGCTGATGAATCCGATCTGGAGGCTGCCGCCGAGCGCGAGCGCGCCGTTGACCACGAGGTGATCGTACTGCGATCCCTGCGCCGCGCCCCCGACCTCGAAGGCGAGAAACGCGGGCGAAAGCAACGAAGTGTTCGCATCGATCGTGAGGGTGCCCGCGGAAACGAGCGTGCCCGGCTTGATGGCGCCGGAAAGCGTGAGGCTGGGCGCGGTGAACGTGCCCTGGCCCAGCAGGAGTGATCCGGTGCTCAGCGAAATCGCATTGGAAGCGTTGAAGTTTGCGCCGGCGTCGAGGATGATGCGTCCGGCCGCGTCGCTATAGGCGCTGGTCACCCCCAGCGTGCCGCCCGCCACCGCTATGGTGCCGAGGTTAAGGACCGGAATCTGGATCGAACTTGCGCCGGAAAGCTTCGTGTATGTGCCTCCGGCCGCGTTGACGAAGGTCGCCGCCGCGCCGCCGAAGGCATTGTTGACCTGGTAGGTGTCGGCCGTGTCGACCCAAATTCCAAAATTGGTGATGCTCCCGGAATTGCCCGAGCGGAGGTTGCCCGCGACCCAGTCGGCCTCGCCGGTGTTGACGATCGCGTGGCCGTTGAAGTTGTGGTCGTTGGCGCTGACGATGCCCAGGTCGCCGGTCGGCCCGACGGTGGTTGTGCCGGTCGTGCCGAAATCCGTGCCGACCCAGGAGAACGTGCCGTCGAACGTCGGGTTGCCCGCCAGGGTGCCGCCGTTGAACTGGAAATTCTGCAAGTTGACGGTGCCGTTGGCCGTCAGGGTCCCCGAGGTAAGCTGCACCAGTCCGCTGCCGGAACTGCCGATGCTGGAGCCGTTGTTCAGCGTGCCGCCGACGAGGGTGAGCGACCCACCCGTAACGCTGATCGTGCCATCATTCACGAGCACGCCGTCGGCCAGCGTCGTCGCGCCGGAAGTCTTGTTGTAAATGCCCGAGCCGGCGTTGTGAAACGCGGACCCGGCACCGCCATACGCATTGTTGATCTGGGTGCCGTCCGAGGTGTCGTTGAACACGGCGTTGTTCAGGAACACCCCGGAGTTGCCGGAGCGGATGTTTCCCGCGGTCCAGTCCACCGTGCCGTTGTTCACGATCGCATGACTGTTGAAATTGTGGTCGTTGCCGGTGGCGATCGAGAAGATGGTCGTCGGGGCGATCGCGGTCGTTCCGCCTCCGCTCAGATCGGTGGCGTTCCACGTCAGGGGGCCGTTGAAGGTCTGGGTGCCCGCCAGCGTTCCGCCGTTGAGCAGCAGGTTCTGCACGTAGACGGTGCCATTGACGTTGAGGGTGCTCGCGGTGAGCTGCAACAACCCGGTCCCGGAGCTGCCGATGCTGGAGCCATCGTTCAGCGTGCCGCCGACGAGGCTGAGTGAACCGCCGGTCACATTGATGAGGCCGTCGTTGACCAGGACGCCGTCGGCCACCGTCGTTGCGCCCGAAGTCTTGTTGTACACGCCGGTGACGGAGTTGTGAAACACGGAACTGGTGCCGCCATACGCGTTGTTGATCTGCGTGGCATCGGACGTGTCGTTGAACACGGCGTTGTTCAGGAACACCCCGGAGTTGCCGGAACGGATGCTGCCGGCCGTCCAGTCCACCGTGCCGTTGTTCACGATCACATGACTGTTGAAATCGTGATTGTTGCCCGTCGCAATTGAGAGAGTGGTCGTCGGGGCGATCGTGGTTGAGCCGCCTCCGCTCAGGTTGGTGGTGTTCCACGTCAGGGTGCCGTTGAAGGCCTGGGTTCCCGCCAGCGTTCCGCCGTTGAGCAGCAGGTTCTGCACGTTGAGCGTGCCATTCGCGTTGAGCGTGCCGGCGACGAGCTGAACGATGCCGGGGCCGGAGCTGCCAATGGTCGAGCCGTCGTCGAGGGTGCCGCCGGTGAGGCTGAGCGTGCCGCCCGTGACGGAGATCGTGCCGTCGTTGAGCAGCGTGTTGTCCACGAAGGCGGACGAGCCCGCGGTCTTGTTGTAAACGCCGCCAACCGTGTTGTGGAACACTGAACCGGCGCCGCCATAGGCGTTGTTGATCTGGGTCCCGTCCGACGCGTCATTGAAAACGCCGTTGTTGACGAAAACGCCGGAATTACCCGAACGAATGGACCCCGCCGTCCAGTTGACCGTGCCGTCGTTGATGATCGTGTGACCGTTGTAATCGTGGTTGTTGGCCGACGTGAGTTCGAGCACGCCGGTCGCTCCGATTGTCGAGGTTCCGACGGTGTTGAAGTTACCGCTGATCCAGTTGGTCGTGCCCAGAAAGGTGATGTTTCCCGCGATCTGTCCGCCCGCGATGACGAAGTTGGTCGCGGTGAATCCGACCGAGCCGCTGCCGCTGAGGACGCCGTTGGTCAACTCGACGAGACCCGAGCCGGAGCTGCCGATCGAGGAGCCGTCGTTGAACGAACCGCCGGCATCGAGATTGAGCACACCGCCGGTCACATTGACCGCACCATAATTGAGAAAAGGTATCTCGAAACTGCTCGTGCCCGAAGTCTTGAGATAAGTGGAGCCTGCGGCGTTGGTGAACGAAGCTTCCGCTCCGCCGTATGCGTTGTTGATCTGGTTGCTGCCCGCCGTGTCGACCCACATTCCGTTGTTCGTGATCGAACCTCCATTGCCGGAGCGAATATTGCCCGCCGTCCAGTTGACCGTCCCGTCGTTGACGATGGCGCGACCGCTGAAGTCGTGGTCGTTGCCCGAGATGAAATTGAGCGTCGTGGTGGCCGCGAGCACGGTGGTGTTGGCGCTGTTCCAAGTGCCAGTCTGCCAGTTGATCACGCTGTTCACGAAAGTCTGGTCGCCTGCGAGCGTGCCGCCATTGAACAGGAAATTCGTGAGGGTGACATTGCCCGTCGCCGTCAGCGTGCCGCCCGTGAGTTGAAGCACGCCGCCGCCGGAGCTGCCGGCGTGGGAGCCGTCGTTGAATGTGCCGCCCGCGTCGAGATTGAGGGTGCCACCCGTGACGTTGATCGTGCCGCTGTTCGTGAAGCCGATGATGAAGTCCGATCCCCCGGCCGTCTTGTTGTAGATGCCGTTCACGCCGTTCAGGAAAGTGAGCGCGGTGCCCCCGAAGGCATTGTTGAGCTGGTAGGTGTCGGCCGCGTCGTTCCAGGTCGCGTTGTTGATGATCGCGCCGCTGTTGCCCGACCGCAGATTGCCGGCCTGCCAGTTGATCGTGCCGTTGTTGGTGAGAGTGAAGCCGTTGAAGTCGTGGTCGTTGCCGGTGACGATGTTCAGCGTGTCGGTCGCGCCCACCGTGCTGACCGACGTCGGCGTGATCGAGCCCGTCACGATGTCGCCGCTGTTCCAGGTGAAGGTCGTTTGCGCCGCCGCCGGAATGGCGCCAAGGATCGCCAGCGCCAGCGCAATGAGCCAAGGCAGGCTCAGGGCATTTCGGCGGGGCCTCTTCATTACTGCCAATCAATGGACCTGCACGCCCCGAGTCGAATAATTTTACCATCAGGGGGGTGGGAAGATTCGGGATTCCCTCGAGAAACCGTTTCGGTCATGCGTGTCGATCCTTGGACACCCCCTCGCATCGGCACGCGGTCGGACTTCTGCTCCTGGCTGCGCTGGCCTGGAGCCTCGGCGGTGTGCTGATCAAGGCGGCTGACTGGCCTCCGCTGGCGATCGCCGGCGGGCGGGGTCTGGTCGCCACCGTCTTCCTGGTGCTGGTGCGGGGACGCCGGCTGCGCTTCACGTGGTCGCCGATCCAGATCGGAGCGGCCGTCGCCTACGCGGGCTGCACCGTGCTTTTCGCGGCCGCGACCAAGCGGACGACCGCCGCCAACGCGATCCTGCTCCAATACACCGCGCCCGCCTGGGTGGCGCTGCTCGGGGCCTGGTTTCTTCGCGAGAAAGTCCGCCCGCTCGACTGGCTGGCCATTGGCGCGGTCTTCGCCGGCCTCGCGGCATTCCTTTACGATGGGTTGCGCATGCACGACGTCCTCGGGATCGCGGTCGCCGTCGCCAGCGGCGTTTGTTTCGCCGCCATGGTCGTGCTGCTGCGCGGACAGAAAGACGGCTCGCCGCTCGAGTCGATCGTGCTCGGCAACCTCCTGGCTTTCCTCATCGGCCTCCCCGCCATGCTCGGCGCCAGCCGGCCGTCCACGGAAACGACAATCGCCCTTTTGCTCCTCGGGGTCGTCCAGCTCGGCGTGCCGTATCTGCTCTACGCCCGCGCGATTCGCACCGTGACCGCCCTCGAAGCCGTGCTCATTCCCGTGATCGAGCCGATCCTGAACCCCGTGTGGGTCAAGCTCCGCTTCGGCGAGCGTCCATCGCGGACGGCTGTGATCGGCGGCCTCGTGGTGCTGGCCGCGGTGTCGTTGCGCGCGGTCGCGTCCTTCCGGCGCGACGCGGGTGGGATCAAGCCTCCGACGGCGGTTTGAGCTGGATCAACACGTTGGCCGCGGTGATCAAGCCGCCGCCCGCCAGCAGCCGCCATTCGAGGACCTCGTTCGGGTAGGAAAATCCGGCCCAGATCGAAAACACGGCCGGAAGGAAAAGAGCCATGAGGGCGGTGAACACGGGCTCCGTGCAGTAGATCAGCCCGGCTTCCGTCGCCGAGATGACCGGCTGCCAGCGGTTCATCAGCAGAAATGCACCGAGAGTGCAGAACACCGTCAGCAGGCCGGTAAACCCAAGCCACGATGGCACGGACCAGGGCCGGAGGACGTCCGCCGCGTGCGGCGCCGCCGCCAGCGCGAGCACCGAAAAGGCGACCGCCTCGGTCGCGAACATCATGCCGGTGACGGGCAGCACGCGGTTGTCCGCGTGGCGCCGGTCCGCCAGCACCAGGATCTGGCCCATGAAGAAGACCGAGCCCACCAGCGTCTCGATCTCGCCGCGCCCGAGCACGAGCGTCCGCGGATCGAACCGCGCCAGGATCGCCGCGCCGGCCAGCACGAGCGCGCCGCAGAGCCAGACGATGGCCGGCGGCAGGCGCCGCCGCCGGACCGCCAGCACCGCCGGAATCAGGATCGCATAGAATTGCGTGAGGAAGGCGGAGACCGACGCGGACGCGAACTGGAGTCCGTCGTTCTGGAAGTACATGCCCGCGCCGGCGGTGAGGCCGAGCGCCAGTCCCTGCCGCGCCTCCGCCGCGGTCATCGCCACGATCGCACGCCGGGCGAAGAGCATGAGGATCGCCGTCGCGATCAGAAAACGCGGCGCCACGCTCAGGGCCGTCACGAACGTCGTGCCGGCCTCCGGCACCGCCGCGCGCACGATGAAGTCCAGGGCCTTGATCAGCGGAAAGCTCAGTCCCCAGAAAAGATTCGCGGCGAGGAGGCCCGCGATCGCCCGGCCGCGTTCGTGGGTTTTCGCTGCGGTCATCGGCAGAGGGGTCGGATCACTTCCAGGGCCTCGCCCCGACCGGGACAAAAGAAAACCGCCGCGGACGAATCCGCGGCGGTCTCGAAAAATGAAACCGGGTTGCGGGTCAGGAGGACACGTGCTTGCTGACCAGCTTGGTCATCTCAAACATGCTGACGGTGGCCTTGCCACCGAACACCGCCTTCAGGGCAGCGTCCGCGTTGATGTTGCGCCGGTTCTTCTTGTCCTGAAGTCCGTGCTTCTTGATGTAAGCCCAGAGTTTCTTGGTGAGCTCGGTGCGCGGAAGCGGATTGGAGCCGACGACCGCCGAGAGGGTGGCGTCCGGCGTAACCGGGGCCATGAACTTTGCGTTGGGTTTGCGAGCAGATTTCTTTGCCATAGTTCATCTCGTATGAGAACCCCGCGCGCGCGATGCAACGATTTTCTAGAGGGAGAATGCGATTTTTTCAGAGGGAAAACGCTCCCCGACACCACCGGCGCGCCATGGTTCCCCTCCGACATTTTCGGCGCGCGCCGTCCCGGACGGTATCCATTCGCGCTTGCACTGGCCTCCCGCCGCGACACGCTCGGCACTGTTGGGATGGTTGCTTTTCAGATTCCACCGCTACGGAGAATTGTCAGGTGAGCGTACCGGTTCAGTGATGATTTGTATCCCGGCAGTCGGGAACGGGCGGCAAGGCGTCAGCACTCACCCCCGCTCCTCCAATGTCAGATAACGCTAAGCTCTACGTCGGGAATCTTCCCTTCTCCAGCACCGCCCAGGACCTCGAGGCCCTGTTCGGTCAGGTCGGCACGGTCAGCGTCGTGGAAATCATCTTCGACAAGTTCACCGGACGATCCCGCGGCTTCGCCTTCGTCACGATGACGAGCCCCGACGAGGCCAACCAGGCGGTGGAGAAATTCCATGGCTATGAGATCGAGGGACGCGCCCTGGCCGTCAATATCGCCCGTCCGCGGGAAGATCGTCCGCCGCGTTCATTCGGCGACGGCGGCGGTGGTGGTGGTGGGTTCCGCGGGGGCGGACGCCGCGGCGGTGGTGGCGGCTATCGCGGTGGCGGCGGGCGGGGCGACCGCGGAGATCGCGGCAGCGGCGGCTACGGTCGCGAGTAAGGGCGGACATTCCGCGTATCCATTCGGGCCGGACAATGAGTCCGGCCTTTTTGTTGGCGGCGGCAGAACTCCGCCCTTCGGACCTGCCGACGCCGGTGGCTGCCGCCTCAAAGCATCGTGCCGCGCAGCGTGATCATCGCGACCGAGAAATAGATGATGAGGCCGGTCACGTCCACCAAGGTCGCCACGAACGGCGCCGACGACGTCGCGGGATCCAGTCCGCATTTCTTCAGGATGAACGGCAGCATCGCGCCCATGATCGAACCCCACATGACAATCCCGATCAAGGCCGTGCCGACGGTCGTCGCGATGATCACCGGATGCGGTCCGTAGATGGTCGAAAACAGCGACCACGCCATGATGCGGAGAAAGCCGATCGCCCCGAGGATGATGCCGAGCGCGAGGCCGGCCTGAAGCTCGCGCCGGAGGACGCGCCACCATCCGGCGAGCGTGATTTCGCCCAGCGCCATCGCGCGGATGACGAGCGTCGAGGCCTGCGACCCCGAGTTGCCGCCGCTCGAGATCACAAGCGGAAGGAAGATCGACAGCACCACCGCCTTGGCGATCTCGTCCTCGAAATAGCTCATCGCCGTCGCGGTCAGCATCTCGCCGAGAAACAGGATCACGAGCCAGCTGGCGCGCTTCTTCACCATGCGGTGCAGCGCGATCGTGGTGTACGGTTCGTCGAGCGCCTCGCTGCCGCCGAGCTTCTGGATGTCCTCGGTCGCCTCCTCGGACGCAACGTCGAGCATGTCGTCCGCCGTCACGATGCCGATGATCTTGCCGTCGGGATCGACGACCGGCAGCGCGATGCGGTCGAATTTTCGGAAGACTTGCAGCGCCTTCTCGCGGTCGTCGTCCGGCGCGATGGTCGCGAAATTGCCGTCCATCAATGCGCTCACCTTCTGCGCCGGATCGGCGAGCAGGAAACGGCGCACCCGGACGTCGTCGATCAGGCGGCCCGCGTCGTCCGTGACGTAGACCATGCTGAGCGTCTCGCGGTCGAATCCGTGGGTGCGGATGTAGTCGAGCGCCTCGCGCACGGTCCACTCGGCCCGGACGCTGACAAAGTCGAGCGTCATCATCCGGCCCACGCTGTGCTCCGGATACGCCAGCAGGTCCTGGGCAACCTTGCGTTCCTCGGGCGTCAGCAGGCCGAGGAGCTGCATCGCCAGGTCCAGCGGCAGCTCGTTCAGGAAGGCGGTGCGGTCGTCCGGCGGCAGATCGTTGAGGAGCGCGGCCATCTGCGCCTGCGGCAGCGCCTTCAGCAGCTTCTTCTTCGACTCGAGGTCGAGGTAGGTGAAGGTCGCGGCGGCCAGCGGCTGCGAGCAGCTGCGGAAAAGCTGCGCCAGCTCCTCGACCGGGAGTTCCGCGAGGATCGGCGCCAGGTCGGCGGGGAGCCACGGCGCGATCTTCTGCTTGAGCTCGGCATGGTTCTTGTTGCCGATCAGCGTCGAAATCTCGGCCTTGAGTTGGGCGTTGGCGACCATGCCCAGCACGCTAGGCGGCCCGTGCGGCGCATGGCAATCCCGGCGGCGCACGATTTGGTCCGCCGTCCGGATTTAACCCGTCGCGGACCACGCTTGCCAGGAAACCCAAAATGCATTATGGGTTTCCACCTGCAAGCCCGCCTGCCCATCGCCGCCGCCGAACCGGCCGACCGCATCCTCGCCGCCGCCCGCGCCCGGTTGTTCAGCGGAGGCTACCGCGCGCTCCAGATGGCCGATCTCGCCCGCGGACTCGGCCTGAGTAAAAAGACGCTGTACCGGCATTTCGCGAGCAAGGATGCCATCATCGGCGCCGTGATCGACCGCCTCAATCGCGATCTCCGCCGTGAGATCGAGGCCGTCCTCGCCGACCCCGCCCTCCGCTTTCCGGCGCGCCTGCGGGCCGTCATGGACCGCGTCCTGCCGGTCGTGAGCCTCCTGACGCCCGCCCTGCTTCGCGAGCTGGCCGAATATGCCCCCGCCCTGTGCGAACGTCTCGACGAGATTCGCCGCGAAAACATCCCGCGCTTTTTCGGCCGGCTGCTCAGCCTCGGAATTGCCGAGGGCCGCGTTCGCCCGGGAATCGACCCCGACTTTGCCGTCCAGTTCTGGCTCCAGACCATCCGTGGCCTCATGCAGCCGGAAATCATGGCCGCCACCGGCCTGCCCCCGGCCGAAACCGTGGCCCGGGCCCTCCGGTTGTTTACCGGAGGACTGCTCACCGCTGCCGCCTTCAAAGATCATGAAAAATCATTCGCCGCTTAGCCGGGATCGTTCCGCCGAGGAGTCGAGCCGGACCGCTTCCCGTCCGGGAATCAGCCGCTCATCGCTCAACCCCCAACTCCCCGTGGCGGCAGTCGAGGAGTCGATTCTGTCAGTATCCAATGACAATCCGCGTCCACCGGATGACTCCCCCTCGGAAATCCGTCTCTCAACTTTCGACTCTCAACTTTCAACTGCTTCGCTCGAGCAGCCGAGTTCGGAAGCCGGGAAGTCGAGGCGAACCGCTTCCCGCCCGGGAATCAGCCGCTCATCTCTCAACCCTCGACTTTCAACTCCCGCATTCCTCCTCATCGGTGCCATCCTCGCGCTCGGCGGCTGCGCGCCGGCCGCGCCACACGGCTGGCAGGGTTATTTCGAGGGCGAATATGTCTACGTCGCCTCTCCGATCGGCGGCCGACTCGACCATCTGCTGGTCAACCGCGGCGACCGGGTGACGGCCAACACCCCGCTCTTTCATCTCGACGATGCCGCCGAGACGGCCGCCCAGCGCGAGGCCCTCGGTCGCCTGGCCCAGGCGCAATCGACGCTCGAGGATCTACGCAAGGGCCAGCGCCCGACGGAGCTCGATGCCCTCGAGGCCCGCCTGGCCCAGGCCCGCACCGCGACCGACCTGTCGGGGCGCGAGCTCGAACGCTCCACCCGGCTCCACGACACCCGGGTCCTGGCGGACGAGGACTTCGACCGCAGCCGCCTGGCGCACGAAGCCAACCTGAAGCAGGTCGCGGAACTCGAGGCCGATCTCGCAACCGCCAGGCTGGGCGGCCGCACCGACGCCGTGGCCGCCGCCGAGGCGCAGGTCGCCTCCGCCAAGGCTTCGGTCGAGCGCTCCGACTGGGACGTCGCCCAAAAGTCCCAGGCTGCGCCGCGCGCTGCGCTGGTGTACGACACCCTCTTTCGCGAGGGGGAGTTCGTTTCCGCCGGCACTCCGGTGGTCTCGCTGCTGCCGCCGGAAAACATCAAGGTGCGATTTTTTGTCCCCGAAGCGGAATTCGGTGCGATCAAGGCCGGCGACATCGTGAAGATCACCTGGACAAACGCCCCGGTGCCGATCGAAGCGCGCGTCTCCTACCTCTCCCCTCAGCCCGAGTACACGCCGCCGGTGCTCTATAATCGCGAGAATCGCTCCAAGCTGGTTTTCATGGTCGAGGCGTGGCCGCTGAGCCCGGCCGCCGCCCGCGACCTGCACCCGGGCCAGCCGGTCGACGTCACCCGCTGAATGGAGCCC
Organism: Candidatus Didemnitutus sp.; assembly: GCA_036499305.1. Classification (GTDB taxonomy): domain Bacteria; phylum Verrucomicrobiota; class Verrucomicrobiia; order Opitutales; family Opitutaceae; genus Didemnitutus. Next base: position 10,503 of record DASYDZ010000221.1, read on the forward strand.
GGATCACCAGAGCTCGTCATCGACGTCGCCGGCATCACGAAGCGGTTCGGCGCGAAGACCGTTGTCGACCACGTCGACCTGAAGGTCCGACGCGGCGAGATCTTCGGCTTCCTCGGCCCGAATGGCAGCGGCAAGACGACCTTCATCCGCATGCTCTGCGGGCTGCTCACGCCCGAGGCCGGCCGCGGCACCTGCCTTGGTTTCGACGTGCTCACGCAACAGCGCGACATCCGGATCCACGTCGGGTACATGACGCAGAAGTTCAGTTTCTACGACGATCTCAGCATCCGCGAGAATCTCGACTTCATCGCCCGGTTGTACGCGGTGCCGGATCGGCGGAGCGCGGTCGATCAGGCGATCGAGCGCCTTGGCCTGGCCGGACGCAGCGGCCAGCTCGCCGGCCAGCTCTCCGGCGGTTGGAAACAGCGTCTCGCGCTTTCCGCCTGCCTGATTCATTCGCCGGAGCTCCTGCTCCTCGACGAGCCGACCGCCGGGGTCGATCCGAAGGCCCGGCGCGACTTCTGGGAGCAGATTCATCATCTCGCCGACCAGGGGCTCACGGTGCTGATCACGACCCACTACATGGATGAGGCGGAACGCTGTCACCGCCTCGCCTACCTGGCCTACGGCAAACTCCTGGTCCAGGGCACCGTCGACGAGGTTGTCGCCTCCGCGGGCCTCACGACCTGGGAGGGCACCGGCCCCGGGCTGCTGCGGGTCGCCGAAGCGCTGGGCGCGCACCCGGGGGTCGAGCAGGTGGTGCCGTTCGGCAACACGCTGCACGTCAGCGGACGCGATGCCGCGCAGATCGAGGCCGCGATCTCACCCATCAGGGCGGAGGGCCGGACCTCCTGGCGCCGGGTGCAATGCAACCTCGAGGACGTGTTCATCAGCCTGATGGGAAAGGCGCAGGACAATTTCAAGTGAACCGGTTCACCCTCCATCGCTTTTGGGCCGTCGTGCTGAAGGAATTCATCCAGATGCGCCGCGACCGCGTGACCTTCGCGATGATGGTCGGCATTCCGTTGCTGCAGCTCACGCTTTTCGGGTACGCGATCAACTCCGATCCGAAGCACCTGCCAACGGTCGTGTTGAATGCCGACCGCGGGCCGTTTGCCCGCACGCTCGTGGGCGCACTCCGCCACAGCGATTACTTCATGTTGACCCGCGACGTCTCCCGCGAATCCGAGGTCGAGGAACTGCTCCGCCGCGGCGAGATCCAGTTTGCCATCAACATTCCCGAGGACTTCTCCCGCCGCCTGATCCGCGGCGAGCGTCCGTCCGTGCTGATCGATGCGGACGCGACCGACCCCGCCGCGACGGGCCCCGCCGTCTCCGCCCTCAACAGCATCGCCAGCAATGTATTCGACCGCGACCTGGTCGGGCCGCTGGCCTCACTGCGCGGCCGCGCCGGCCCGGTCGATTTCCGGATCCACGCCCACTACAACCCCGAGAACATCACGCAGTACAACATCGTGCCCGGCCTGATGGGCGTCGTGCTCACGATGACCATGGTCGTGATCACCGCCCTCGCGATCACGCGCGAGCGCGAGCGCGGGACCATGGAAAATCTGCTGGCGACTCCGGCGCGGCCGCTCGAGGTGATGACCGGCAAGATCGTCCCCTACATCGTCGTGGGTTACGTGCAGGTGTCGCTGATCCTGGTCGCCGCGCGTTTCCTCTTTGGCGTGCCGATGCTCGGCAGTCTGCCGCTCCTTTATGCCGTCGCGCTGCTGTTCATTGCCGCCAATCTCGCCGTCGGGATCACGTTTTCGACGCTCGCCCAGAACCAGCTCCAGGCCGTGCAGATGGCGTTTTTCTTTTTTCTGCCCTCGATCCTGCTCTCCGGATTCATGTTTCCGTTCCGCGGCATGCCCGGCTGGGCGCAGGTCCTCGGTTCCTGCCTGCCCATCACCCATTTTCTCCGCATCGTGCGCGGCATCCTGCTCAAGGGCAACGGTGCCATGGACATCGCATCCGAGACCTGGCCGATGCTCCTGTTTCTCGCCATCGCGATGACCGTTGGCGTGAAACGCTACCGGCAGACGTTGGACTGACCGCCGGGATATCCGCGATCGTTTCAAGGAGCGGCCATGTGCCGCGGCAAACCGGGGTCTGGCGCCCCCGGCTACATCGATCCGCATCCATCATTGCCGCCTCCGTAATTGTAGCCGGGTCCGCAGGGCCTGGTTGAATGACGAACCGCATGTGTTGCGGCGGCAGGGTGATCGTCGATGTCCCCATCGGCGATCGTCGGCGCCAGGGTGGAAACCGACGCCCACCCGGCCAATCCGCTTTTAACTGTAGCGCCTCGCGCCGCGAACAAACCGGGGTCTGGCGCCCCCGGCTACATCGATCCGCATCCATCATTGCCGCCTCCGTAATTGTAGCCGGGTCCGCAGGGCCCGGTTGAATGACGAACCGCATGTGTTGCTGCAGGGTGATCGCCGATGTCCCCATCGGCGATCGTCGGCGTCAGGGTGGAAACCGACGCCCACCGGGCAGGCTCCATCTCCGATATTGCGGCACAACACCTCTCCTGCAGAAAACTCCAAACCCGCTCAGGCTTTTTTCGTCGCGAACTTTTCGACGATCGTGTCCGGCAGGTGCATGGTCTGGGTCGGGAACGCAAACGACACCTTCTGCGCCGCCGCCAGGTCCATGATCGCCAGGTTCACGCGTTGCCGCAGCACCATGTGGTTGGCAAAATCCGCCTTGCTCACGACGTAGGCGATCCAGATGTCCAGCGACGACGCGCTGTAATCGCGAAAATACACGTGAACCGATGTCCGGTCGATCTCGGCCTCGGATTCCAGCAGCGCCCGGATGCCCTCCACCATCGAACGCATCTGCGCCGGTGTCGTGTCGTAGGTCAGGCCGATGGTGTATTCGACGCGGCGCTCCGTGAAGCGCGAGAGATTGGTGATGACCTCCGCCGCCACGAGCTTGTTCGGCAGCACCGCCAGCGACCGGTCGACCAGGCGAAGCCTGGTGGAGCGCAGCCCGATGTCCTCCACCGTGCCGGCGTTGCCCGCGATGCGCACCGACTCGCCGACCTTGAACGGCTGGTCGAGGACCACCACAAGAGAACCAAAAAGGTTCGCGATCGTGTCCTGCGCCGCGAATGCCACGGCCAGGCCGCCGATGCCGAGGCCGGCGAGAAATGCCTTCACGTCCGCGCCGAAGCTCTGCGCCAGGGTCAGCAGGCCGATGGCGATGATGATCGCCGCGAGCGTCTTCTTGATCAGCGGCATGAACGTCGCGATCGCGAGCTGGCGGCCGTGCGCCAGGTCCTGCGCGTGATCCAGGATCGCTCCGCCGGCGCACAACACCGCCCAGAATGCCACGCCGATGAAGGCCACATTGAACCCGTATCCAATGATGCGATCAACTTCCGGCGAGACCGGGAAAACCGAGAGCGCCGCGAAAAGACCGAGCACCATCACCAGCGCCCCCACCGGGCCCTCGAGCGCCGGCATGAGCCGGTCGTCCAGCGTCGTGCTCGTCCGCTCCGAGAGTTTCTTCAGCCAGAGAAATATCCCGTGCACGACCACCCGGCGCAGCAGCACCGTCAGCACCACGATCAGGCCGCACGTCATCCAGTGCACGTAATGGCTCCCGGTGTTGCCCGGAAACAGCTCGTGTTCCAGCGAATCCGCGAAACGCGCGAGCAGCCCCCGTGTCACCGATTCCGATCCACTCGCGGGCGGCGCGGGTGCCGCCATCGCCGGCACCGGAGCGTCGGCGGCCACGGCAAGAACGCGGGCCATCAGGGGAAATGCCATCAGAAAAGGTATCCAACAAAGACGATCCCGGCGATGTCAAAGGCTTTGGCGACCCGCCCGGGCCGATTCCATTGCCCCGGAATTTCTCCACGCCTGCACTCGCCGCTTGCGCCCGCTGTCGCGGCGCGGCCAGAGTCGGGGCGATGCCATCGCCGTCCAGCAGTGCCGTCGACCTGCCGTGGTGGGCGTGGACTGGATTTGTCGCCTTCATTATCGCGATGCTCGCGCTGGATCTCGGGCTCCTGAACCGGCGCTCGCGGGCGATGACGGTAAAAAAAGCGCTCCTGTGGTGCGCCATCTGGCTCGGACTGGCGCTCGGATTCAACGCCCTCGTCGCGCAGCACCTGGGCGCCCGGCCCGGCCTCGAATTCCTGACCGGCTATCTCGTCGAGCTGTGTCTGAGCGTGGACAATGTCTTCGTCTTCATCGTCATCTTCCAGTACTTCCGCGTCGCACCGGAATTCCAACATCGCGTGCTCTTCTGGGGCGTGGTCGGCGCGCTGGTCACGCGCGCGCTTTTCATCTTCGCCGGCATCGGCCTGATCAATGCGTTCCATGCGATCATCTATGTTTTCGGCGCGTTCCTCGTATACACCGGAATCAAACTGGCGCTGCCGAAGAAGAGCGATGGGCCCGCGCCCGACCAGAATATCGCGGTTCGCCTCGCCCGCCGCCTGATGCCGGTGGCAGCCGGAGATCGCGGCGGAAGGCTTTTTGTCCGCGAGGACGGCCGGCTGCACGCGACGTCGCTTTTCATCGTGCTGCTCGTCATCGAGACCACCGACGTGATGTTCGCGCTCGACTCGATCCCTGCCGTCATCGCGATCACCCGCAACGAATTCATCGTTTTCACCTCGAACATCTTTGCGATCCTGGGGCTGCGCTCGCTCTACTTTGCCGTGTCGGGTGTGATGCAGTTGTTCCGCTTCCTGAACTACGGGCTGGCCCTCGTCCTGGTATTCGTGGGCACGAAGATGCTCCTGTCGCATTATTTCGACCTTCCGATCGCCGCCTCCCTCGCCGTCATCGGTGGCCTGCTCGCCCTATCGATCCTCGCCTCGGTGCTCGTGCCGGCGAGAAAAGCATAGCCCGGATCGTGAAAAGGTGGCGTCGGAATGAAGGACAACCGGACCACGGACGACGGGACGGAGCGGGGACCAGGGGAAACCCGACGACGGACAATCGGAGTGTGGGCGTCGGTTTCCACACCGACGCTCCGGAATCGCCGATGGGGACGTCGGCGACCATCGATTGCGGACCCAGCGAGGACTAAGGATGGAATGCGGGACAACCGGCGACAAGACCACAGGTCCGACTGGCGCCGCGTCCGATATCCGATATGCGCCCCCGAGCGCTCCTTCGTCCTTCGTCCCTATCGCGATCCAACTTACTATTCTAAAGCAGTTAACGTTCGTTTTGCCCTATCTGCACTCCACTGCCTTTTTCCTTGAGGCACGGCGGAGCGTTTCCCAATCTGACCGACTCGCATGAGCAATCCGAACCCCGTTCAGAACAAAGCCGATACCGCGTCGACGCCGGAAGCGCCAACCGACTTCGCGCTGATGGTGCATGATTTCTGGTCCAAGAACCGCGCGCTGATCATCGCCGTGGCCATTGGCATTCTGATCGTGGCGGTCGGTCGCGAGGGCTGGGACTATTTCAACGGCGTGCGTGAACGCTCGATCCGCGAAGCGTATGCGCAGGCGGGGGACAATCCCGAGAAGCTGACCGCATTCGCGGCCGATTACGCGAGCCACCCGCTCGCAGGCGTGGCCTGGTTGCACGTCGCCGACCTCCAATATGAAGTTCGCGATTACAAGTCGGCGGCGGCGAGCTATCAGCGCGCCGCGGGCGTGCTGGCCGAAAATACCTTGAAGACGCGGGCCCGCCTGGGCGCCGCGATGAGCCTGATTGGGGGCGGCGACCTGGCCGGCGGCGAAGCCGCGCTCATGCCACTGACGAAGGACGACACCGCCGACAAGTCTCTGCGCACCGAGGCGTGCTATCACGCGGCGACGCTGGCAAAGGACGCCGGGCGCTTCGATGAGGTGACTTCATTGACCGATTTGATCACGAAGATTGACCCGATGAGCTCGTGGGCGCAGCGCGCCTTCGCCCTGCGCGCCAGCCTCCCCGCCGACGCGAAGCCGGCGAATGCGCTGACCCTGCCGGCGGCAAAGTAAGTCGGGTCGAGCGCGTTCACCGAACGCCTTGATGTTTTTGCCTTCGTCGCGCCCAGCGCCGGCGAATTGCAGGGCGGCATCTCGCTGGCCGCCGAAGTGGCCGAACGCCGCCACGCGTTCGCGCCCTGCCACCGAGAAATTCCAACGAATAATCTGTTTAGGCCGGCCACGGGTCTTCAGGTGCGCGAGACGAGCGCCACCTTCATGCGGCGCAGGGCCTCGACGAGCGTCGCGCGGGTGCAGCCGAAATTCAGCCGGACGAACCGGTTGGCCGGAGCGCCGTACTGCGCGCCATCGGCCAGGCCCACGCCATGTTGCTCGAAAAAGCGCGCGGGAAGGTCCAGGCCCAACCCCGAAACATCAAGCCACGCGAGGTAGGTGGCGTCGCAGGGCGTCATGGTCACTCCCGGCAGCTCATGCTCCACGAACTCGCGAAGCGTGTCGCGGTTGCCGCGCAGGTACGCGAGGAGCGACTGCCGCCATGCTTCGGAGGCGGTGAGTGCAGCCTCGCAGGCGGCAAAACCGAGGACGCTCATCTCCGGCATGATGCCCGCCATCGCCCGCGTAAATTGCATCCGCAGCCGGGAATCGGGAATCAGCGCGAAGGCGCAGGCCAGGCCGGGAATATTGTAGGTCTTGCTCGGGGCCATCAACGTGACCGTGCGCGCGGCAATCTCCGGCGACAGCGCGGCGGTGGGTGTGTGCGGCGCGTCATCGAGGATGAGGTCGCAATGGACCTCGTCGGAAATCAGCGTGAGATTATGGCGGATGCAGAACTCCGCGATCCGCTCGAGTTCGGCGCGACTGAACGGGCGCCCCACCGGATTGTGCGGGCTGCAGAGAAAAAACTGACGCGTGCGCGGCGTCACGGCGCGTTCCAGGGCGTTCCAGTCGACTTCGTAACGCCCGCCGGCGCCGCAGGTCAGAGGCACCGGGACGCACTCGCGGCCGTTGTTGCGCGGGGCGAGCAGGAAGGGCGGGTAGATCGGCGAAAACGTGATGATCGAATCGCCTCTTTCGCCAAAGGCGTCCGCGGCGAGGTTTAGCGCCGGAACGATCCCTGGCAGCCAGACCAGCCACGACGGATCCACCGTCCATTTATAACGTCGCTGGCAATAGTCGACGACCGCCTGCACGAGGGGCGGGAGAGCCATGCCGTAGCCAAACACGCCGTGGTCGACGCGCCGGTGCAGGGCTTCGATCACGGCTGGCGGCGCAGCGAAGTCCATATCCGCCACCCAGAGCGGAATCACGTCCTTGCCCGCATACTTCCGCCATTTGCGGCTGTCGCTCGAGGCACGGTCAATCGGCTGGTCGAAATCAAACGTCATGGTGGGAACGGCAGAGCATGAAAGCGCCGGCTGCATCAAGGCACGGAAAAAACCCGCGCGCGACGGAGTTTCCCGGGTGAGTCGTCACAGTGGGCCAAAAAGATGCGAGAGCAGGAGAGAAGGCAGGAGACAGGAGACTGGAAACCAATGAGTTACGCCGGCAATTCGCGAGGCACGAGGGATGCATTGAGATGGGCAAACACCGAAAAGGAAACTCCAACCATGAATCGAATCATTCGTTACAGCCAACCCATCAACGGAAGCCTCTTCCCTCTGTTCAGCGCGCGACGCGCCTGCGCCGGTTACGATGCCGCCGATCGTGTGCTCGAATCCGCTTTCGCGGACTTCGGCGCGTTCGCCTCGGAGCCGCGTTTCCCCGTCGACCTGTATGAGGACAAGGAAAACGCCTACGTCCGCGCGGCCCTGCCGGGCGTCGCCCGCGACGACATCAATGTCGAGATCGCCAATGGACAACTGTCCCTGAGCGCGTCGCGCAAAAACGGCGAGGAGACCGTGAAATTCTCCCGTTCCGTCGCACTGCCGGAAGGCGCGCAGGCCGACAAGGTCAACGCGACCTATGAGAACGGCATGCTCACCGTGACGCTGCCCAAGCAGCCCGAGGTGCAGCCGCGCAAGATCAACCTCTCGGTCAACTGACCGGAAAAATCACCAACCAGGAGAAAATCCCATGAGCCTATTCAATCAAATCGTTCCCACCCTGACGCGCTCGTTCACCCGGCGCGATCAATCCAACGGCACCGTTCCGCAGGCGGAGTACACCCTGAAGCCCGCCTACGAGCTGAAGGAAAATACCGATGCCTGGACGCTGGTCGTCCAGCTTCCGGGCGTTGCCCGCGAGGGTCTCGAGTTCACCGCCGAGGACAACCAGGTGACGCTCCGCGCGCAGCGCGCGTGGAAGCGTCCCGACGGCTGGACCGCGCTGCATCGCGAGTCCGTTGACGCTCCCTACGAACTCGTGCTCGAACACGAGCAGAACGTGGACGTCGAAAAAATCCAGGCGGAGCTAAAGGAGGGCGTCCTGCGGGTCACGCTGCCGAAGTCAGAAGCACTCAAGCCACGCAAGATCGCGGTCAATTGATCAGCTAAAATTCCGCGCCAAATCGCAAGAAGTTCGATTTTTGCATCAATCCGGCACGGAACCAGCTTTCTAGGGCTAGAGTTCGGCTGGCTAGGGGTAGACGGCCGGATTCCAATGTTCGCCCAGAGCGGACAAGACCGCCGGGAGCCCGCTTACGGGTCCCGGCGGTTTTATTTTTGGGGCAGGGAGTTGCATCAGTTTTTGACCCGCCGGAATCAGCCTCCCTGGCCCGCTGGGGCATGGGCAAATCCTGCCGGAATCATGCCCCTTTTGGCGCCATTTTGGCGCCGGCCGTGGCTCCGCAGTGGGTGGTCGCCGATGTCCCCATCGGCGATCCTCAGCCGGGATCCTGCGGTTAAGCCAAGGTGGAACCGGACCTCCGGGCCGGTTCTCCTATGAAAGTCTTGCGAACCCGCCCGGAGGTCGAGTTCCACCATTCAGCACACGTCTTGTCACTCGCAAGAGCACGTCCAACCGCATGAGTCCGGCCCGGAGTCGGTATGGAAACCGACGCCCACCCTCAGGCTGTCCGTTGTCCCTTCCCTGCGGTGGGGCGGCAATCGCGTTGCCGCCATAAAGACCGGGCCCTGCGGACCCGGCTACAGTTGGTGAGTGCCCGGCCACAATTGGCGTGGGTCCGATGTAGCCGGGGGCACCAGACCCCGGTCCGTTCGCCGTCCGCCGCCGTCTCCCCTCCTCTGCCCTTTGTGTCCTCTTGCGGCTAAAAAAATCGCCCCGCCTCAATCAAACACCACCGTCTTGTTGCCGTAAACAAGGACGCGGTTGTCCAAATGCCAGCGCACGGCCTGCGCGAGCACGGTTTTCTCGAGATCGCGGCCCTTGCGCACGAGGTCCTCGACGCCGTGGCGGTGCGTCACGCGCGCGACGTCCTGGTGGATGATCGGTCCGTCGTCGAGCACCGCGGTCGCGTAATGCGCCGTGGCCCCGATGAGTTTCACGCCGCGCTCGTGCGCCTGATGATACGGCCGTCCACCGGCAAACGCAGGCAGGAAGGAATGGTGAATGTTGATCACCGGTCGCGCCCAGCGCGCGAGAAATTCGGCGGATAACACCTGCATGTAGCGGGCCAGCACGACCAGCTCGACGCGCTCCCGCCGCAGCAACTCGATCTGCCGGGCTTCCGCGCGGGCCTTCGTCGCGGCCTCGACCGGCACGTGTTGAAACTTCAGGCCGTAGCCACGCGCGGCCGAAGCGAGGTCGCGGTGGTTTGAAATCACCATCACGATCTCGCCGTTCAGTTCGCCGGCGCGCCAGCGCAGGAGCAGATCGTGGAAACAATGATCGGCCTTCGACACGAAAACCGCGACGCGCGGCCGGTCGGTCGAGCGCGCGACCCGCACGTTCATGTGCAGCTCGCGCCGCGCAAAATCCGTGAAGGCCTCCTTGCCCGCAGCCGGCTTGCGGCCGGTTGACGGTTCCCATTCCACGCGCTGGAAAAAGATGCCGGCCTCGGGGTCGCGGTGCTGGTCGGCGTGCAGGATGTTGCCGCCGCGCTCGAAGATCCACGCGGCGACGCGCGCCACCAGGCCGGTCTGGTCCGGCCCGTACAGCAATGCCACCAGGGTTCCGCCGGCCATGGCTACATCGGGACCACGTTGGTCCGGTATTCCTGCAGCGGCCGGATGCCGACGCGTTTCGCCTTCATCGCGCGGATGCCGTTCACCGCCGCGCGCGCCCCGGTGATCGTCGTCATGATGCAGACATTGTTCGCCCACGCCGCCGCCCGGATCGCGTTCTCGTCATTCCGCGGGATCATGCCGCGCGGCGTGTTGATCACCATCTGGATCTGGCCGTTCTTGATCATGTCGACGCAGTTCGGGCGGCCCTCGCTGAGCTTGAACACATGCTGGACGGCGAGGCCGTGCGCCTGGAGCAGTTTGGCGGTGTTGGTCGTCGAGCAGAGCGCGAAACCGAGCTCCGCGAAATCCTTTGCGAGTGCGACCACGTGCGGCTTGTCGGCGTCCTTGACGCTGAGGAAAAGCTTGCCCGACAGCGGCAGCGCGGGTTTCGCGGCCATCTGCGTCTTCGCAAAGGCGATGCCAAGATCGTCGTCGAGGCCCATGACCTCGCCCGTCGAGCGCATCTCGGGGCTGAGCATGATCGCGGCGCCGGGGAAGCGGTTGAACGGGAACACCGCCTCCTTGACGCACCAGTGGCGCGGCCGGACCTCGCGGGTGAATCCCAGGTCCGCCAGCTTTTTGCCCGCCATGACCTTGGCCGCAAGTTTCGCCAGCGGCACGCCGATGGCCTTGGCCACGAACGGCACCGTGCGCGAAGCGCGCGGGTTGACCTCGAGCACGTAAAGCTGCTGATCCTTGATCGCGAACTGCACGTTCATCAGGCCGATGACCTTGAGCTCGCGCGCCAGCGCATAGGTGGCCTCGCGGATCTCAGCCAGCATCTCCTTCGGCAGCGTGTGCGGTGGCATGACCATCGCCGCGTCGCCCGAGTGGACGCCGGCGTACTCGATGTGCTCGAGCATGCCGCCGACGAGCGTGGTTTCGCCGTCGCTGATGCAGTCGACATCGAGTTCGATCGCGTCCTCGAGAAACTTGTCGATCAGCACCGGCTTGCCCGGCATCGCCTCGAAGGCCGACCGGATGACGGAACGAAATTCCTCCTCGCTGTAGACAATGAACATGCCGCGCCCGCCGAGCACGAACGACGGCCGGAGCAGCACGGGGAAGCCGACGTCCTGGGCCAGCGCGAGGCTCTCCGACTCGCTCAACGCGGTGCGGTTGGACGGCTGGCGCAGGTTGAGCCGGTCGAGCACCGCCGCGAACAGCTTGCGATCCTCGGCCGCGTCGATGCTTTCCGGCGACGTGCCGATGACATTCACGCCGTGCGCCTTCAACGGGCCGGCAAGGTTGAGCGGCGTCTGGCCGCCGAACTGCACGATGGCACCGACGCATTTCTCCTGCTCGTAGACCTCGAGCACGTCCTCAAGCGTGAGTGGCTCGAAAAAGAGCCGGTCGGAGGTATCGTAGTCGGTCGAGACGGTTTCGGGGTTCGAGTTGACCATCACCGTCTCGTAGCCGATCTCGCGCAGCGCAAAGCTGGCGTGGACGCAGCAGTAGTCGAACTCGATGCCCTGGCCGATGCGGTTCGGGCCGCCGCCGATGATCATGATGCGCGGTTTGTCCGAGGACTTGATCTCGTTCTCGTCGCCGTAACTCGAATAATAATACGGGGTGAACGCCTCGAACTCCGCCGCGCACGTGTCGACCAGGCGGTAGGTCGTGTTCACGCCCGCGTCCCTGCGGTGCCGGCGCATCGTGTCGAAATCGGTCTTGAGGAGGTGCGCGAGCTGGACGTCCGAGAAACCCGCCTGCTTGGCGCGGCGCAACAGGCCCGTGTCGATATTCCCGAGGGAGTACTGCCTGATCTCCTCCTCCATTTCGTGGAGCTCGCGGAGCTGGTGGAGGAACCACGGGTCGATCTTGGACAGGGCGAAAATGTCATCGACCGTGAGGCCGGCCTTGAAGGCCCAGCGCAGGTAGAACACGCGCTCGGCGTTGGGCGTGCCGATCTTCTGCCGGATGGTGGCCTCGTCGGGGATCTCGTCGCCGCCGAATTTTCCGCCGCCGCCGAAGCCGCGCGCGCCCGTCTCGAGCGAACGCAGGCACTTCTGGAACGACTCCTTGAACGTGCGGCCGATGGCCATGGCCTCGCCGACGGATTTCATCGCCGACGTCAGGGTCGGGTTGGCGCCGGGGAATTTCTCGAAGGTGAAGCGCGGGATCTTGGTGACGATGTAGTCGATCGTCGGCTCGAAGCTGGCGGGCGTGAGGCGCGTGATGTCGTTGCGCAGCTCATCGAGCGCGTAGCCGACGGCGAGCTTGGCGGCGATCTTGGCGATCGGGAAACCGGTGGCCTTCGACGCCAGGGCGGACGACCGCGACACGCGCGGGTTCATCTCGATCACGACCATGCGGCCCGTCGCGGGATCGACCGCGAACTGGATGTTGGAACCGCCCGTCTCGACGCCGATCTCGCGAATGACGGCGAAGGACGCGTCGCGCATCACCTGGTATTCCTTGTCCGTGAGCGTCAGCGCCGGGGCGACGGTGATGGAGTCGCCCGTGTGGACGCCCATCGGGTCGAAATTTTCGATCGAGCAGATGACGACGCACTGGTCCTTGTGGTCGCGCATGACCTCCATCTCGAATTCCTTCCAGCCGAGGAGGCATTCCTCGACCAGGACCTCATGGACCGGCGACGCTTCGAGGCCGCCCGTGACGATCTGCTCGAATTCCTCGCGGTTGTAGGCGATGCCGCCGCCGGTGCCGCCGAGCGTGAAACTTGGGCGGATGATGAGCGGGAAGGCGCCGATCTCCTCGGCGGCCTGGCGCGCGGCCTCGAGCGTGAGGACCGTGCGGGACATGGCGCAGTCGAGTCCGATGCGCAGCATGGCCTCCTTGAAAAGCTGGCGGTCCTCACCCTTGGCGATGGCGGCCGGTTTGGCGCCGATCATCTCGACGCCGTATTTGGTCAGGATGCCGGCGTGATGGAGGTCCATCGACAGGTTGAGCGCGGTCTGTCCGCCGAGCGTCGGCAGCAAGGCGGACGGGCGCTCGTGCGCGATGATTTTCTCGAGGATCTCGACGGTCAGCGGCTCGATGTAAGTGACATCGGCAAACTCCGGATCGGTCATGATCGTCGCCGGGTTGGAGTTGACCAGAATAACGCGGTAACCCTCCTCCCTCAAGGCCTTGCAGGCTTGGGTGCCGGAATAGTCGAACTCGCAGGCCTGTCCGATGACGATGGGGCCGGCGCCGATGATCAGGATGGACTGGAGATCGGTGCGTTTGGGCATGGGAGCGGACAAAAATCGCGCGAGGGTTGCGGTGCCTCCGGGGCGGCGCAAGCGGGAAAGGACGCGAGCCCGTCTTAAGGCGGAAAACGAACCCTAGCCCTTCGAATGGCCGGATCACGCCGGTCCAGGCCGGGTGGTCGTCGTTGTCCCCAACGACGATATCAGACCGCCGGCCGGAATCTTCCTTGTGCCCTTTTGCGGCCAAAAAACCTACCCCACCCTTTGCCAAGGCCTAGCCGCACGAGGGCGCAAAGAGCGCAAAAGAAGCAGTGATGGCCGAAACTGATGGGTGGTCGTCGTTGTCCCCACCGTCGATATTAGACCGCCGGCCGGGATCGTCTTTGTGCCCTTTCGCGGTCAAAAAAGAACCCGTGCCTCAACGGCCCGACGAGGTCTTGACGAGGCTTGACCCGATCGCGCACGCCCTCGAATCTGACCACCCGTCTGCGGCTGTAGTTTAGTGGTAAAACTCCGCTCTTCCAAAGCGGTATCGTCGGTTCGATTCCGTCCAGCCGCACCAGCCTCCGCTCAGCGGAGCTTCGGATGGCCCGGCCATCCAACCCGAAACCCAATCCGCGGGGCCTGATAGTCTCCCCACGAGCAACCGATTGCCTTCGCGGCGCTCGTCCTTGCGGCGGGCTTTCTTTTCGCGGCGGGCACGGACTACGGCGGATTGGGAGCTTGGCCGGACGTGATGCACCCCCGCAGCTGGATTTCGCCGATCAGGGTGGCCAACGCCTTGGCGGCAAATGGCAAGGCGATGATAACAGGTTACTCTTGGGCCAAAGATGACGGCTGACGTCGGCCAAGAACACCGCAGCGGGCGACGGAACACCATCAAGTCTTCGCAGGATAGTCGTATGCGGAGGGCTGATGTTGGTGCCCCCAGGACGGACTTGCGGGGGCCGGTTCAAATGGCCTGAATCGAGTGGGTTGATTGCGCGGGCCGGGCGGAATCACCCCGCCCTATGCGCACTTCATTCTGTCTATTCCTGGCGGCGTTGACTCTTCAGGCGAAACTGGTGGCAGAGCCTCTGCCGGATCTGGCAAAGCTCAAAATTGCCGCCGAGTCAGGCGACCCCGTTGCCGAGTTCCAATATGCCAACCGGGTCAGAACGACGGCTCCGCACGGCTACTTTGACTGGTTCATGAAGTCGGCACTTCAGGGTTATGCGCCCGCCGAGGATGCCGTCGCCGCCGATTTGGAAATTCGATATGTTGCCGACCCTAAAAAGAAGCAGGCGTTGGAACGCCAGGCGATCCGCTGGGCCAGTCGCGCCGCGTACCAGGGCATTGTTTCTGCTCAAACCCGGCTAAGCCGGGCATACTTTCGCGGAAAGGGCGTGCCGAAGAATCCGATGGCCGCCTACATGTGGATACAGATTGCAGTACAGTCCGCCAATGGCAGTTCGAACCTGTTCGCCAGCCTCATGCCCCAGTCCGAACGTGACGTCATCATCTCCAACGTCTCGTCGGGGGAAATCGCCGAGGGTCAACGCCGGGCCGCGGCATTCAGGCCGGGTAGATACTCAGGGCGCACAAATCCGGTCGAAGCCGATGTTATTTTTGGCCAGCTAAGACTCGTCGCCATTTACGACCTACGAGACCACCTTGCCGTCGTGGTGAATGACCTTCGTTACAATCCGGGTGAAACCAAGGACCTGATGGTCGACGGCGAATCGGCACGACTCACCTGTGTTTCCATCCAAGGCAAGTCTGCCCGATTTCGATTGGCCGATTCGGACTTCGAAGTGGTTCTGGCACTCAAATCGTAATGGACAGAGGTGCCAGGACGATGAGTGACGAGGCAGGAATTAGACCAAATTGGCCCTCGGCGTCCTTGTACGGACGCAGCATAGCCGAGCGCGACAGGTTGCGGCCGGCGCCGTGCGGGCAGAGCGATGGGTAGCAATCCGTGCCGTCCGTGAAATCCGTGGTGAAAATAAAGAGCCTCGGGCAAGCCCCGAAGCTCTTGGTCAAGACAGCCCATGCAATCGAGTCTCTCTTTAGCAGCAGGAGCGGGTTTATCCCGCGATTTCCAGTTCGATCGCGGCATAAAGCCGCTCCTACAACAATCCAAGCCGGAGCAAGCTCCGGGGCATCGGACCCACAGCGAATCAATTGCCTTGATCGGCTCCGCGATCTCCGTGACCTCCCGTTAAATGTCTTGGAGGTTCGTTTCCTTCGTGTGTTTCGTGGGCAATCTCCGGGCGAGCTGGCCGATCTCATCCAATAGTCATTCGGATGAACGGCAGCTGCGAAATCCGTGGCCTCGGTGAAATCCGTGGGTAAATCCTAAGTCTTATTCTGCTTTGTCGGGTTCGCGATCCCTGCGACCGCCTGTAAATTCATCAACGCGCCGGTGCGGCCTCGAGCTTCAACTGGACCCCGTCGAGGCCGGGCGTCGAAACGGTCACGACAATCGGACCGGCATCCGCGGTCGCCTTCACCAGCGCGACACACTCGCCCTGAAACAGCTTCCGCTCCGTCGCCTGATACGGAGCGGGATCGCCGCGGTCCCCGTTGTCCACCGCCGTGATCGTGCCCGGTCCCTCCACCTTGAATTCGATGGGCGCGTCGGCCCACGGACAGGGGACGCCCGCCGCGTCGACGGCCTCGACCGTGACAAACGCGACGTCGTCCCAATCGTGCGCCAGCCGCGTGCGGTCGACTGTCACGACCAGTTTCGCCGGCGCGCCGGCGGTGCGCAGCTCGTGGGTCGCGACGACCCGCCCGGCGTTCCGCCCTTCCGCCCGGATGGTGCCGGGCGCAAACGGGACCTTCCACGCGCGCGGCGACGCATCGGCGGGCCGGGGCTGCGCGCCGAGCGACTTCCCGTTCAGCGTCAGCTCAACCTCGTCGCAATTGGAATAAACCTCGACGTCCGCCTCCTTGTAAGTCGCCGGATCGCGCGGCGTCCAATCCGAGGTGCGATCGAAACCGGGACGCCGCCGCGGGTCGCTGCGCGCGAGCGCGGGCTCGTTGCGCACGATGCGCACCATCGGCGCGTCCCTCCACCAGCTCTGCCTCTCATAGGCGCGCGGTTTCAACCGCCCGGTGCGGTCGAGCAGCCCGGCGGAACTCGTGAGGAGCGGCCAGTCGGCCTCGCCGAGATAATCGACGCCGGCCCAGAGAAATTGTCCGGAGTACGAGGGGTTGTCCCGCGCGAAGAGCCAGGTCTGGCGGTTGTGGTCCTGCTCCGTCCCGACAATCCTGCGCGTCGGCACTTTTTTCTGCGCCGCAAGCAGCTCCTGGTCCCGGTAGTTCGTGCCGATGACGTCGAGCATGTCGGCCAGTCCGTCGTCGTAGTCGTGGCTCGTGTTCGGCCGGAAAAGCGCCTGCGTCACCGGCCGGGTCGGATCCTCCGCATGCGCGACCCCGACCAGCCCGGCCAGGATGTCCTTCGCGAGCGGAGCGTTCGGCGTGTCGTGAATCTCGTTGCCCGTGCTCCACAGGATGATGCCCGGATGGTTCCGGTCGCGCCGGATCGTGTCGCGCTCGTCGCGCCAGCCCCACTCGGTGAAGAATTCATTGATCCCCTTCTCGGCGCTGGGCTTGCCGACCGTCCAGGCGTCGAAAAACTCGTCCATCACCAAAAACCCCATCCGGTCGCACAGATCGAGGAAGTCGGGTGCGGGCGGGTTGTGCGCCGTGCGGATCGCGTTGACGCCGACTTCGCGCAGCCGCGTCAACCGCCGCTCCCAGACCGCCAGCGGCACCGCGATTCCCACCGCGCCGCCGTCCTGATGCAGGGCCACGCCCTTGATTTTAACGTTCCGGCCGTTCAGCCAAAAGCCCGTGGCCGCCTCGAACCGCGCCTCGCGGATGCCGAAGGCGACGGTGTCGCCGTCAATTGCCTCCCCTGATGCCGTCACCGTGGCCGTGGCGCGATATAGCCGGCCGTCGCCGATTTCCCACCGTTGCGGGTGTTCCACCGGGATCTCGGCCACGAAATCCCCGGTGGCGCCGATCCCAATCGCTCGCGCCGTCACGTCCGCCTCCCCGGCTGGGTGCCCGTCCGGATCGACCAGCGCGAAATGGACCGCCACCTCGCGCGGACGGGCGCCGGAGTTGACGACCTCGGCCCGCACGCGCACGAGAGCCCGCGCGGCAGAAACCTCGGGTGTCTGGACAACCAGGCCCCACTCGGCGACGCGCACGGGGCCGGTCACGACCAGGCGCACATGGCGATAGATGCCCGCCCCCGCGTACCAGCGCGACTCCGGCTGCCCGGTCGTGTCGGTCCGGACCGCGAGGATGTTGGTCTTGTCGTCGCCCAGCTCGACCCGCCCCGTGAGATCGTACGCGAAGCTGACATATCCCGATGGCCGCGTGCCCAGCCGCTGGCCATTGATCCAGACCGTGCTGTTCCCCATGACGCCGTCAAACTCGACCAGGATCAGCCGGTCCGCGGCGGTGGCGGGCAGTGAAAACCGCTTCCGGTACCAGCTCACGCCGCTCGGCCGGTAGCCACCGCCCCGGCCGGTCGGCGCGTCCTTGTCGACGCCGCCCTCGATGGCCCAGTCGTGCGGCACGTCCACGCCGCGCCAGTTCACATCATCGAACATCGCCGTCTCCGCGACCGGCGAGTCGCCGCGGGAAAACAGCCAGTCGGCGTCCAGCGGCAGGACCGTGCGGGGCGTTCCTGCCGCGATGGCCGGAATGGACCACGACAACATGGCCGTCGCGAATAGGCCGAGCATCCGGCAGGCGGGAAACATCTTCATGGGAAGACCCGCAATCAAATGCCTTTGCCGCCAATCGGCGAGCCGCTCCGCCCCGGACTGTCCGGCGCCGTCGGTCCGGTCACCCTCCGAATGTTTTCAGGATGGGTGGAGGAGGGTTTGCCAGAGCGAAAGGACGACGAAGTCGGTCCGGAGTTTCTTCTCGCCGGCCTCGCGAACCTGGCGGGCGCGCTCGCGGGAAACACCGAGTTGGGCAGCGATGTCGTCCAGCGAGGCGTCCTCCATGTGGTAGAGGCGCACGGCGAACGCCTGGTTGTCCGGCAGCCGCGCCAGGGCCGCACGCAGGATCGCGTGCAGCTCGGAGCGCTCGACAGTCTGGGCCGGCGACGGACTTTCCGTGTCGGGCAGCGCGTTCCACTCGAACGAATCGTTGTCCGAGGCGTTCGAGAGGTTGCCCAGCGCCGAGGAGATCGCGGCGGGGGAGAACTGTGTCTCCGCGGCGATCTCGTTGAGGGTGCCTTCGCGGCCGTGCCGGCGCGCGAGCACCGCCTGCGCCCGCGTCACGGCGTTGACCGCGGATCGTCGCTGGCGGGAGAGCCTGTCGAGTCGGCGCAGCTCGTCGAGCATCGCCCCGCGCACGCGCACGAAGCAGTAGGCGCGCACCTCATCCACCGGCCCGCTGGCCTGGGTCAGCGTGGTGACCAGCGCCAGTTTGCCCGCGGACGCGAGATCGTCGCGGCCCACATGCGCCGGCAGGTGGCGCGACACGGTGGCCAGCGCGGTCTCCACGATGTCGAGGAGGTCGGCGAGGACGACGGGACTGGAGTTGAAGCGAGGCATGAGGCTCCCACAGGAAGGGGAAAATTGAGGGCTGGTGGATGAGGAAGAGTAAAAATGAAAGTGAGGAACGGTTGGAGCGAAGAGCAGTGAACGTTGTGCGATCGATGGCGGAATGGTTGATGGTGGTTACCCGATATCGCCGCGGACTGGTCGCAGGTTGCGTGTATTCCTTTTGCAATCGGGCTTTGGCATCGCGGGCCGCCGTCGCGTGGCCCTGAGTTCATCGCTCGGGCGAAGATTGGTGGGCAGGCACGGAATTGCACCGTGATCTCCTCTGTGTTGGAGAGGGGTCCTGACTTTTGGACGACCCGCCCGAAAATGACCCTGCCGCCTCTGGCTCCCGGCAAGGTTCCAAATGGACCGATGGGGCGAAAACGCGCCGGTCTCGGATCAACCTCCGGCGCTTCCTGAAGAAAATTGATCGCCTCGACGGGATTCGCACCCGCATCGCCGGCTTGAAAGGCCGGCATCCTCGCATCTTAGACGACAAGGCGGAAAGTGAACCCGCGGCTGGCCGGGCCGTTTGACGCCCAACGAGTGCACCGCGCTTTCATGGAGCAAGGTTGCGTCATCGCGACCCCGCGTTTGCAAAAAGGAACACACACCGTCGCCCCTCTCGCGCCGACACGGTCGTCACGGTTTGGGCGCCCGCAGGATTTTGTGCGGACGTTGGCTGATTGGCTGGGCTCAGCAGTGAAGCCGCTTATGGAATTTGGGAAACGAGTTTGGGTTCGGTTCCCGGAAGCAGCCTTTTCAGGCATGAAAAAACCCACTTCCGGGTGGAAGTGGGCCGCACGAGGCTCCAATGAGTCCTCGATGTCAGGGGACACCACTTCCAATTCGATTGGTCGTACCGGGTTCATAACTTCCCCGTTCACTGCGCAATGCCGACGTCGCGGGCGCGTCGAGGCCCGCATACGACCGACGGCTCCCCGATTGCCGGAGGGCCGATGGCATGGTGACTCGTGCGGGTTTCATGGAAGGGAGTGAGACGTTGGAGTGTTCGAAGAGTTACAACGGACGATCGCCCGGAAAAATCAAGAGGGTTGGTTCACTTTCTTGAATTTACTCCGAACGGAGGTCCGGGATTGGAAAATCCTGCCAAAGCCGGGCGGGCTTGCCACAGCACCGCATGACTAAAGATTATTCCCGGCCTGACGGCTCCCGCCGCGCTATGGTGCAATTTGCCATACCGGATCGACATAGGCCAGATAGGGCGTGGACGTGAGTGTGGTATCGGCCAGAATCCAAATGGCGCGATCGCCCGTCGACGTATTTTCCCACAACAGATCCGGGTGACCATCGCCGTCGAAATCGGCAACCATTGCGATGTGCCAGGCTCCGGGGATGTTCGCGATATACCCGAAACTCTTGAGGTTCGGTCCGTTCATGTACCAAACGGTGCGGTCGCCTGTGACCAGGTTCTCCCACACCAAATCTGTCTGGCCGTCACCGTCAAAATCCGCCGCGCCCACAATGTGCCAGTCGATCGCGATTCCGGCAATATAGCCGAAGCTTCCAATTGCGGTGCCGTCGAGAAACCAAACCGCACGATCGCCCGTGCTCGAGTTTTCCCAGACTACATCGGGTTTACCGTCGCCGTCGAAATCGCCAATCGCTGCGATGTGCCACACAGGATCGACGAACGCCAAGTAACCAAAGCTCGAAATGTCGATTCCGCTCATCAGCCAAAAAGTTCGATCACCGGTTGCGGTGTTTTCCCAAACCAGGTCAGTCTGGCCGTCGCCGTCGAAGTCTCCGGTTCCAACGATGTGCCAGTCGGTCGGAATACCGGCCAAGTAACCGAAATCGGCAATGGTGGTTCCGTCCAGATACCAAATGGCACGATCGCCCGTAGCCGTATTTGTCCAGAGGACGTCTGGTTTACCGTCACCATTGAAATCTGAAACGATCCGAGCGGCTGTCGTTGGTGTGACACTCAATGTTGTTGTCGTGGAGGCGCTGTTATAGTCAGCGCTATCAGACGGGGTGAAAATGGCCGAGAGCGTATGCGTGCCGACATTCAAAACCGTGCCAAGAGCAGGCATATAAGTGAAAGTGCCGGGAACCGAGGCCGTCGCATCGAGCTGAGCGCTGCTCAATGCCGTTCCATAAGTTATGGCATTCGGGTCAGGCCAAGTGACGGTTGGATTGATCCTAGGTTGCGAGGTCAAGATGGCGCCCAAATAGCCCACTACGACAAGCTGTTGGCCGTTCCATGCTATAGCGTCGAGCGGTTGCGCGGAGGCAGATTTGCGATTTGTCCATTGTGTGCCGTCACGGCTTGTCAAAATCACCCCATCCCAACCGACGGCAATGAATTCGCTTCCGCTCCAAATTATGCTTAACAGGAGACTTTGAGTGCCCGAATCCTGGCGAGTCCAACTAACTCCATCAACGCTTGTTAAAATTACGCAAGAACCGGTGGAACCGGCACCTCCTCCGCCAACTGCAACAAATCGGTTGCCGTTCGAAGCTACGCCGTAGAAACTGACCCCCGTTGTGTTTGAATTTTGACTACTCCAAACGATACCGTCTGGGCTCGTCAATATTGTGTTGAGATCTCCGACGGCAACGAACTGTCCGGCACCCCAACATACGCCCAGAAGGGCGTTACCCGACAAACCTAAATTTGTCCAATTTGTACCGTCAGGACTTGTGTAAATCGCACCTCCCAATCCCACCGCCACGAATTGAGCGCCGTTCCAGACTAGGCCGAACAAAGGGGCCCCGAAAGAAACGCTCGGCAAAACAGTCCAAGCGACCCCATCAACGCTTGTGAGTAATGTGCCGCCCGTTCCCGTCACAACAAACTGGCTGCCGTTCCATGCCACAGCTGTGAGATTCCAATATTGAATTCCTGATGTACGGGCCGTCCAAGTTTGTCCATCGCTACTCGTATAGATAGTTCCCACATTGCCGACGGCAACGAATTGGTTCGCTCCCCAGGCAACACTGTTAAATTGAATTTCGCTCCCCGCACTGCGCATTGTCCAGTTTTGCCCATCGAGGCTCGTAAGAATTGTGCCCGCATCCCCGACTGCAACAAACTGACTGCCAGTCCATGCCACTCCATTGAGCGGTGTTGAAACTCCGCCCGTATTGGTCATGAGCCATGCAATTCCGTCCGAGCTGGTTAGGATTTCACCAGAGTTCCCTACCGCAACGTAAATTTCCCCATTCCAAGCGAGTGAATCGAGGGTGGCTGGCGCGGAGTGCGCAGCCCAGGTATTCCCATCGGGGCTGCTGAGAGACACTTGAGCGCCCACAACAACGAATTGGGTGCCGTCCCACATAACATCTTTCAAATATTGGCCGAGCATGCTCGAGCTGCGATTTATCCATGTAATACCATCCGTGCTAGTAACGACAATGTCCTCAAAGGTGTCTCCGCCAACAATTGTGGTGCCCACGGCTACCAGCTGGCTTCCGTTGAACGCCACGCCAAACAGAGAAGCACCTGATGTACCCGAACTTTGCTCGGTCCAAAGTCTGCCGTCCGGACTCGTTAGTATCTGATCCGAATTGCCGACTGCCACAAATTGGGTGCCCGTCCAGACTACGCTGCTGAGCTCGACCGTCGTTCCTGAGGATTGAGCGGTCCAATTCTTTCCGTCCGGGCTCGTTAGGATTGTTCCACCTTCGCCGACTGCAATGAACTCTGTGCCGGTCCATATCACGCGACGGAGGTAAGAAGCCGTTCCGGAAAATTGAGCGCTCCAACTTGCGCCGTCAGCACTTGTCAGGATCGTTCCTCCGGCGCCAACCGTTACCAGAAGACTTCCATTCGACGCGACTCCCGACAAATCATTTCCTTCGGGAAGCGGATTGCTCCATGACCAATTGTCGAAATCGGTGCTAACAGTAACCTGCGAAAGATAGCCAACCAGATTGCTCACTTTCGGCGTCCCAATACCGGTGCAGAAGTCATATCCAGAACGTGCCAAATATGCGCCATTGAAGCCGCTGACGATGTCTGTGAAGCAGCCGCTGCCGGCCGCAGGGTAAAGCTTCGGGTTAAGAAACCCAACCGGAGAAAGACCCGAATTCGAGCGGGCTTGGTTAATCAATGCTGCCAATCCAGCCCAGATCGGACTGGATAGACTCGTTCCACCTGAAACAGGGGAAATGGTTCCCTCTTGGCAGACGACCAATGGGATCAAGCCATCTCCATAACCGGCCATCGCTGAGACATCCGGCACGCAACGGCCACCATCTGACGGCACGCCAGGAGCCACCTGCCACGTCGGCCGCGGAAACACGATGCTCTTGCCACCACCCGTGCCTTGCCCGCCGTCCACACCAACCGACCACGCAGATTCCTGGGTGGATACTTGGCCTTCTTGATCAAATACCAATGTTGTACCTCCCACTGCTGTCATATGTGGGTCCGATGCTGGATATTCGACGGCTAACGGTGCGCTTGATAGGTATTTTCGGGCATCACTGGGATTCGGGTTTGAACCGGCGTCGCCCGACGAAGCAAAACAGGTGACACCCTGCGCGGCCAATAGGGTCAATGCCGCATCGCCACCAGTCGCGTCGGATAAAGATTCCGGCATGCCGTAACTAATCGTGACTTGGTGGAGGGTCGGATTGCTCGGCAGATCATTGAGAATCTGCGCAAAGGCCGCTGCTTGGCTTGCCGGACACATTTCAAACGGTACTGCATATAGACGAATATTTGCTCCCGGTGCTAAGCCGCTGCTCCACTCTACATCTTGCGACACTTCCGGATCTCCTTGGTGATTAGTTCCGCCAGAGACGCTGACCACCGTAAAGTTGTCTAACGACTGAGGAATTCCGCAAAGCGTCCAGAAATTTGCCAGATCCTCCGGGTATGGAATCGCGTCGGCAACAATGGCGATCGTCTGGCCGGATCCATCCAGGTTTTCAGGCGTCTCATAGGCTGCAGCCACCGCCGCAGGTGTAATCCAAGTCGACTCAATAACTGCCGGTGGACCTGCCGCTTGGTGCCGGTGCATAATTATGTGCGGCTGCAAACCCTTGATCGAGTCGATAAGACCCGCAATTTCTTCCGGTAGTGAAGGCGGCGTAGTCGCCGATGTAAACTCACCATCAACCGTCAACACGCGTGCCATTTTGACGCCGAGAACCGAAGAAATCAAAGCGTTTGATCCGCGCACGAAAATCGCGTGACGCGTATTCGCATCAAGTTCGATCTCGAATCCATGCTTTATCAACCAATCGCGGACTTTTGAATAGTCGGAAGCTTTCGGCAGATATGCTTCAAGCGCCGCTCGCGAGAGAATCTCGCCACGCTCGACCCGCCTTTCCAATTCTTGTCGATCTCGCAGGCCTAATGAAAACTGTAATCTCATTTTTGCCGCCAGTTCACCTTGCGTAAGAGCGATTCGCACTATCCGACCATACTCATTACTCGCGTGTTCCGTTTTCGCGGCCGTCGGATCAGTGACGGGAACAATGCTCCGCGTATATGACGCTGCCGACAGTGGAGGCATTACGATGAACAACAAAGCGCTGATGGCACTGGCTTTTCGCCAAAATATAATATTCTGACTATTGCTGGACGAAATATTCATACGGCTCGAGTGGTTGGAGTAGGTTCAAATGATATACGTGGCAACATTAAACTCCTCAACTCAGTCGGCCAAAGCATGCGTTTTGCTAAAATGCGCCGTTTCGAAGCAAGCGTCCACAGAAGATTCTCGGTACATTGCCGAGAAACGAGCAACGCGTGGTCCGGGGCCCCACTGGAAAAAAGACCTTAACGGAGGGGGCGGATCCAGATCATCAGCCACGCGCTCGGTGTGTTAGCGTGCGATGACGGAGGGCCATTCGCCAGCGTGGGCAATCTCCACACGACATCAGTTGTCGACGAATCCTTTTCGATGCCCCGTCGAGAGCGGAGGAAATTCGTCTTTTGTCGAAAAATCGCTTCCGGTTTACCCATCGAACGCGGACGACCCCGCCTGCTCGATCGACACCCCCCCGCCCCCTTTTCTTGGTATCGTCGGTTCGTTCCCCATTGAGGACCAAAGTGGAACAACGGGGCACGAGCGGGTCGTTCGGTTGGTTGGCCGAAAATCCAGGCAACGGAAATTACGGGCGAACCAAAAATGCAACGGCACTTTCTTGGCGGTTTCCGGGCACGTGGAAGAAAGTAAAGCAGCCAGCGAGTAGCTTGGTGGCTGCGCGACGCCGCGATCGTTTTAAGACGACGGAAACTGGCAAGAATAGCGTTCGCTCCATCCGCGTGGTCGCTGTTGCTCAGCGACATCTACGCTCAAAATGCAGTTATCGACGTGGACTGGCCGGCGCGTCCGAAACCCCAATCGACATACCGCGTTGATTCGACGGCGAGTGTCGAATCGACGTTCGGTTCATTCGATCGATGGACCTCGAGGAAAACCAGCGTCGCGCCAAGTTTCCCCCACACCCCCTTCAAGCTCCGCTCCTACTCCTACTCCTGTTCTTGCTCTTGCTCTTAGCCTTCTCCTGCTCTTACTCCTTATGGAGGGCTTGGGGAGGGCTTATCAATATGGCATTCACTGAATGGATTCGCAGGCTCGGCCTACAATCTCCGTATGAGAGCTAAAATCCGAGTACACGAAAGGGCTACCAAAGCCCTCATGAAGCCCTTCAGGTGCAGTCGAACACTAGTTCTCCACGTCAGTTTGCCGGTCTGATGGCTCCGCGAATTCGCCGAAGCCCTCGCGAAGGGCTCCATAAGCCCTTTCCATGAATTCACGTCACCCACGCCCTCGCTAATTCTTAGGTTTGCTCGGCTTCTTGGTCGGTTCGCCCGACAGGATGTCCGGCAGTTTGGCGATCGCCTGGCGTTTCGCGTCCTCGTCGATGTGGGTGTAATTCTGCGAAACGGCACGACTGTCGTGTCCAATGAGGTCCATCGCCACCGCTTCGGAAACGCCGGCGTTCTTGAACAAACTGGTCGCAGTATGTCGCAGCGAATGGAAGACCAGTTCGCTTTTGTGGCGCTTGGCGTCGCGTCCGAGGCCACCCTTCTCTTTCTGCTTATCTGAACGACGTTTTGTCGCGAGCCCCGCAGCCACCATAATGTCGTAGAATTGGTTCGAGAGGTTATTGACCCGTCCCTCGCGTCTAACGATGGCAAATGCCTCAGGGAAGATTGGCGCATTAGGGTCGTCACTACTCGGTAACTCGGCGAAATGCCTCAAAAGCGGTTGGGCCATCGGAACAATTACTCTCCGGTCAGTTTTCTGGGTGGTCAGCCGGATCTCCGCGCGTTCGACGTCAATGTTGTTCCAGGTTAAGCCCACGATATCCCCTAGTCGTTGGCCGGTGTAGAGGCCGCAGAGAATGATCCCCTTCCACTCACCGTTGCCATGCTCGAGCAACAGGCGCACTTCATCCACGGTGAAGGGTCGACGCTCGGTCTCGTTTTTCTTGCGCTTGAGGCGTTCGACCTTGGCCGCGGGATTGTCGGCGATGAGCCCGTCCCGCCATGCACCTTTCATCGCTGACGACAGGATCTTGATCATCAGGTTGGCCGTCGCCGGGGTCACCTTCTTGGCCAGGGTATCCCGAAACTCGGCGAAGTCCTGGACGTCGAGCCGGCTTAACTCCTGTGCCCATCGCTCCGGCCCAAGATATTTCTCAAACCGACGCATGACCTCGCGATATCGGGTAAGCGTGCTCGCTTGAGTCTCGCCCTCTTTGCGAGCGATCCACCGATCAAAGAAGGCTCCGGTGGTCGACGTGAGGAAGCGACGGCCGTTTAGAGTCTCACACAGGTCATTCATCGCCCGACGAACCTGCTCAACGCCCATCTTGCGACGGAAGATGTCTTCGAAGTGCAGCGCGATACGCAAAGCATTCGTTCGATCAACCGTGCCGGTGCTTCGTTGCCGTTGGACGCCGTCATGATCCGTAAAACAGGCGACCCAAAAGCGGGTATTTGGCTTCTTCCTCAAGCTGGCCATGTACCCATATATGTGACAATGACGCCGAGCGTCAAGGAAAACGCCAAAATCATTTTCTCCTATGAGAATCACCTAAATCGTTTTGCCAGAAAACGGCAAAAACGTATCGTCGGTTCGATTCCGTCCAGCCGCACCATCCTGCGCTTCCGCCTTCGACGAGGCTTCGAGGAACACGTCGGATGGGCGAGCCAGCGTGGGAGCCAATTCATGGCTCTACCCCGAGGGCGAATCGGTCGGTAGTGGAAATCCAGGAGGCCGTTCGGCTCCCCCACCGGTTTATTTCGCGGCCGATTCCCAGATGGGATGCTTGATCGGGACCGAGGCCATCGACTTGTCCACGTGGAAAAAGCGGGCGGTCAGCATGAGCGACCGGACCTTCCCGTCGACGATCACCGCCAGGAGCGAGATGGGGGAATACTCGTCACTCCCGATCCGGCCAGTCCGGTCCGCCGTCAGAGCCACCAACCAGCCAGAGGGCTCTGAGTAACGATACCTCGGTTCGCCGCAGTCACGCAGCTTCCATTTGCCCTTTTCGAGCGTGGCGACCCACTGGGTCACGATCTCCTTCCAATTGGCCGGGAGTTCGGCCGCAGGAAGCGTGGGCTGCTCCAGATGCCACAGGACACCTTCCTGCACGAAGAGATTGCGCCACGGACCGCTGACGACCTCAGCCTCGGGCGGCTTTCCCACGTAGAATCCCCCCGGGCCGAATTTGGCCGCCGCGGTGGGGAGAAAAATCCCTCCTTCTTTCCAGTTGGGGTCCGCAGCGTTGCCGAATTGCAGACCCTGGGGTGCGGCGAAATACACGCCGTTCACCGTTTCGAGGACGGCGGAAAACTCCCCGGGCTCGGCGATGAAGCTATGTGGCGGCGATAGAAATCTAATCGGAAAGGTAATCACGACTTTGGATCGCGCCGTCACCGGGAAACTTATCTCCGGCGTTTCCGCTCGCGGCTTCTCTTTCACCACAAGGGACACCGCGGATTGAAACCGCGCCAAGCCTGGAACTTCCTTTTCGACCCACGCTTTGTCGTGGTCGCTCGTGTCCTCGAAGACGAAATAGGCCGGGGACCTTCCGCCTCCGGGAATGAAGGCGTGCTGCCAGACGGCGGAGAGAACAAGCGTGCCCAAATAATTCACGCTTCTTGCCCTCACCGTAAAAAAATAGGCGGCGGGCTCCGAAAGATCGAATTTGTAAGTGTCGCCGCTGGAAGTGTCGACTTCCGCCTCCTTAAGCTGGTATCGCCCCTCCGGCAGTCGGACGACAATCATCGACAGAGCCCGCCCCGGCTCCTCCTCTCTCGTGAACACCGTTGGGCTGGCGCTGAAAACAGAGCCGATCTCGGCCGTGAATTTTTCCTTCGTGTCCGTGCGGACGAACACCACCGAGCCGAGCTTTCCCGCGCCGGGACTGAGCGCAACCGTGAGGCAGACCAAGGGAAGAAATTTCTCTGAAACAACCGCTTGGCCCTTCTTTACGGTCGGATTCAGTGGGGTTCCCAACAACGTGAACGGCGCAAAAGCGATGCTTAGCCACACGATAATCCATCGGCATGTTTTCATCACGGGGTTCGGCCAGCCTGGCCCGGCTCGCCACCTTTCACTCAGCCGCGCCCACGCCCGTCGCGCAAGCACGCAATCCCCGTAGCAGCGACTGCCGGCATTGAACGCTGCCCTCTCGCCAGCGTGACTCCCCGGAGCAAGCTCCCGGGAATCCACGCGCGGCTTGCACAGCCCTCCAAGCAGGACTGCGCCGGGCAGCGTCCTATTCCCGACAGAAACCCCGCAGCAAGCTGCGGGGAATGTTTCAGCATTCAAGTTGATGCCAGCGGATGCCCGTGTGATACGGCCGCCCTCCACGCTCGACCACCTTCTTCTCCCCGCGCGATTGACCTGTTTTCGTTTCAAGGAGTGCGATATCATACCGACATGCGCTTCCTTCGTGTTTTGCTCTCGGTCGCCGTTGCGTCGCTTGCCGCCATTGTGGTCGACGGCGCCATGTCGCCGCCGGCGGCGACAACGCCAGCGTTCGTCAGCCGCGCAAAAACCCCGCCACGAAAAGTGGTGGTCGGGTCCGCGGTGGCGGATTTTTCAGGATCGGTTCACGCCCGATTGCAACTCGCCAGCCAGTTGATCGACCAAGCTGCGCGCGAGGCTGCGGAACGCAATCCCGGACACGGGCTCGACCTGATGGTTTTGCCCGAGTTCGCCATCTGCGAGGAGACTGGCACGACCGCTGCCGAACGGGCGGTGAGCCTGGCCGGACCCGTGCTCGACACGCTCGGCGGCGAGGCGCGCGAGCACCACGCGTGGCTCGTCGTGCCGATGACGCTGCGCGAGACCGATCGAATTTCGAATGCCGCCGTGCTGATCGACCGCGCGGGCAAGGTCGCGGGAATTTTCCGCAAGGTGCATCCGGTGGCGGACGACGCCGGAGTCCTCGAGGGCGGCGTGACCCCGGGAAACGAGTTTCCGGTGTTTAACACCGATTTCGGTCGCCTGGGCATCATGATCTGCTGGGACACGGCCTACGAAGAAAGCTGAGATGCGCTCGCGGCGCATAGCGCGGAAATTGTGGCACTGCCCAGCGCGTCGCCGCAGACCCTGCGTCCGTCGGCGCAGGCGCTGCGCCATCACTTTTACGTCGTGACCAGCACGCCGCGGGACAATGCCTCGATGTTCGATCCGATTGGTCGAACGGTGGCGCAAATGACCGATGCACCCGGCGTGGAGGTGCACGAGATCGACCTGGCGTACGCGATCCTGCACTGGAGCGAAGGGCTGCACGAAGGTCACGGACTTACCGACCGGTTCGGGACGAAGGTAGGCGGCGATTACTCGACCCGCGAGGACACCGGCGTATTCTGGTCAAACGATCCCACGCTCAGCATCGGTGCCATGATTCGCCAAGTCGGCCTCCGAGAAATGCCCGACGAAATCGCCCGCATGGAAGCTGCGGCAAACCCCAAGCGCCGCGCGATCCCGAATGCGGAAGCCCCGGGAAATTGAAGCGATAGGTGTTGGCTGGGGCGCGCAGCGTAGCGCGACACGACCCAAAGCGCGGAGAGGTCCGGAAAAGAAAATTCCCGCTGATGCTCAGTCCGTCCGCAGCGCGATGATCGGGTCGATCTTCGTCGCCCGGCGGGCGGGCAGGCAACAGGCGAGCAAGGCCATCGCAACCAGCAGGAAAATCACCACGCCAAGCGTCGCGGGATCGAACAGGGGAACCTGAAACAGCACCGAGGAAAGCACCCGGGACAACCCGAGAGAGGCGAGGAACCCGATCGCCAGTCCGAGGCCGGTCAGCCCGAGCCCGCCGCGCAACACCACCCATTGGATGTTCGCCGGGGTCGCTCCAAGCGCCGCGCGGATGCCGATCTCGCGCGTGCGCTGCGCAACGGTGAACGCGATCACGCCGTAAAGGCCGATGGCCGAAAGCAGCAGCGCGATCGCCGCGAAAATCCCCAGCAGCAAGGTGCGGATCCGGTCGTCGGCCACCGAAGCCGACTTGATCTGCTCCAGCGTGCGAACGTCGTCCACGGTCTGATCCGGGTCGACCTCATGCACCGCCCCGACCAGCGCCCGCATGATCGGCCGCGGATCCGCCACCGTCCGCACGACGAGCGACTGGTAGGGTTGCAGGCTCTGTGCCGTCGACACGTAAACACCGGGACTCTGGTCGTCCGCCACGCTCAGGCCCTGGAGTTTTTCGTCGGCCACCACGCCGACAATCTCCCAGGAAACCTCCTGCGCCGCCTGGGCGGAATTGTAGCCGAACTTGAATATCAGCAGACTTTTCCCAACGGGGTCCACGCCGGCGAAATAGCGTTTGGCCATCGTTTCGTTGATGACGACGACCGGCGCCGTGTTTCCTTGGTCCGATTCCGCCAGCAACCGCCCCTTCAGCAGTCGCATGCCCAGCGCGCGGAAATAGGATGGACTGATCATCTTGAAATAGCAGACGGGGCGGCGCTCGATATCCGCGCTTTTCTGGCCGGCGATCGCGAACGGCTCACCCCAACCCCAGCCTTCCATCGGCAACACCGTCGCGAGCGAGACCTCACGAACGCCAGGCAACGCCTCGACGCGGGCCACCAGCGCCCGCAGATGCGCCTCGAGCAGCGGCCCGGTCGCATAGCGGCGGGTCGACGTGCCAAGGTGGGCCGTGACCACATTGCTCGCCTCAAAGCCGGGATCGACCTGCAGGATCTTGAAAAAACTGTGGATCAGGAGGCCGGCTCCGGTGAGCAATACGAAGGCGAGAGCCACCTCGGCGGTGACCAGGCCGTTGCGCAGGCTGCGTCCCCCGCGTCCGACGCTGGCTCCGTTGCCTCCCTGTTTCAGCGATTCGGTCAGATCCGGTCGGGAGGCTCTGAGCGCCGGATAGAGGCCGAAAATGACTCCGGTGAGCAGGGCCAGCACGAGAATGAAACCGAGAATCCGGCCGTCCATGTCGACGTAGGCTGAAGGCGGCAGGAAATGCCGTGGGACCGCGAGCTTGAGCCACGCCAGTCCGCCATACGCGGCGCCGACCCCGAGCACACCGCCACCCAGCGACAGCAGCAGGCTCTCGGTCATGAACTGGCGCACGATGCGCCACCGCCCCGCCCCGAGGGCGACGCGGAGGGCCACCTCGCGCTCGCGCGCGGCGCCGCGGGCGAGCGTGAGGTTCGCCAGGTTGGCGCAGACGATCAGCAGGACCATCGCCACCGACGCCATCAGCAGGTAAAGGGAAAGCTTCACGTCGCGCCCGACCAGGACCGACTCGAATGTGTCCACCTGGATGCCCCAATCCTTGTTCGATGCAGGATAATCGTGCGCGATGCGCGCCCCGAGCGTGTCCAGTTGCGCCCGCGCCTGCGCGAGCGTGACCCCGGGTTTCAACACGGCCCAGAAGTTGTAGCGCCGGGCGTAACGGTTCATGTCCTCCTTGCTGAAGACGAGCGGGCGCCAGATCTTCGTCGCGGTCCGGTCGAACGTGCCGGCGGTCATCACGCCAATGACGGTGTAGGGCTCGTCATCGAGGATGAGCGTTTTTCCGATGACACCGGGATCGGAGGCAAACTGGGAGACCCAGAATGCGTGGCTGAGGATTGCGACGTGCTCGTGTCCCGGCTGGTCCTCGCCCGGTGCGAACAGGCGGCCGAGGAGTGGCTTGGCCGTGAAAATGTCGAAGAACTGCAGGGAGACCCGCTCGTTCGGCACCTGGAAGGGCTCCGGGACACCGGTCAGCGCGGCGGTGGTCCACTGCTGGGCGGTAACGTATTCGAACACGTTTCCCTCGCGGACCAAGTCGAGGTATTCCATGGCGGAGACGCGGCCGACCGAGCCGTGCGGCGGCCGTTCGCTGACCTTGACCATGCGGTCCGCGTGCTCGTACGGGAGCGGCCGCAGGAGCGCGCCGTCGATGTAGCTGAAGATGGCGGCGTTGGAGCCGATGCCGACGGCGATCGTCAGCAGTGCGACGACCGAGAACCCGGGGTTCTTCCACAACGTCCTCCAGCCGTATTTCAGGTCCTGGAGAAGGTCGCTCACGGGTCAACGAAGTATTCGGCAAATGATCATGAATCAAGGCTTCAACAACAGCCGGAGTTAACCACGGATGGCACCGATGAACACGGATCAAGCCGGCGCGCTCTCTTTCGCTCTCACGTTCACCTCCCCTCCGCGATCTCTCCGGCCTTCTGTAAGATTTGGTAGATAGCGACTGATTTCCTCATCGATCTGTGTCCTCCGTGAAATCCGTGATTAAATCAAATGCCCTGATTGCTCCGCGGCCTCTGCGGCCTCCTGTTAAAATAGATCTGGCCGGGACTGACCGGAGTTAACCACGGATGGCACCAATGAACACGGATCAAGCCGGCACGCTCTCTTTCACTCTTATAGTCACTTCCCCTCCGCGATCTCTCCGGCCTTCTGTAAGATTTGGTAGATAGCGACTGATTTCCTCATCGATCCGTGTCCTCCGTGAAATCCGTGGTTAAATCAAATACCTTAAGTGCCTTGATTGCTCCGCGGCCTCTGCGGCCTCCTGTTAAAATAGATCTGGCCGGGACTGACCGGAGTTAACCACGGATGGCACCAATGAA
>DASYDZ010000222.1:0-6683 GCA_036499305.1 Candidatus Didemnitutus sp.
ACTCGAGAACCACCTCGCCGCCGCCTCCAGGCTCTGGACGTTGCCCGACAAAGTTTCCGGCCTCATCCACGCCTGGCTCGCCGATCAGGTAAACTCTGGCGTGCCAGCTTAAAGTGTAATACCTAAGGGGGATTGGTATCACTCGCCGCTCGCCGGCCCTCCATCGGCCGTCCGGACGCGAACCCTGGGGTGGTCGCCGATATCCTCATCGGCGATCGGCGTCGGTCGGGACACCGACGCGCGCCTCGATTCCATGGCAGGGTCTCCCTCGTCGGTACTTGAAAACCCGCGACTAAAGGACGAGCTTGCCGCCAAGCGGCTGTCCGGAAGGGGCGGTCCGCCGACGTGGAAGCGGGTCCGCGTCTCCTCCCGTGACTGCCAACGCCATCTCCGACCTCATCCTGACGCTCAATCCCGGTTCGTCGAGTCTCCGCTGCGCCATGGTGGACGCGGCAGGCACGCACCGCTGGTCAGCCAAGTTCGACCGCCTGGGCAAACGCGACGCGCAGCTCGAGGTGACCGGACAGCAACCCCGCTCCGTTTCCGCGGCCGATCCATCGGCCTGCCTCCCGATCATCGCCGAGTTGCTCGACCGCAGCGGGCCGGGAATTCCACGCGCCGTCGCCCACCGGGTCGTGCATGGCGGGCCCCGGCATTTCGACCCGGTGGCCGTCACGCCGGAACTGATCACGGAGTTGCGGGCCATCGAATCGTTCGCCCCCAACCATCTGCCCGGGGCCATCGCGTTGCTCGGCTCCGCGCTCGCGCGCTGGCCCGGCACGCCGCAGGTGGCGTGTTTCGACACCGCGTTTCACCGCCATCTCCCCACCGCGGCGCGCCTCCTGCCGTTGCCGCGCCGGTTCGATGCCGCGGGCATTCACCGCTACGGATTTCACGGCCTCGCCTTTTCCAGCGTGCTGTCGGCATTGCGATCCCGGGGTCCGCTCCCACGCCGCCTCATCCTGGCGCACCTCGGCCACGGAGCCAGCCTCGCTGCCGTGCTCGATGGCCAAAGCGTCGACACCACCATGGGCTTCACGCCGGCCAGCGGTCTCGTCATGAGCACCCGCGCCGGCGATCTCGACGCGGGGCTTCTCGGCTTCGTCGCCGCGCGCGAAAAACTCGATGGCTCCGCCCTCGAGCGGCTCGTGGCGCACGAATCCGGCCTGCTCGGGCTCTCAGAGACCAGCCCGGACACCCGCGACCTCCTCGGCCGTGAAAACTCCGACCCGCGCGCCGCCGAGGCCCTCGCGGTCTACGTGCATCAGGCGCGCAAATTCATCGGCGCCTTCGTGGCGGTCCTGGGCGGCCTCGATGCCCTCGTTTTTTCCGGCGGGGTCGGCGAAAACTCCGCCGTTCTGCGCGCGCGCCTGTGCGCGGGCTTCGATTATCTCGGCCTCAAAATCGACGCCGCCGCCAATGAGGCGAATGCGCCCGAACTTTCCCCGCCCGGCGCCCGCGTCGCCGTGCTCGTTGTCGCCGCCGACGAGGAGCGTGCGCTGTCGGACGCGGCGCGCCCCGTGCTTCCCAAGGCCTGAACCACCCTCCTGATCGCCATGAAAAAGAAATCCTCCGCCGTGCGCCCCGCGACGAAATCCGCACCCGGCATCCTGGCCGCCGGCGAACTCCGCCGGATCGACGCGTATTGGCGGGCCGCCAATTATCTGTCGGTGGGCCAGATCTATCTGCTCGACAATCCCCTGCTCCGCCGCCCGCTGAAGCGAGCGCACATCAAGCCGCGTCTCCTCGGACACTGGGGCACGACCCCCGGGCTCAATTTCATCTACGCGCATCTGAACCGCGTCATCAGGCGCGACGACCTTGATATGATCTATCTGGCCGGTCCCGGGCACGGCGGGCCGGGGATCGTCGCCAACACCTATCTGGAGGGGACGTACAGCGAGTATTACCACGACATCACGCCGGACGAAGCCGGGATGAAAAAACTGTTCACGCAGTTCAGTTTTCCCGGCGGCATCCCGAGTCATGTGGCCCCGGAAACACCGGGCTCGATCCACGAGGGAGGTGAGCTCGGCTACGTGCTCTCCCATGCTTATGGCGCCGCGTTCGACAATCCCGATCTCATCGTTGCCGCCGTGATTGGCGACGGTGAGGCCGAGACCGGTCCGCTCGCAACGGGCTGGCATGGCAACAAGTTCCTGAATCCCGTCCGCGACGGCGCGGTGCTGCCGATCCTCCATCTCAACGGCTACAAGATCGCCAACCCCTGCTTCCTGGCCCGCATCCCGCATGAGGAACTCGAAAAGTTTCTCGAGGGCTGCGGCTACCGGCCGTTTTTCGTGGAAGGCCACGAGCCGGCGAAGATGCATCAGGCCATGGCGGCCACTGTCGACGACGTCATCACCGAAATCCGACGCATCCAGACGGCGGCGCGGACCAAGGGTTTCCAGGGCCGCCCGGCCTGGCCGATGATCGTGCTGCGCTCGCCCAAGGGCTGGACCTGCCCGGCCACCATCGACGGGCTGAAGTGCGAGGACTACTGGCGCTCCCACCAGGTGCCCATGGGCGACATGGAATCCGCCGCGCACGTCCGCATCCTCGAACGCTGGATGAAAAGTTACCGCCCGGAGGAGCTCTTTGACCGTGCCGGAAGCCTTCGCGCCGAACTGGCCGCGCTCGCCCCGCGCGGCATGCGGCGGATGAGCGACAATCCCCACGCCAACGGCGGCAAACTGCTGCGGGCGCTCCAACTGCCCGACTATCGCGACTACGCGGTGCCCGCCGTCGCGCCGGGCGCCACCGATGCCGAGGCGACGCGCGTCATGGGATGTTTCCTGCGCGACGTGATGCGCGCCAATCTCGGCGCGCAGAACTTCCGGCTCTTCAGTCCCGATGAGAACAACTCGAACCGCTGGCAGGACGTGCTCGAGGCCACAAACCGCTGTTACACCGCCGAGATCCTTCCGACCGACGACCATCTTTCCCCCGACGGCCGCGTGATGGAGGTGCTGTCCGAGCATCAGTGCCAGGGCTGGCTCGAAGGCTACCTGCTGACGGGACGGCACGGATTTTTCAGCTGCTATGAGGCGTTCATCCACATCGTCGACTCGATGTTCAACCAGCATGCGAAATGGCTGAAGGTGTGCCGCCACATCC
Organism: Candidatus Didemnitutus sp.; assembly: GCA_036499305.1. Classification (GTDB taxonomy): domain Bacteria; phylum Verrucomicrobiota; class Verrucomicrobiia; order Opitutales; family Opitutaceae; genus Didemnitutus. The sequence continues at coordinate 3,118 of DASYDZ010000222.1, forward strand.
CGTGGCGCCAGCCGATCGCCTCGCTCAACTATCTCCTGAGCTCGCACGTCTGGCGCCAGGATCACAACGGATTCAGCCATCAGGATCCGGGCTTCCTCGACCACGTCGTGAACAAGAAGGCGGAGGTCATACGCGTCTACCTCCCGCCGGATGCGAACTGCCTGCTCAGCGTGACCGACCATTGCCTGCGCAGCCGCAACTACGTCAACGTCGTCGTGGCCGGCAAGCAGCCCGCCCCGGTCTGGCTGACGATGGACGACGCGGTGAAGCACTGCACGGCGGGCCTCGGCATCTGGGAATGGGCCAGCACCGACAATGGCGCCGAACCCGATGTCGTCCTCGGCTGCTGCGGTGACGTGCCGACGCTCGAGACGCTCGCGGCAGCGGACCTGCTGCGGACGGAGCTGCCGGAACTGAAGGTGCGCGTCGTCAACGTCGTCGACCTGATGAAGCTGCAGGACCAGCGCGAGCACCCGCACGGGCTGTCCGATGCGGATTTCGACGCGCTGTTCACGCGCGACAAACCGGTGGTCTTCGCCTTCCACGGCTATCCCACAATGATCCACCGGCTCACCTATCGCCGGGCCAATCACCGCAACATCCATGTGCGCGGCTACAAGGAAGAGGGCACCACCACGACGCCGTTCGACATGTGCGTGCTGAATGACATCGATCGCTTCCATCTGGCGGGCGATGTGGTTGACCGCCTGCCCAGCCTCGGCGCCCGCGCCGGCTACGTGAAGCAAATGCTCCGCGACCGCCTGCTGGAGCATACAACGTACACCCGTCGCATGGGTGACGATCTGCCGGAGATCAAGAACTGGCGCTGGAATGCGAAGGGCGGCGGGAAAAAAGGGAAACCCGGCCGCCGCCGGGACACGGCCGCGGATAATGTGTGAGGTGGTGGAGTCCCGAGGTCCCGTCGAGGCCCGGGTGCAGCCGGGTCCGCAGGGCCCGGTTTAGGGATCGATTTCCCGATCGACCAGCAGCCACCGGGCGCTCGCAGGGCCTTCGCTCGCGAAGGCCGTCCGATCGACCGTTCGGGACAATGGCGAAACCCGGGCCGCCCTAATGCGCGCCGGCCTGGTGCTCCTGAATGTATTCCTGCTTCAGCCCAAGCTGTTCGGGCGCGTGCAGCACCAGCATCTTCATCCGAATGTCGGACGGAATCGATGCCCGGGTCGCGTTTGACACCACCAGCATCAGCCCGATCGAGAGCGGCACGGTCCAGATTGCGGGCTGCTCGCAGAGGATGCGCAGCAGCGGGTGGTGCGCCCAGTAGACATTCAGCGGAGCAAAGCCGGCGAACACCTTGCCCATCGGCCCCTTGTCCGTGGCGAGGGTGCTGAAGTTCGTCAGCGCAGCCGCCGCCAATGCACACAGTCCGCCCGTGAGCATGCCGGTGGCGGCACCCTTCGTCGTCATGCCGCGCCACCAAACACTCATGAACAGCAACGGGAAATAACTCGCGGCGGCGATGGCGAACGCCTGTCCGACCATGAAATTGATTTCGATCGGCTCGACAAAACAGCCGATCACGATGGCCACGCCGCCGATGATCACGGCCGAAATGCGGAAGGCGCGGAGGCGCTGGGCCGGGGTTGACTGCGGCCGCAACATCCGTCCGTAGACGTCGTGCGCCAGGGCACCCGTCATGGACACGAGCAGCCCGCTGAACGTGCTCATGAAGGCCGCGAAGGCGCCGGCGCAGGTGATGCCGCTCAGGATCGAACCGAGCGCACCGTATTGTCCCGCGAGGAGCGTCGGGAGCTCGAGCACGACCTTGTCCGTGCCCTTGGCGCCCGCACCGGTGTACAGCTCGGGCATGAGGTTGCGCCCGATCACGCCGAACACGGGCGGAAAAACATAGAATATCCCGATCAGGATCATCACCCACATGGTGGTGCGTTTCGCCGCCGCGCCGTCGGGATTCGTGTAGAAACGCACCAGGATGTGCGGCAACCCGGCCGTGCCGCAGACGAGCGCGATGATGAGCGAATAGGTATAGAGCAGCGAATACGGTTTCTGATGTTCGGCGAGATAGGCCGGGCGCTCCCCGGCCGGCAGCACCGCGGCCGCGGCATTCACGGCCTTCGTGGTCAGCGGACCGAACGGCGCCGTCCACGTTTCATCCTTCGGCGCCTTGGTCACCAGCGGCTGGCGCGCGACTTCCGCGACGGCCGGAGTTTCCTTCGTCGCGTTCGCCCCCACCTGCCCGCCATAAAGGCCGAACACCGCCATCAGGATGAAGACGGGAAGGCTGATCGCGAACATCTTCAGCCAGTATTGGAAGGCCTGCACAAGCGTGATGCCCTTCATGCCGCCGAGCGCGACGTTGAGCGTGATCACCGCTCCGACGAGCACGACGCCCGCCCAATAAGGCAGGCCCGGAAAAATATAGGAGAGCGTCACGCCGGCACCCTTCATCTGCGGCATCGTGTAGAAAAAGCCGATGAACAGGACGAAGCAGACGGCGATCTTGCGGAAAAGCGGCGAGTCGAAGCGGCCCTCGGCAAAATCCGGAATCGTGTAGGCGCCGAACCGGCGCAGAGGCCCCGCAATGAAGAGCAGCAGGAAGAGGTAGCCGCAGGCATAACATACGGGATACCAAAGCGCGTCGTAGCCGCTCGACATCACCATGCCGGCGATGCCCATGAACGACGCCGCCGAGAGGTATTCGCCCGAGATGGCCGAGGCGTTCCATCCGACCGAGACCGAACGGCCGGCCACGAAAAAGTCGCTGGTGGTTTTCGACTGCCGCGCGGACCAGAAGCCCATGACGATGGTCGCCACGACGGTGATCATCGAAAAGGTGAAGATCCACGGATCGATGCCGTTGAGAAATGCGAGGAGGGGCATGGCGTCAGCGCTTGACCGATTTCACCTCGTCCGCCTCGAGTTGGATTGACCGGCGGATGAAGCGCCACGAGATGATCCACACGAAGGGGAAGAACAACACGCCGAGCACCAGCCAGCTCAGCGTGAACCCGGCAATCCGCGTCGCCATCAACGCGGGGGCAAAATAGTTCAGCAAGGGCAGGCCGAACAACGCGATCAGGAACGTCGCCGCGCAGGTCACGGATAGACCGAGCTGCCGGCGGACAAGGGTGCGCAGAAACTCTTCGCTGTGCACCCGATCTTCTTGGGGTAGAGGGGCGGGCATCGCTCCGCGAGCATGGGACGCCCTTTAACACAGACAACCAAATGTTCCGTCACCAAAGGTAATTGTGTGTTCACACAATGGACTAACCGCGATGGGCCTGACCGCCCGATCGAGCCGGCGGTGAGCCCGCCAATCTCTTCCGGAGACAAAACGAATGAGTTTGTCGGGTTCGGACTACAAAGCGGCCCTATTTCCGACTTGAAACATTCGCTTGGAAATGTTGCAAATCAGAGAGTTAAACCGGATGGCGGTTCGGGCATGGTCCAGGTTTCACAAATCTGTAAATCGATTACCCCAGGAGTTTCCTAGGGTGTATTCCCTTGTTCCGAGACGCCAAGGCCGGTTTTATTGGCGCCAGTGAAATTCATTCGACCATTCCTCTGTCTTCTCGGGCTCGCCGCTG
>DASYDZ010000223.1:0-5672 GCA_036499305.1 Candidatus Didemnitutus sp.
AGAAGAAACGCGCCGAGTCCGCCCAGAACGCCGCCTAGGACGACTCCGGCGATGATCCCGCCGGCATGCAAGCCGAGCGATTGGGCGCCCAACTCGCCCAGAATCATCCCGGCCACGATGCCCCAGAACGTGACCGTGACGCGGAAGATGGCGTAACCGAAGAAGCAATCGGCCAGGCCCCAGACGATGGCGGCGACGGACAGCCAAGGGTAGAGATCGGGATCGATGCCCATGCCGTTCATTTAGCTCGGTGGACCAACATGGCAAAAGGTAATTGGGGACCGCGCCTGACGGAAGAAAAGGAAACGAGGTGGGTGCCGAAGTGCCCATCGTCCATTGAAGGGACAGACTTATATCCCCGAACGGCGATCACCGATGCCCCCACCGGCGATTCTTGGTCCGTTGGAGGGACAGACTATATATCCCGAACGGTGGTCGCCGATGTCCCCATCGGCGATTCTTTGGCGGTGATGTGGGAAACCGACGCTCACCTGCCCAATCGCTGACGAGTCCGGCTAAAGTCCGGCTAAGGGGACAGCGGCTAAGGGGACAGACCCCGTTAACGGGACGGATTATTCCTTTTTCGGACGGGTGAAGGGTCAGACCCTGTTGCAGCACCTAAGGGGACAGGCCCCTGTTTCGATTTGCGGGCCAATTGAAGGGACAGGCTGTTTTCTCAAACCCTGTTTCCGATAAAGGCAGCGGACCGGGATGGGCTCAGGGCGTGGAAGCCATACAGGACTAATGTTTTCCGACTGGAGCAGTCTCGACGTGGATTGGACTGGGTGAAGGGACAGACCCTGTGGAAGAGACCGACCAGGCTTCGCGTGGGTGCCGGCGAATGGAAAACACACAATACCAATAGTTTCCAGCGACGGCAGTCCCGGCTTGGACCGGGTCGCCGGGCAGGCGAACTCGGTTAGGGAATAATCGGTCGCGGACCAGTTGAAGGGACAGACTGTGCAGTCAGGATGGGTCGAGATTCAATCGGCACTGGGTGTGCGTTGGGGGGACAGACTGTTTCACCATGTTCGCCGCCAATGGTCGCGTCTTCGATTCTGCGGCGTCCGTGCGGAAACCGACTCCCCACCCAATCTCCCAATTACGAGATTGTCAGCGCCTTGGCGCTTTCGATCACGATCCAGGCGGCGACGAAGGCCATGCCCCAGAACAACGCCGATTTGGCGAGTTTCCGGCGACGCAGGCTGCGCTCGTAGCTATCGATGTGATTCGTGCGGTAACCGCTCGACTCCAAGTAGCTGACAAACGTTGCACGCTTGACCCCGCTGTTCCGCAGCTCCCGATCCAGCCGGTAACCGGTCGGAACCGGCAGGCGGTAAAGGAACTGATGGAGCACGCGGCGCATCCCCATCTTCTTCGGCAAATCTTTCTTCCCCTCAAGGGGATTCCCGGTATTTCCGTCTGTTTCACCGGCCGTTTACCCATGCACCACTTTCGCTACGTCGGTTCGAGCCTGTTCGGCGAGGACGTCGAACTTTCCCAAATCGCCGCCCAGTTCGGCACCCCGACTTACGTCTACAGTGCCCGCACGATCGCGGACAACTACGGACGTCTTGCCAACAGCCTCACGGGCCTCGACCTGCGCATATGCTACGCCCTTAAGGCCTGCTCGAATCTGGCGGTCATGCGCCATTTTGCCAACCTCGGTGCGGCATTTGACCTTGTCAGCGGCGGTGAACTGCGACGGGTTGTCGCAGCCGGCGGCAAGGTTTCGGAGAGCGTGTTCGCCGGGGTGGGCAAGAGCGCAGCGGAAATCCAGCTCGGCCTCGAAACGGGGGTGTACAGCTTCCACGTCGAGAGCGAACCCGAACTCGAGCGCATCAACGAGATTGCCGGACGGCTGGGAGTGAAGGCGCCGATCGCGATCCGCGTGAACCCCGATGTTGACGCCAAGACCCACGCGAAGATCACCACCGGCAAGAGCGAGAACAAGTTCGGCATTCCGCTCTCCGTCGCGGATGCCGCCTACGCCATGGCCGCGCGCCTCCCCAATCTTCGGGTGCTCGGCGTCCAAATGCACATCGGCTCCCAGCTCACGGCGGTCGGACCGTTTGTCGAGGCCGTCGAGAAGGTCCTGCCGTTTGTCGCCCAGCTCAAGGCGCGTTACGGGATCGAATATTTCAGCATCGGTGGCGGCATCGGCATCATCTATCAGGATGCGCTCGCCAGCGGCGCCCGCGAATGGTGGGACGCCAAGTCCGAAGCCTCGCGGCCGATGACCCCCGAGGTTTACGGCGCCGCCCTCAAGCCGCTGCTCGCGCCGCTCGGCCTCAAGATCCTCCTCGAACCCGGACGATTCATGGTCGGCAACGCCGGCGTGCTGCTGTCGCGGGTCGAATATCTCAAGCGCGGCCAGGGGCGCAACTTTGTGGTGGTCGATGCCGCAATGAATGACCTCGTGCGCCCGGCCATGTACGAGGCTTACCACGAGATCGTGCCGGTGCGCCGCGATGCCTCGCGCGCGCCGCTCACCGCCGACATCGTCGGACCGGTTTGCGAATCCGGCGATTGTTTCGCGCGCGATCGCGTCCTGCCGGCGGTGGCCGCGGGCGAGCTCGTCGCGTTCATGAGCGCCGGGGCCTACGGCTTCAGCATGGCCGGCCGCTACAACACCCGGCCCATGCCCGCCGAGGTCATAATCTCCGGTTCCCGCTTCGGGCTGGTCAATCAGCGCGAGAGTTTCGAAACTATGGTCGCCGGGGAACGGATCCCGGATTTTCTCACTTCCTGACGTCCATGGACAACCCGCGCCCAGTCCACTTTACCGTGATCGGGGCGGGCGCGTGGGGGACGGCGATGGCGGTGCATCTCGCGCGCAAGGGCCAGCCGACGGTGCTGGTGCCGCGCCGGACGGAACATGCGGCGGCGCTCGCGGCCGCACGGGAAAATTGCGACTATCTGCCGGGTGTGCCGCTGCCGGATTCCCTCGTTGTTTCCAACCTCTTGCCCACGGCCTTGCGCGATGCCGATGTCGTCCTCGTCGCAAGCCCGTCGCAGTCGCTGCGGGAATGGTGCCGGCATCTCGCGGATGCCCGTGCCGCCGCCACGCGACTTCGGCTGGCGGTCAGTCTGGTCAAGGGCCTCGAGGTTGGCACCCAGTTGCGACCGAGCGAGGTCATGACGGAACTGCTGCCGGAGCTAGCGATCGCGACCCTCACCGGTCCCACCAACGCCGGCGAAGTGGCGCGTGGCCTGCCCGCGGCAATGGTCCTCGCCGGGGCGGAGTTCGGAGTGTTCGTCCAGCAGGTCCAGGCCGCGATGAGCGGACCGACGCTGCGTCTCTACACGAGCACGGATGTCGCGGGCGCCGAGTATGGCGCCTGCCTGAAAAACATCTACGCGATCGCCGCGGGCCTCTGTGACGGCCTGCGCCTCGGCGACAACGCGAAGGCGGCCCTGGTGACCCGCGCACTCACCGAGCTGGTCCGGGTGGGCGAGGCGCTCGGCGCGCGCATGGAGACGTTTTACGGCCTCAGCGGCTTCGGCGACCTGGTGGCGACCTGCCATGGGGCGTGGAGCCGCAACCGGCAGTTCGGCGAGAAAATCGGACAGGGTAATTCCGTTGCGGCGCTGCTTGACGGACGCAAGACCGTCGTCGAAGGCTACGACACGACGCGCGCCTTTCACGATCTGTGCTGGGAAAAGAACATTTCGGCACCGATCCTGGGCGAGGTGCACGCGATCCTCTACGCGGGGAAGAAACCGATGGATGCCCTGACCGCGCTGATGACCCGCGAACTCAAATCCGAGTCGCGCGCACCGCTGCTTCCGCGGTGAACCCGATGCGGCCCGGGTCGGAATTCCCGTGACCTGGACGCAGAATTACACACCGCTGGCCGGCAGCCTGGCCGCCTCCGCCCTCGTCGCGGCTTCGCCCGCCGTGGTCCTCCTCGGCCTGATGGGACTGCTGCGGGTTCGCGCGCACATCGCGGCGCTGTGTGGACTCGCGACCGTTCTCATCGCGGCGGTCGGAATCTACCGCATGCCGGCGCCATTGGCGTTCGCGGCGGCGGGCTACGGTGCGCTCTATGGTCTGCTGCCAATCGGGTGGATCGTGCTGCACGTGATCTTCCTTTACGACGTCACGGTGGAGACCGGCCAGTTTGAGGTGATGAAACGGTCGATCGCGGACATCTCCCCCGACCGGCGCATCCAGGCGCTGCTGATTGCCTTTTGCTTCGGCGCCTTTGTCGAAGGCATGGCGGGGTTCGGTGCTCCCGTCGCGATTTCAGCCGCCATGCTGATCGGACTTGGCTTTCGTCCCCTGCTCGCGGCTTCGCTCGCGCTCCTCGGCAACACGGCGCCGGTGGCGTTTGGTTCGCTCGGAATTCCGCTGGTGTCGCTCGCCGAGGTCACCGGTCTTCCGCTCGACAAGCTCAGCGCGATGACGGGCCGGCAGCTTCCCATCCTCAGCCTGCTGATTCCATTCTGGCTGGTGGCGTTTCTCGGCGGCTGGCGCGCGATGCTCGGAGTGTGGCCGGCGTGCGCCGTGGTCGCGCTGACGTTTTCGATCACCCAGTTTTTGCTGAGCAACTTTCACGGCCCCTGGTTGGTCGACTCGATCGGCGCCGCAATTTCGATGTTCGCGCTCCTGGCGCTGCTGCGTTTCTGGCGACCGCGCGATACCTTGCGGTTCCCCGATGAATCAGGCGACGCTGCCAAAATACCCGCGCCGGGTTCGGTTTTTCGCGCATGGCTGCCCTGGATGGTCCTCGCGGCGACGGTCGTCATCTGGGGCCTGCCCGCGACGAAGGCGGTGCTGAATCAGTTCGGAGTCTGGAAGTTTTCCATCGCCGGTCTCGACGGCGCCGTGTTCCGCGCGCCCCCGCTGGTGCCGGTACCAAGGGCCGAAAGCGCCGTCTACACACTGAACCTCGTTTCGGCGACGGGTACGGCGCCGCTGCTCGCGGCGGTCATCGCGGGATTTCTCCTCGGTCTCGGGCCGGCGAAACTCGCGCGCATCTACCTGCGGTCGCTCTGGCGGGTGCGGTGGTCGATCCTCACGATCGTCACGATGCTGGCGCTGGCTTACACCTCGCGTTACGGCGGCCTGGACTCGACGCTTGGCCTCGCCTTTGCCTCGACGGGTTCGCTGTTTCCATTCTTTTCCCCCGTGCTTGGCTGGCTGGGGGTTGCGCTTACCGGCAGCGATACGGCGTCCAATGTGCTTTTCGGCAACCTGCAGCGTGTCACCGCCGAACGGCTCGGCGTTTCACCAATTCTCGCCGCCGCGGCGAACAGCACGGGCGGCGTGATGGGCAAGATGATCGACGCGCAGAGCATTGTCGTCGCCGCGGTCGCCACCGGCCAGCATGGCGCCGAGGGGAAAATCCTGCGGCGGGTGTTCTGGCACAGCGTGGCCCTGGTCACGCTCGCCGGACTGCTGGTGCTCGCGCAGGCGTGTTGGTTCCCCGGGATCGTGCCCCGCTGAGCGCGCGGGGGGGCCGGCGCTCGCGCCGGCCGCGGCTGCCGCCAGCGGCAGCCCTACAGGTTGAGAATCGCGCCGGCCGCGGGTGCGACAAGGAGCCGCCCTGCAATTTGGGCGCCCGGGTCCGTCCTAGCGCATGCACTCGCTCAGACGCGGCTGCGCGGCGGCGTGGCGTCGGTGCACGTCGGTGTAGACTTCGTCGGCGAGGGCATCGACTTCGGCG
>DASYDZ010000224.1:0-4314 GCA_036499305.1 Candidatus Didemnitutus sp.
GGCCTGGTGCCAGGAATGGCTGCAGTCGATCGGCCTGCCCGCGTCGCACCTCTCGCTGTACGAGCACCCGAAGGCGAAGCTCGCGTTCTATTCGCGGCGCACGGTGGACATCATGTTCCAGTATCCGTTCGGCGTGCAGGAGCTCTGGGGCATCGCCGCGCGCAGCGACTACGATCTCCAGCAGCACCAGAAGTTTTCGGGCGTGCCGCAGACATACTTCGACGAGGCGTCGAAGGGCAAGGTCTTGCCGCACGTGATCGAGCCCGCCGTCGGCGTCGACCGCATCTTCCTCGCGGTCCTGACCGCGGGTTACGCGGAGGAGGAGGTGAAGGACGACAAGGGCAACGTCGAGAAACGGACCGTGCTGCGCCTTTCCCCGCGCATCGCGCCGGTGAAGGTAGCCGTGCTGCCGCTGCTGAAAAACAAGGAGGCGCTGGTGAGCCGCGCCCGCGAGCTGCACGCGCGGCTGAAGCGGAAATACGCGGTGTTCTACGACGACGGCGGCGCGATCGGAAAGCGCTACCGCCGGCAGGACGAGGCCGGCACGCCCTGGTGCGTGACGATCGATTTCGAGACGATCGAGAAGGATGGCACGTTCACCCTGCGCGAGCGCGACTCGATGAGCCAGAAACGCATCACCGAGGCCGAGCTCTTCGCGCTCCTCGAGCAGCAGGTGTACTGACCGGCCGAGATTTTTTGGCCGCAAAAAGTCGCAAAGGACAAACCCTTGGTCTCAGGCGCGTCAGGTAGGAGCGGCTTTACGCCGCGAATTATCGCGGGATAAACCTGCTCCCACAATCGATTCGGGCGCGGCGTAAAGCCGCTCCTACACCCTTCGGCAGAATCCACCTCGAGCCGGATCGCCCGGAAATTCGGTCGCGCCCGACCTTGCCAAAGTGCCGGGCACCATGGTTATGCTTCGGTCCGCCATGCTCGCCCCTGATCTTCGCGCATTCGCGCGCCCCGTCCTCATCGCGCTCGGATGCGCCACGCTGACCCTCACCGCCGCCGAATCCCCCTCCCCCGAGTCGCTTGCCCTCAATGACAAGGGCTATTTCGAAAAGGACGGCCTCAATGTCATGCTCGGCAGCGACTACTATCGCGAGGGGCATCAGGGCGGCGTGGGCATCATCCAGAACGGCCTCCGCGTCGCGACCAACGGCGACCTGCGGCTCGATCCGACGCCCGGCCAATGGCAGCCGATTTCGAAGACCGGTCCGCGCGAGGTCGATGCCGCGCATCAGGAAATCCGCGCGCACTTTTCGTTTCCCGACGAAACCCAGGACCGCAAGGGCTTCAATCCGATCTCCTACCCCGACCTCAAGCTCGGCTACACGGTCCGCGTCACGCCCGCCGGCGGAGACTCGTTCCGGATCGTGGTGGATCTCGACGCGCCCCTCCCGGCCGTATGGGTCGGCCGGGTCGGGTTCAATCTCGAGTTCCTTCCCACCCTGCTGTTCGGAAAATCGTACGCCCTTGGCGACGCCAGCGGCATGTTTCCCCGGCAGCCGGACGGCCCGGGCACCTTCGACGACGCTCATGTTTACCAGGCGACGCCGCTGGCGCGTGGACCGGGCCGGCTGGTGGTCGCCCCCGAATCTGATGAACAGCGCCTGACCATTGAGCCGGTGCGCGGCGGCGGACTCGAGCTGCTCGATGGGCGCTTCCAGCACAACAACGGCTGGTTTGTCGTGCGCGCCGCCCTGGCCGGCGGCGTTTCGGCGGGCGCGCTCGAGTGGGTCGTCACGCCGCATGCGATTCCCCACTGGCGCTCCACGCCGGTCGTCCAGGTTTCAGAGGTCGGATATGTTCCCGGACAGCCGAAGATCGCGGTCATCGAATGCGATCCCCACGATTCCGCCTCGGGCGAGGCCGAGCTTCTTCGCGTGTCCGACGCCGGCGGCTACGAAACGGTGCTCCATCGTCCGGTCGTTCCCTGGGGAAATTTCCTGCGCTACCGCTACGCGCGTTTCGATTTCAGCGAGGTCGCCCGGCCCGGCATCTATCGCGTGCGCTACGGCTCCAGCCTCTCCGATGAATTCCAGATCAGTCCGACGATCTACGAGCGCGATGTCTGGCAGCCGACCGTCGGCACCTTCCTCGCCGTGCAAATGTGCCACATGCGCGTCAATGACCGCTACCGCGTGTGGCACGGCCTGTGCCACACGGACGATGCCCTCATGGCGCCCCTGAACCACAATCATTTCGACGGCTACCGCCAGGGGCCGTCCACACTCACGAGTTTCCAGCCGGGCGAACACGTGCCCGGACTCGACCGTGGCGGCTGGCACGACGCCGGCGATTACGACCTGCGGATCGAGTCGCAGATCGACACCGTTCACGGGCTCGCGCTCGCGTGGGAGCTGTTCCATCCCACGTTCGACGACACCACGATCGACGAGCCTCTTCGCGTCGCGGAACTGCATCAGCCCGACGGCAAGCCGGACATCCTGCAACAGATCGAGCATGGCGTGATCTCGATCATCGGCGGCTACAAGTCCATGGGCCGCCTCTACCGCGGCATGCAGGATCCCGCCCTGCGCATCTACACGCATCTCGGAGATGCGGCGACCATGACCGACAACGAGGTTTTTCACGATCCGTCCGGTCGCGCGATGAATATCCTCGCCGAGGCCGCGGTCGATGGCTCGCAGGCCGAGCCGGCCATCCCCGGACTGCCTCCGCTCGGATCGCGCGGCTCCGCCGACGACCGCTGGGTTTTCACCGAGGAGAATCCCTTCCACGAACTCGACACCGCCGCGGGCCTTGCCGCCGCTTCGCGGGCACTGCGCGGCTATAACGACCCGCTCGCCGATGATTGCCGGCGCATCGCGGTGGAACTGTGGGACCGCGTCAAGGCGACGCCGTTTCCGCTGGCCCGTCTCGAGCCGGCCATCGAGCTTTTCCAGACGACGGGCGACCCGCGATACGCCACGGTGATCCGCGACCTTGCCGACGAGGTCGTCAAACGCGCGACGCTGCCGGTCGAGACCCCCGAGCGCTTCATCCAGGCGGCATGGCTCGGCGCGCGCACCCTGCCGCTGATCAACGACGCGGCCTATCGCGAAAAAATCCGCGGTGCCCTTCGCGCCTATCGGGCCAAAGTCGAGACATTGTCCGGGCAGACGCCGTATGGCATTCCGTACCGGCCGGACATCTGGGGCGCCGGCTGGGACGTCGAGCGGTTCGGCGTCGAACAATACTTCCTGCATCGCGAGGCGCCCGACATTTTTCCGGCGACCGATGTTTTCAATGCGCTGAATTTCATCCTGGGCTGCCATCCCGGCGCCAACACCGCGTCGTTCGTGTCGGGCGTCGGCACGCGTTCAACCACGACGGCCTATGGCGCCAACCGCGCCGACGCCTCGTACATCCCGGGTGGCATCACCTCCGGTACCGCACTCATCCGTCCGGATTATCCCGAGCTCCTCGAATGGCCCTACCTCTGGCAGCAAACGGAGTATTGCCTTGGCTATCCGACTTCCGATTACGTTTTCCTGGTGCTCGCCGCCAACCAAATGATGCCGCGATGATCGTCCGACGACTGCTCCTCACCACCGCGCTGGCCTTCCTCGCCATCCGGCTCTCCGGCGTCACCGAGGAATGGCATGCGACGCACTGGAACGGCGAGGAGGCCGTGACCTCGAAAAACGACGGCTGGATGGCCATCGTCTCGATCGACCGGGCGCGGCTGGTCTGGTACGGGCCGGTCGGCGGACCCAACCTGCTGTTTTCAACCGCGACGCGCGACGATCCCGCCGGCTGGGGCGGACACCGCCTGTGGCTCGGTCCGCAGCACGACTGGCCGGCGTACTGGCCGCCGCCCGGAGCGTGGGAGCACAGCCGGGCAAAATCCGTCGCCCTCGACCAGCACAACCGGCTCCGCCTCGAGCTCTTCGAGGCCGGCAATGGCTGGCCGAAACTCGCCCGCACCTACCGCTGGCGCGGCGCGGACATGATTTGCGGCGCCGAGATGGAGGGCGGCAAGCGGCCGGCCCAGTTCATCCAGATCGTGCAGATCCCAAAATCGAGCCTCGTCCACGTCGCCGCGTTCCCCGATGCCTTTGCCCCGCGCGGCTACGTTCGGCTCCCCGCGGGTTCCGTCCAGCAGCTTACCACCGAGTTTCAGCCGCCCTCCCAGGTCAGCGGCAACGGCCATCTGCTCGAACTGCACTTCAACGGAACCGTCGAGAAACTCGGCTTCGCCCCGGAAGTGCTCGGAGCGACCGACGGACCGTGGAAGCTCGGCGTGGTCCGCGGCGCGCACACCGGCCACCCCGAAAGCGAGCCGGATCATGGATATTTCTCCCAGGT
>DASYDZ010000225.1:0-9462 GCA_036499305.1 Candidatus Didemnitutus sp.
GGAGCCCCCTTTTTGCGGAGCCGGGAATCATTGAAGTGAACTATTTGGTGCGCCATGGGTCGATACGCTAGGCAGGATATTTAGCCCAACAACGGCGCGGCAAATAAATTTGTGCCGCCGATGACCGTCCCCTATGCCTCCAGCAATGACCACGTCGTCCCCGATCCCGGCCTCGCGTTCGATCGCGTGGCTGGGCTGGCTCGTCCTGGCCATTGCGCTCCTGATCGTGGCCTGGCTTCTGCCGGTCAACATCAAGTCGCTCAACCAGGCGCTCCTGCGCGAAGCCGGCCGCGACACGCCGTCGGTGACCGCCTTCGGTCGCGAACTGCTCGACCTCGACAAGCCCGGACCGGCCGAGCTCGCGGCCGAGGCGGCACACGCGGTGGGCGACCAGGGAGCCGACTCGTTGACCGAGCAGTATCAGGCCTTTATCCAGCAGCATCCCGACATGGCGCCATGGGGCGGATGGGATGTCGCGCTCGAGCCATTGCTCGTCAGCCGGAACGCCGCGGCGCCGCACGACTCGGTGCCCGTCCTGCGTTTCATGGTGACCCAGCAGGCGCGCGACACGCTGCGCCTCTACCTGTCGGTTTCCCGCCTGCCCGCCGTGCAGACGCTGTTGAAGACCGGCGACCTCACGACGACGAAGCGTTTCGTCCCGGCGCACCAGCCCGGTGGCCAGCCGCTCGACGCCGTCATCCTGCTCACCAGTTACCTTTGGCAGACCGAACACCTGTCCGCCTCGCTGCAACGCGAGGTTCGCGGCCTGGCGGAAAACGCGGTCGTCACGGGCGAGATGGGTCCGCTCGAGGATTTCTATCTTGATATTCTCACACTGGGGAAACGCCTCAACTGGATCCAGCTTTCCGAACTGTTGCGCACCACCACCAGCACGAACACGGTGGCGCAGTTCGCCTACCTCTCGCGGGTCGCACCCGAACATCTCGCGGTCATCTACACGGCGGCGCTGATGACCCGGTCGGCGGACGACGTGGCGCGCTACCTCATCGCCTTCGGCAAGCCCGGAGCGGACAACCTTTCGTTGGCGATGTCCTACGGGCAGGGGGCCGTGCAGCAGCTCGTGGCCCGCCAGGCGCCCGTCAGCAATCGCAGCGGGCTCGAGCTGGAAATCGGAGCGCCGTTTGTCCTGCGCCACCCGGAGCTGGCCGTCCTGTTGAAATACGCGGCGTTCCTGGTCGGCATCTTCCTGGTGCTGCGTTCGGTCGACCTGCGCATGTTCGCCGCCATCGAATCGGCCCTGCCCGCGGCATTTCCGCGCATGGGCAGCGGGCTGCTCGCGGCCATCCTCACCTTCATCTTCTTCGTGTTTTCGGAGCCGTTTCTCCTCAAGGCGGCGGCCTCCACGGATTACCAGATCAAGCTCGTCATTCCGGTGCTGGGCCAGGCCATCGCCGGCACCGCGCCCAAGACTTCAACACCCGCTCCCACCATGGAACTATCCACCGTCCTCTCCATCTCGGTCTTCGCTCTGCTGCAGATCGGGATGTATGTCACCTGCCTGTTCAAGATCTCGAGCGTCAACCGGCTCTCCCTCCCGGCCGTCGTCAAGCTCAAGCTCATGGAGAACGAGGAGAATCTCTTCGACGGAGGCCTCTATGTCGGCATCGCCGGCACCGCCACCGCCCTCGTGCTCCAGGTGCTCGGTGTCATCGACGCCAACCTGCTGGCCGCCTACTCGTCGAACCTGTTCGGCATCGTCTGTGTCGCGCTGGTGAAGATCCGGCACGTCCGTCCCTACAAGCGCCAGCTCATCATGGAATCCCAGCAGGGCGTCACGGTGACCGCCTGAGCGAGCGTCATGAACAAGACCCTCCTCCTCATCATCTGCGACTTCCTGTTGCTGAACCTCCTGGCGCTCACGCACTGGGAGAAGGCGCAGCCACCGCGGAGCGCGCCACCCGCGAAGACGGCTTCCACCACGGCGGCCGCCGCTCCCGCGGTGAACGCCGACATGGTCGAGCTCATGCGCATCTCGCTCGAGGAGGAGAAGAAGGCGCGCGACGCGCTCGCCGCCAAGCTCGACGCGACGCAGGGCAACCTGGGCGAACGCGAAAAAAGCGTGGCCGAGCTGTCGCAGCAAAAGGCGCAGCTCGAGGGCGCACTCAACACCACGACGGCCAACGTCAAGGAGCTCGAGCACAAGTATTCCGACGCCACGAGCGAGGCGTTCCTCAGCAAGGAGCAGCTCGCGAAACTGCAGCGTGAGCTCGAGGAGCAGCGCGCCGCCGCGGACCGCCAGGCGAAGGCCCTGGCGGCGGCGGACCGCCAGCGCGCCAACGATCTCCAGCAGATCGAGTCCCTCAACGGCAAGCTCGGCGGCGCCGAGCAGGCGCGCGTCATGCTCGAGAAGAATCTCGCCGACGCCAAGGAGCAGATCGGCGTGGAGCGCATCGAGCGCGCGAAGGTCCAGGAGCAGACCACCCAGCTCGCGCAGGGCGTCGGGCAGCTCGCGCAGAAGTCCGGCGAGCTGACGCAGGAGATCCGCGACACGAAGCCGGTGAACCCCAACGCCATCTTCGCCGACTTTCTCGCCAATCGCGTCGCCGCGACGATCCAGACCGTGCGGCCCGGAATCTTCAGCCCGAACGAGCGCAACCGCGACACCCAGACGATCCTTGTCACCGACGGTCAGAAGACCTACGCGCTCATGCACGTCGCGGACACGCCCTTCACGCTGACGACGGACACGCCAACCGATTACGACAAGATCTACGGCCGCATGGTCCATGGAGGCTTCACCGCGCCGCTCAAGGAGCTGGATTTTCTCGCGGTGGATCCGCGCATCATCGTGACGCCGATCGACGACTTGCTCGCCGGCCAGCTCGGCGCGAAGATCTACCGCCTCGCCACGGACATCTACAAGACCTCGGACGCGCTGCTCGTGCGGGCCGAAAACGGCCAGTACGGCGAGACCCCGTTTCGCATCGACGCCGCCAATCCGGGTTACGTGAAGGTCGACAACCGGATCGTCACGCGGCTCTTTGGCGAGTTTGCGCCCAAACGCGGCGACCTCATGTTCAGCAAGCAGGGCGATCTCATCGGCATCATGGTCAACAACGACTATTGTGCCGTGCTGGGAGATTTCCGCCCCGTCGCCACGATCCAAACCGGCGAGGAGGTGGCGCAGCCGAAGACCGGTCCGGTTTTCGCCGCCCTGGCGGCGCGCATCATGCAGATGCCGCCCAAGCTGCAGTAAGGGGCCCGGCCGGCGCAACGCCGGTGTTTACAGCGGGCGCGCCAGCCGCCTGACTGCGCCCGTGCTGACCGACGCGATCGAGTCCCTCGGCCTGACCCATCCGGCGACGTATGCGGGTTTGTTCCTGCTCGTGTCGTTCATCACGCTGTGGCGACTCGAGGCGATGCTCGACGAGGGGCTGGAGGGAACCGCGCTGGGCACGCTCGTCACGCCGTATTTCTCGGGCCTCGGAAACATCCTGTTTGTCTTCATCCTCGTGGGCCACGGAGGCATGGCGAGCGAGGTCCTCACCAACTGCCTCGTCAACAACGTCACCAACTTCACGCTGCTGCTGGGCGTGCCGGCGCTGTTCTGGGGGCTGCAGGTGATTCCCAAGGCAAAGGGACCGGCGGCCCGCCACAAGGCCCGGGCCAGGAAGGGTGCCGGTGCGGCCGCGATCGGAGCGCAGATCAACCGCCTCTCGCTCTGGCTCACCCTGGGCGCGGCGGTGTTTTTCTCCATCGCCACCTGGATCATGGCGAAGGACGGCCGTCTCGACCGAACGGACGGCCTTCTCCTGATCGCGATCTTCTTTTTCTGGCAGAGCTTCCAAGTCTACGACGTCGTGAAGCACAACGTCCGCCAAAAGGTGCGGTTCGGGCCGATGTTCTACGTCGATGCCGCGATCGTCCTGGCATGCGCGTGGGTGATGTATGAAAGCATCGACTGGCTCGTGACCTGGATCGCGGCTCAAAAAGGGGGATTCATCAACGCGGCCCATCTCGGCTGGCTCAGCGGCTGGCTGATGGTGATGCCCAACGGGATTCTGGCGATTTACTGGGGCTGGAAGAAGCGGGCCGATGTTGTCTACACGTCGCAGGTCGGCGACGGACACGTCAGCATTCCGCTTTGCCTCGGGATCTACGCGGCGCTGATGCCGGCGGCCGTGTCGGGTTCCTTTCTCTCCGGTCTGCTGCTCCTGATTGGTGCCGGCGTCCTGCACGCGTTCTGTCTGCTCGTGTTCGGCGGACTGCCACGCTGGGCGGGCGCCGTGCTCGTGGCCGGCTATGGCTGGTTTGTCTGGGACGGGCTGATCGGCTAGCGCGGATTCGATATCCTTGGTGCCGCAAAAGCCTGCGCAGCTCCGCGGAGTCGCCCGCGCACGTCGGCCGTGGCCAGCCGCGGCTGCCGCGAGCGGCAGCCCTGCGGATTCATTCGCTTTGGATCCGATACCCCGGAACTTGCTCCGGCTTGGATTGTTGTGGGAGCGGCTCTATGCCGCGATCGAACCGGAAATCGCGGGGTAAACCCGCTCCTACAGCTCTGCAGGTCGGTGAGGTTTTTTCGGGGACAAAATACCGATGGGATTGATCGCCTCCGTGGCCGCCGCGGAACGCAGGAAATTCGAGGCATTCCTGGAGGGTCGCCGCCCGCGGCGACCGGGATTGGCCCTTCGAGTCATCACGGGCACATCCGTATCCAGAAACGGGCAGCGACCGTTCCCGAATCGATGGTCGTTGCACTTCGCGTGCGGACCGGCCGTCGACGCTGCGCCGATCCGGCCTTTCCCTATTTCAGCGGATCCGTGCGGAATTTTTCGCTGAGCTCAACGAACGGCTTCTGCGCTTCGAGCCAGTTCTGGCCGTCACGGATTTCGGCCATCGTCTTCGTCGTGTGATTGCAAAAAAGGTAGCTGGAGTCGCCCACCCGCATGAACGCGTCATATTTCTGGCCGCGGGCCCAGGTGGCGAAGGCGAAGTCGCCGACGACCAGCTTTTGCTGGGCGAGTTCGGAGCGCAAAGGCCCCACGTCCTGCGCGAACGATTGCTTGTAGCCGTCGGCGCGCGGTCCCTCGTACGCGAGAATCATCCCGCCTTCCGGGCGGATCGAAACCAGAATCCATTCGTCGAAGACGGTCTCGCGGTAGGCTGCGTTCATGCGGCCAAACGCGGCGATGATGGCGGTGCGGGCCTGATCGATGGTCATGTCGGGAATCAGGAAGTCTTGTGCGTCACGTTGGCGCGCGAGGCCAGAACAAACCGGTTCGGGCGGGGGATTAACGGTTCTTTGTCATCCGGCGGAACGCGACGCTGCGCAGCATGCCGTGCTGAAGGGTCAGAGCGGAGACCGCGGCCAGGTTGTGATCGGCCAGAATCGTTTCCGCCGGCGGAAGGGCGCGCACCGCAAGACCGGTTTGCCAGCGAAAAAAGGCATAGAGCATCGTCAGCCAGGCGCGCGCCCGCGCCCGCCGCCAGCCGGCCGTCGGCAGGGCGAAATCCGCCCACATCCAATAGCCATCCGGGCGGATGATCGGGGCCCAGCGGTCGATGAGAGCCGTGCATTCCGCGGCGTCGAAACAATCGAGGAAGAACAAGGTGACGACTGCGTCGACGGCCTCGAGGTCCGGCGTCCAGGCGCGCGCATCGGCGTGGATGAAATCAACCCGCGCGGCGGCGTCCGGGAAGCCCGCGACGCGCTCGCGGGCGCGGTCGATCATGCGCGCGCTGGCGTCCACGCAGGTGATGCGCGCGTGCGGCGCGATGGCCAGCAGACGCCGGAGGCAGCGTCCGTCCCCTTCGCCCGCCACCAGGATGGAGCGGCAATTTCGCAGCAATTCGAGATGGGCGAACCGGGCCCGTTCGAGATCGGAACCGAACGCGACGAGCTCCAGGAGGCGGTACGGACGGGCGAGGCGGTCGAAACTGCGCGGCATGATTCTGCTGGGCGAGGGAAGATCGATGGTGATTCAGGGCGGGATTCCCAGCGTGAACACGAACGGGGTCATCAGTGCGAAATCGATGAGCACACGGGAGAGTTGCCGGCCGAGCCGGCGATGAAACAGGTCGAGCAACCCGAGCAGAATTCCGCTGGCGGCCGCGCCGTAGTGCACCGCGCCGGCCCGGCCGGCAGAGGGCGCCGTGGCGATCGCTGCCACCGCCACCGCCCAGGGCAGGAGGCGCAGGTATCCCCGGCCACCGGGAAACTGGATGGCGAGCGAGGTCTGTCCGTGGGACAGGTCCACTTCGTTCTCCCAATTCGAGATCAGTGCGCAGTCGGCGAAACACAGGAGGCCGAAAAGCGCGAGCGGCCCCAGAACGACGCTGATCGCCGACGTATGCTCGGCGGATGGAAAGCACGCCACGCCGCCGACGAACAGCAGAGCGACGCAGATTTCCTTCGGGGCTCGCCAGCGATTTCGCCGATGGACCAGTTGGTGCGAGAAGAGGTACACGCCGACTGGCAGGAGGAGAATCAGTCCGGCCTCGAGCTCCCGGGCCGTCAACCGGGTGAAAGACAGCGTGATCGTCGCGGCCAGCACCGTGAGCCAGATCACCGCCACCGGTGTCCGCCACCGCCGGTGAAACCAATGCCGCTGGGTCCGCACATTCCCGGGCTCAAGCCGCCAGCCCTCGATCCAGCGGTCCGCCGTGTAGGCGAGCCACACGGAACTTCCGAGCACGAGCGTCGGGGCCGCGTCCCGCCGGGCGCCGGCAAGTTCCACGATCGCCCGCTGCCAGGCCACGGCGACCAGTGGCGCGTCGAGCGACAGGATCGTCAACCATTGCCACCAGTGCGGACGCCCGGCGACGAACTCGTCGAGGTGACGCGGTTCTTCCATGGCGCCACGATGGCGTGACTCCCGCCAGCGGCAAGCCGCGCTTCAGGGCGTGAGATGCCAGACGCCCGGAATGTTGGCCAGATACGGGCTCGAGCGCTGGGAGATTCCATCGAGCAGCCAAAACGCCCGATCACCGGTGGAAAGGTTCTCCCACAAAAGGTCCGGCTGTCCATCGCCGTCAAAATCCGCCGTGGCCGCGATGTGCCAGACGGGATCGACGTTCGCGACGTACCCGAAGCTGTCCAGCGTTTCGCCGTGCAGGAACCACACGCTGCGGTCGCCCGTTGTGACATCCTCCCACAGCAAATCGGTGTCGCCGTCGCCATCGAAATCCGCGGCTCCCACGATGCGCCACTCCGTC
This sequence comes from Candidatus Didemnitutus sp., assembly GCA_036499305.1. Classification (GTDB taxonomy): domain Bacteria; phylum Verrucomicrobiota; class Verrucomicrobiia; order Opitutales; family Opitutaceae; genus Didemnitutus. The sequence continues at coordinate 7,177 of DASYDZ010000225.1, forward strand.
GGGATGCCCGCGAGATAACCGAAGCTCGCGATGGAGGTGCCGTTGAGATACCAGATGGCGCGGTCGCCGGTGGCGGTGTTTTCCCAGATCAAGTCCGGCTGGCCATCATGATTGAGGTCGCCGACGGCGGCGATGTGCCAGACGGGGTCGACGTAGGCGAGGTAGGCCATGCCGGCCAGGTTGGGTCCGTTCATCAGCCAGACGGCGCGGTCGCCGGTGGTGGTGTCCTCCCAGACCAGATCGGCCTGGCCATCGCCGTCAAAATCCCCGCGTCCGACGATGCGCCATTCGGTGGGTATTCCGGCGACATACGAAAAACTGCCGAGGCTGGTGCCGTTCATGAGCCAGAGACTGCGGTCGCCGGTGGAGGTGTTCTCCCACACCAGGTCGGCCTGGCCGTCACCGTTGAAATCGGCGCCGGGATTCGCGGTCGGGAGTGGCACCGGGGCGGCGACGAGCACGGCCTCGCTGGTCGAATCCCACAGGTCGTCGGCCTCGCCCACGAGATAGAGCGTGGACCCGGAGAGCGCGGCGCCCCGAAGCACGGAGAATTGGGAGAGCGGGCCGGTGGCGGCGGTGAGCTCGGTCTGCAGATTGTAGAAGCGCCCGGTCGTCAGATCCCAGAAACCACCGTAGAAAAGCTGACCCTTGAACACGATTCCGGCGGCATAGTGGCCCGCGATCGCGTAGATTATGGAACCGTCCGCGCCCGGCGGATTCAGATTGGCAAAGCTCGCCGCCGAGCCGGACCAGACCGCCGCGCAGGCAGTCTGGCCAAAATAGACGGCTCCCGCCTGCGTGTTGCCGCTGACCGCATAGACATACGAAAGCGACGCGCCGGCGGGATGCAGGTCGACGAAGCTCGCGGCCGTGCCGGACCAGAGCGCGGCGTGGGTTTCGCCGCCGATGACCGCGTAGCCCGCCTGTTGCGTGGCCGACATGGTCATGACTTCCGACTGCGTGACGCCCGCCGGCTGGAGATCGACGGCCGAGGCGGCCGTGCCGCTCCAGAGCATCGCGTGCACGAGGCCGCTGAAGACCGCGGAGCCGCCCTGTTGCGAATCGGACAGCGCCTCGACATAGGAAGAGGCGGCGCCGGAGGGATGAAGATCGACAAAGCTCGCCGCCGTTCCGGACCACAAAGTCGCGTGATCGCTCCCGTTGCCGCTGGAGAAATTTGCCGAGCCACCCTGCTGGCTGCCGTTGGTCACGAGTGCCGTGGAGGCGACGGCGCCCGCCGGTTGAAGCGCGACGGCGCTGCCGGACGATCCCGACCAGAGCGTGGCGCCACTGGCATCGACGCCCACTTGCTGGCCGCCCGCGGTCGAGTAGCTGATGCTTTCCATGCCACCAGAGTCGAGCACGGTCACCGTGTACTGCCCGAAGGCCGGGGCCGCGAGAACCAGCAGTGCGGCGAGAGCGAACAGGCCGGTCATGAGCGTGCGGCCGGTGAAGGCAAGCAGCCGCACGCGGGTGACGGGCCGGAAGGAGTGAGCGAAATGCATGGCGTGCCTCCGCCAGGGCAAGGCGGTCGCATTCTCCCTATCGGCGCGGCCGGGAGGGTACTTTAGCGCATCCGTCATTTGGATGCATTCGCCGGGGTTCGCTCTCGGCCGGGACCATGCCGTTAAGCCAAGGTGGAACCGGACCTCCGGGCCGGTTCTCCGATGAAAGTCTTGCGAACCCGCCCCGGGGGTCGGGTTCCACCATTCAGTACACGTCTTGTTACTCGCAAGAGCACATCCAACTGCATGAGTCCGGCTCAGCCGCGGCGGATTTCCGAGCCCTTGAACCGGATGATCGAGCGGTAGACTTTCTTCACCCGGCAGGCGATGCGGCCGGTGGTCAGATCCATCTGCTCGGGGACCTCGATGCGGTGGACGTCGACGACCGCGTGGTAACCGCGTTCGGAAAAGATATCGATCAGCATCGCCAGCGCGAGCGGCTCGTCGAGCAACGGATCCTCGCTGTTGATGTTCGAGTGGCCGGACAGCGCATGCCGGACGATGATCGGCATGAGTTTCTTGTCGATGAAGGTGACGACGCGGCCGAAAAGCTCGGGATGGTTGAGCTCGTACGTGTCGAGCCGCTTGACCAGTTCCTGCCGCGCATGCACCACAATCTCGCTGGCCAGCGGGAGCACGCGCAGCCGGTCGTAGGTGCGGGGGTCGAGCTCCAGCGAACTCTGGTACTCGAGTTCCTTGAGAATGTTGTCCTCGACCTCGGCGATCGGGCCCTGCGCGTTGATCAGGTGGTAATGGAAGATGTCCTTCAGCGAGAGCAGCG
>DASYDZ010000226.1:0-8742 GCA_036499305.1 Candidatus Didemnitutus sp.
CCGACGTTCGACAGGTGGTGGTCGAAACAGGCGTAGGGCGCCGGGTAGAGTTCGCGCACCTTGATCCCGGAACGGTCATGGTCGGCGCAATCGGTGAACACGGCCAGCCGCGTGTGATCGGGCAGATCGTCGCGCTTGAAAAACGGCGTGTCGCCCACCAGGAACTTCAGCCGGCGGGGCACGGGGTCCGGGTTCATGCAGACCGCGTCCAGGCCGTCCGCGCGGAGCAGCCGGCACATTGCCACTTCCGAACCGATGCAGTCGCCATCCGGCCGCTGGTGCCCGATGACGACGACCCGCTGGCCCGCCAGCCCCTGGCGGAATTCGGCGAATGCCCTGGCGTAGGTGGGATAATATTTCACGACGGGCTGCTGCCTTTGCCGTCGATCTCATCAAGCAACCGGTCGACGCGCAAGGCTCGGGCTGCGCTGTGGTCGGGGTGGACCGTGAGCAGCGGGACGTGGCGCAGCACGACGTTCTTGGCCACCATGGAGCGGATCTCACCCAGTTTGCCCCGGAGCCAGCGTTCGGCGCGGTCAAAATCGTCCGGTCCGCCCACGACGGAAAAGTACACCTTTCCCTCGCGCAGGTCGCCGGTCACCTGCACGCCCGAAATGGTGATGGCGACCGCCTCGCTCGAGTAGCGCGAGTGCAGGTAGGCGCTGATCTCGCGCTGCATCAGCTCGTTCACGCGGAGGAGTCGGTTGGACATCGGAATTTACGATTTTTGACTCTCGATTTTTGGCTGCCAAGACGCGATCGGCTCGGATTTCGCAATCGGGTGGAGGATTTTCGACCACCGACCGGCCGCGCTGGAATCCCGGGCGACGCTCAGAATCGCAAACGGCAGGCGGTGGAATCGCGAGGATGAATTCTCGAGCTTGGGCGGATTGGGTTCGCGGTGATTCGAAAATCTGAAATCCAAAATCGAAATTCCCAAATCACAGTGTGGCCCTGACCTTCTGGACCTCGAAGCACTCGATCTTGTCCCCCGGCTTGTAGTCGTCGAAACCGTCGAGGCGGATGCCGCACTCGAGGCCGGCGCGCACCTCGTTGGCGTCGTCCTTGAACCGGCGCAGTGTGCCGATCTTGCCCTCGAACATGGAATCCTTGCCGCGGCGGACCCGGGACGTGACGCCACGGTTGATCTTGCCCTCGGTGACGAGACAGCCGGCGACAAAACCCTTCGACACCGGGAAAACCTGACGAACGTCGGCGACGCCCAGCTTGATCTCCTTGAGGTCGGGCTCGAGCAGGTCGGCCATCATTTCGCGGACGCGGTCGCCCAGCTCGTAGATGATGTCGAAATTTTGGATGGCGACGCTGTGGTGCTTCGCGAGCGCCGAGACGCCGTTCTCCTGCTTCGTGGTGAAGCCGATGATGACGGCTCCTGACGCGCCGGCCATCAGGACGTCGTTCTTGGTGATGATGCCGACGTCGGCGGCGACGATGTCGAGTTTCACCTTGGCGCTCTTGATGTCTTCCAGGACATTGCGCACGGCCTCGAGTGAACCGAAGACGTCGGACTTGAGGACCACGCGGAGAACCTTTTCCTGCGTCGCGGCAATATTGGCGAAGAGCGCATCGATCGACGTGTCCTTCGGCGTGGCGGCGGCGGTGACCGCATCCTTCTTCACGCGCTGCTGCTCCTCCTCGGCGAGATTTTCGGCCTCCCGGGCGTTCTTGACCGCCTGGAACCGGGCGCCCGAGTCGGGCGGTCCGGACCAGCCGATGACGCGGACGGGCGAGGACGGCGGAGCCTCCTTCACATTGTTGCCCTGGTCGTCGAACATGGCGCGCACCTTGGCCCACTGCGAACCGCAGACGATGGCATCGCCGACGCGGAGCGTGCCGCGCTGGACAATGACGGTGGCCAGCGGGCCGCGGCCCACGTCGACCTGGGACTCGATGATCACACCGCTGGCCTCGGCCTTCGCGTTGGCCTTCAGTTCGAGAACGTCGGCCTGCAGCAGAATCATTTCGAGCAGCTCGGTGATGCCCTGCCCCTTGATCGCCGCAACGGGCACGGTGACGGTCTCGCCGCCCCAGTCCTCGGGCGCGATGTTGCGCTCCTGCATCTGGGTCTTCACGCGATCGAGATTGGCGCCCTTCACGTCCATCTTGTTGACCGCGACCATGAGCGCGACCTTGGCATCCTGCGCATGCTTCAGGGCCTCGTCGGTCTGCGGCATGAAGCCGTCATCCGCGGCGACGACGAGGATGGCGATGTCGGTGACATTGGCGCCGCGCGCGCGCATCTTCGAGAAAGCGGCGTGGCCGGGAGTGTCGAGGAAGGTGATCCTGCGGCCGTTGTGCTCGATCTGGTAGGCGCCGATGTGCTGCGTGATGCCGCCAGCTTCGCCGGCGGCCACTTCCGCCTTGCGGATGGCGTCCAGGAGGGAGGTCTTGCCGTGGTCGACGTGGCCGAGAATGGTCACGACCGGCGGACGGGGCGCGAAATTCCTGGCGTCCTCCTCGCGATCGCGGTCCTCCTTCGACTTTTTCTCCTCCTGCTTCTTGGCCGCGGGGGCGACAACCTGGGGCTCGCCGCGATGTTTGATCTCGAGCACGAAACCGTGTTTTTCCGCCAGCTTGGTGGCGACGGCTTCGTCGATCGACTGGTTCATCGACGCAAAAATGCTGACCTCCATCAGCTCCGAGATGAGCTTGAACGGCTTCAGGCCGAGGGCGACGGCGAAGTCGCGCACGATGATCGGCGGCTTGGCGTGGATGGTCTTGATGTCGCCATTCTGTGAGACCGTGACCGACGAAGGTGCGGGGGCCATCGGCGGCCCGGTGCGGCTGGGCGGTGGGGGCGGGGCTGACGGACGGGGGGCGGCCGGCGCGGGAATGGGGGGCGGAGCGATGGGATTCTTGGCCACCGGCACGGGCGCCGTCATCGGCGGACGCGATACCATCGGCGGCGAGCTCATGGCCGGCCGGGCGGATGGCACGGGCGGCGGAGTAACGGGAGACTTGATGACCACGGGCGCGTTCGTCGACGGACGGACGATCGGCGGCGGAACGGGCGGGCGCGTGGCCGCGACGGGCGCGGTCGCCATCACCGGCGCCGGGCGCGGCGGCGGCGCGGCGGCCTTGACGGCCTCCTCGCGTTCGCGCGCGACATCCTGGACGGACTTCACGAACACACCGACCGGCAGGTTGACCTTCGGTGCCTCCGCAACGGGAGCCGCGGCGACCGAGACGACCGCGGGGACCGGTTCGGCGGGCCGCTTGGCCCGGATTTCATGCTCAAGGGCTTCCGCAGTAATGTTGTCGACAGTGCTCGAGACGCTCTTGGCCGGATAATCGCGCTCCTTCAACAAAGTCATCAGGTCCTTGTTGTCCATGCCCAGCTTCTTCGCGAGTTCGTGAATGCGGATGCTCATTTAGGCGGTATGCGGGTCGGGCGGGGTCAGGCTTGGGCGCTCGTGACGCGGGAAATGATGCTTTCGGCCTCTTCCGGCGAAAAACCGGCCTCGGCGAGATCGCCCGCCTCGACGCCCTCGAAGGCGGCGGCGGAATTGATGCCGTGCGCCACGAGGCGCTCGGCGATGGCGGGAGTGAAGGCAAAGGAGGAGACGAGCGTGCCGATGGCCTGCGCGCGCGGGTCCGAGGTCGACGGCTTCCATTCCTCGATCTCGAGTTTCCAGCCCACCAGTCTCGAAGTCAGGCGCGCGTTCTGGCCCTTGCGGCCGATGGCGACGGCAAGGTCCTCGTTGGCCACGCGGACAACCATGCGCTTGCTCTTTTCGTCCAGGACGATCTCGCGGGGAACCGCGGGCTTGAGCGCCTCGAACAACATCTCCTTCGGGTCGGCGTGATACGGGATGATGTCGATCTTCTCGCCGCCGAGCTCGCGCACGATGCTCTTCACGCGGGCGCCGCGGGCACCGACGCAGGCGCCGACCGGATCGACCTTGGGATCGGAGCTGGTCACGGCAATCTTGGTGCGATAACCGGGCTCACGGGCGAAGGCCTCGATCTTGACGGTACCGTCGGCGATCTCGGTGACTTCGAGTTCGAACAGGCGGCGGACAAATTTGCTGCTGGCGCGGCTCAGAATGACCTCGGGACCGCGGCTGGAGTTCTCGATCTCGAGCAAAAGACAGCGGATGCGTTCCCCCGGGGCATATTCCTCGCCCGGGACCTGCTCCTTGCCCGGCATGACTGCCTCGGCCTTGCCGAGGTCGATAAAAAGGTCGTTGCGCTCGCGGCGACGAACCGTGCCGCTGACAATGTCGCCCACCGAGTCCTTGAAATCGTCGTAGATGCGCTCCTTCTCGAACTGGCGGAGCTTCTGCATGATCGCCTGCCGGGCGGTCTGGGCGGCAATGCGGCCGAGATAGGCCGGATCGATGTCCTTTTCCACCATGTCGCCGAGGATGGCGCCGTGCTTGAACACCTGGGCCTTTTCAATGTGGATTTCCTTCTTCGGGTCGGAAACGGAGTCGACGACCTTCATGATGGCCCAAGCCTTGAGCTGGCCGTTCTTCGGATTGATATCAATCTTGAGCTCCTGGCCCGAATTGACGCCCTTCAGCGCCGCGGTTTTGATCGCGTTCGCGATGGCGGAGATCATGTCGGCACGGGGAATGCCTTTCTCCTTCTCCATGTACTCGAGGACGGACAGGATTTCGCTGCTCATGGTGGTGTTTTGAATTTGGGAAAAAAAAAGCGGACCCGAAGGCCCACTCTTTTGAAAGTGAACTTGTTACTGGGAGTTAAAAGTAGAGGCTCGTCGGAAGCGTTGTCAAGCCCCTCCCCAGCCTGCGTTCTGTCAGGCACTTGCACAGGACTGGTTCGCCAGGAACCATCCGATCAACCCCTGCCCGAGACCATGGCGGGCGGGCAAACCGGAGAGGCCCGTCAAACCGAGCCGGCGGAGGCCATTTCGGACCCCCGCGGGAACATCGCCGAGATACCAGTCGAACCAGGCTTCGAAACGGTCAGGTCCGCGCACCGCAATGAGGGGAAGGAATCCGTCGCAAACCAAGGTGTCCAGCCGGGGACCATCCAGAATATTCCCTGTAATGCCGTCGGAGAACTCCTCACGCCAGCGCGCGAGGTCAGCCCGGCGCTTACCTTTCGGTTTGGCATCCGGCGGCGCCGTCCAGCCGTGAGTGTCCGCCATGCCCAGAAGGCGATCGGGCCAGTCGGGTCGGGCCGCCACCCAGGCGGCGTATTGGCGCAGGCGTAACCGCGGGTGATTCGCCGGACGCACCCCCTGCCGGTGCCAGGTGCGGGCCCCGGCGGCGAAGATCGCTTCCGGATCGAGGGTGCCCCGCCATAACGACAGGGGAAATCGAATGCCCACCGTGCACATCGCGGCGCGGTTGAAGCGATAGCCGAGGATTTCCAGCGCCGTCAGATGGGCCGCGGCCTCGAAGCCCAGCCGCTCGACACGGACACGGGCATAGCGCACCTTCGCCTCCCAGCGCGCACGCGCGTGCTCGCGCAACAGGCTGTTCACGACCTCGGGCGGACGCGACGCGAGGTCGTTGAGGCGCCGCCATTCGTCGCGCGCGGTCAGGCGCTCGAGGGCGTCATCGGCGGCGTATTCCTCGAGGTCGCGATGGAGCAGCGGCAGCAACGCCAGCACCGGGAGCGCGACACCGTCGATGCGTTGCGCGGGCCGCGCCGCGGGATCGGGCGGGAACAGCACCACATGCAGCGCGACGCGCGCAAACGACGGATTCGTCGCGTGACCGTGCGCGGACCAGTCGCCCACGCGAAAATGCACCTCGACGTCGCCCTCGATCAGGACGCCGTCGATCGCAAATTTCGCCGCGGTGAAATCCGGTCCGCCGAGCAGGTTCCATGTCCCCGGATGCACGACCTCCAGCGCCCGGCCGTTGGAGAGCCGGGCCGATGCCACGTCGAAGTCGCGGCGCAGCCAGATTTTCTGCAGCACGCGTTCGGTGAGCGTGTACGGGCCGTACAAGCCCTGAAATTCGGCGAGGGAGGCGGAGGCGGTTGGCATGGCCGGCGGTCGGCCGCGGGCCCGGGCGGCATCGATCGAGAGTCTTCACTTGGCTTCGCACCCCAACTCTGCGAGAGAAAAGAATCATCCATTTGAGGAAGGGTGGCAGAGTGGTCTATCGCGGCGGTCTTGAAAACCGGGTTTCCTCGTCTGGGGCCTTAGGCTTCATAGGTAACGATGCGAATGGTTGTACGCCGTTCCAAACGGAGATGCCTCAAAAGCTGGCAATAATCTGGCAATGGAAATGGCCAGCTCGAAGACCAGCGGGCGGAGCAGACCGTCGCCTAATTCTCGAGCTGCTCGCGGAGCTGTTTGGCGCCCTTCCGGTCTAGCTCAATCTCTCCTTGGCCTGGCAGATTGAGGCGAACTTTGGAGGAAGCACCGAGTAGCAACGAGGTCAGGTCTGGCGGCTGACGGGCCGGGGTTTCCGGTGTGCCACTGGTTACCCTTGTCACAGACCGAGCGCGTCGGCCCAGAGTTCGAGCCAGGCGTACATCGTCCGAAGCGTCGCCTTCGTCTTGATTGGATCTAAAGGCTCACGCTTGTGGGCCGCGTTTAGTTCATGATACGCATCGAGCGTGGCCTTGGTGGCGGCGGAGAGTTCGAGAGCATCAAATTTGTCGCTCACGTGCATCGCCAACGCGTAGTCGATTCGTTGGTTTCGAGTGACGAGCAGCGGCTTATCCGCGGAGATTCGTTTCCAATATGACGAGGCGCGAACTCGGTCGTCGGGAGCCAAAACGGTAAACAATTGATCGTACGCTTGGCGCATCGCGAAAAGCGCCGCCCGACCGGGATCCGACGGCGCACCGTAGAGTGCCTCCCACACGCCTTGGCAGACCTGCTTTAACGTTTGGTCGAGTACACCCAAACGGTCGGAAAGGTAGTTTCGCGCTTCGTAGGTGGGCAGCTTGACGGTTTCCGGATCGAACGTGATGACCGCCCGGGTCTCGGTCGGCAGTCCGATAACTGCCATCACGGTGTTTGTCGTCAGGAACGCTCCTGACACTGCCGCACTCATTGCCGCCTTGGCGGTCGTGTCCGAGGCATATAACATTCCCTGAAATGAGCTGGCCATCGCGGCGATATTCGCCGATCCGCTGGCCACGACGGAAGCGACCGCGCTGTTCGTGGGTGCCGCTTTTTCCATCTGCTCCCATACCAACTGAACCGATACGACGTCGTCTTTTGTCCTGCCAAAAGCCTGTGCTGCCTCAGCGCTTTGGCTTTGAAGAGTTTCGAGAGCCTTTCTTGCAGCCTCAAAATCGTCGTGGAGGGCCATCGGATCCGATAAATTCCGAAAAATTACAGCGTCGAAATCACGAGTGGTCGATTCCGATCGTTTACGGGTCGGCCAGCTGAATGCAATCCGGTGCTCATTTTTCGTCTGAGGGCAGAGGCGCCTTAAAAGATTGAGCGAGCAATTTATCTCGCTTCACAAATACCAGAGCCAGAAGCAAAGTCTTGAGCGAAACAGCCAATCCGTCGTAGCAATCCAAAGAATGGGTAACGAAATCACGGGTCTTTGGGCCTGCCGTTGCTTCGATCATTTTCTTTATATCTGCAATCCGATCTTCGATTGGAGGATGCGATGATGACGTCGGCTCACTTTTCACAAAGAGACTTCGGGCCAATGTGCTGATCTCCATCGCTCGCAAAAACATCACCGCACCGATCCCTGCGAGGGACAACTTATTTGAAATGTCATCTGTACTTTCCTGGGAGAGTCTGACTCCAAAAATGTCACAAATGGTCTCAAGTTCAAAAGCTCGCTCCCGCGTAAGAATTCCTCGCATTACGGGATAACGCTCGTGCGCCACGCAATGGACGTATTCGTGGGCGAGAGCGAACATTTCCATCGAGTCCAACAAGTGCGCTTTATGGGAATCGAATATCGCATCACCACGCATCAAGTCGTCCACCCCGACAACCGTTTCGTTTAACCCAAAGTTCACCGCGAGCCGGAACGCAACGTAAAGGCCGTCAGGGTCCTTTGCAAAAGTCGCTCTGACTTGGTCGACTGTGGGTTTCGTAATTTCTTTTCCTGGCGTCCATATTGCGCGTGCCACTCCCAGGTAAGCCTTCGCCCAGGCATTGCAGAATTTGCCGGTGCCTATACCTATGAAAATTGTATGCCCTGTCGAGGTAGACAAGGTCGATGGTGACGGGCCAACGTCTGTAGATGTCGCAAGTGAAACGGAATTTAGTGGGTTAAAACCTATCCGCTTCGCAGCGTTGTCGATCCGACCCATGATCGGTTGAAAGAATAAGGCGACGTCGGGTTGCTCAAAAGGGGTATCTGGGGCGAAATTTCTGAGACGCTCTCTTTGCCAGTTGACGAGAATCGCTGCATTTTCACCGACCTGTGTGGCGTGCTCTGCAAGGCCTTCCGAGTCCATCATCTTCGCGGCATTTTCTGGGGTGAAAAGATGTTTCCACGTTTCAGAAAGCAGCTTCTTTTGAAGGTACTCTTTGTACCTTGTGGCATCGTCGTTCATTCGCCGTTTCACCTAGGATTTCCGTCGTGTGAATTCCTGCAACACAAGATTGTCCCACTTGATGCGAGCCGGCTGAGCTGGTCCCCAAAAGTTAGACAAGGCGGGTCGCTTAACCCAGAACGAAGGAACGATCCCCATGTCAAAGAAACGTCGTCAGCATAGTGCCGATCTGAAAGCCAAGGTTGGTCTCGAAGCCCTCAGAGGTATCGAGCCTGTCCACGCCATCGCCGCGAAGTACCAGGTCCATCCGGTGCAGGTGAG